>JAAGZO010000847.1 GCA_024206195.1 bacterium | reverse complement strand
CCATATGTTGATACGATCGATTTTTTTACATTACCATCTGCTGTAATTGAGATATTCTCTACTTTTGTGATCCCTGACGGGTCTTCCGATCTATCCGTCCCATACCATGTAAGTATGATCTGTTCGCCTGCCACGCCGCTTGAATGATGCAGGCTGCTTCTGATCTCTTCCATCTTTACAAAGTCTCCGCCTTCTTTTGTATAATGGAAATTGTTCTCATTCGTCACATTGCCTGACACGTCAAACGTTCTATTCGTTTTTACTACATATGAATTCTCGATCTCGTTCCCCGCACCATCTGTCGGGATATTTCCATCATCATCTGCTTTATATGTTGTTATTGTCTGTGCGCCTGCGTTTCCTGCTGCGTCCATTTTATTAGGATCGTTCACTGTCACCACTTTCGTGTCAAGTATCTCACTTACCCCTAGTCTTGTTTCCGTAGTCTGGGTCAGAACATTACCCAATGTATCAAATGTTGAATTTGTTGTTGTTTTTCTAAGCTGAACCTTATCAGTTGCATTCGAATTGTATGTAATTGTCTCTGTTATGTCAGGATTTCCTCTTCTTGCATTTATTTCATTTAGGAATGTATTTGTTGTTATTGTATAATTCGCCAGCTCCCATGCGCCTGTATCTGTATTTACTCCATAATTGTCTGTTTCAACTGTCAGCACATTACCAAAATCATCATAACTATAACCATAACTGTCTCTCTTACTTTCTACGTCACTGGATTCTGTTGCGCCTTTATAACTCACAGTCGTTGACCCTGTTACTCTTCCGCGCCAATCTACTCCGTCTGATCCGTCTAGTGCTATGTTTGAGATCTTCTGAAGCGTTCCAGTTGTCCATGCACCTTCTTTGAAGTGCTGAGTAAGTATTGTCTGCTCTTTCGCTGTTCCTACATTATAAAAACTCATTACATTGATCGTATCTTTCTTGGATGCGGTGCCTAGTGTAATAGCATAATCTACTACCTGTGTTGTATCATCTCCTTCAACTTCATATACTTCTTCTATTGTTGCTTCATCCGTACCATATGTTGATACGATCGATTTTTTTACATTACCATCTGCTGTAATTGAGATATTCTCTACTTTTGTGATCCCTGACGGGTCTTCCGATCTATCCGTCCCATACCATGTAAGTATGATCTGTTCGCCTGCCACGCCGCTT
>JAAGZO010000846.1 GCA_024206195.1 bacterium | reverse complement strand
TGGATCTTTGTGCCGGCTTTCATCAATTGTCCATTGCTCCCGAACATATCGAGAAAACCGCATTCACTACACACGTTGGAAATTTCGAATATACTAAAGTTCCATATGGACTGCAAGGAGCACCTAGTTCATTTCAACGTCTGATGAACTTTGTTTTAGCAGGTCTGCAAAATGATTTTGCCGCTTGTTACTTGGATGATGTCCTCGTATGGTCCGTAACTTTTCCTGAACATCTTGAAAATTTACAGAAGGTTTTCGATCGACTCGATCAGCATAATCTTCGTCTTAAGCCTATGAAGTGTTGTTTTGGATGAACCGAAGTTCTCTATTTAGGTCATATGGTTAGTAAATTCGGACTTCATACCGACCCCAAGAAAATTGTCGACATTCAGAAGTTTCCTGAACCCTCTGATCAAACAGGTGTTCAATGTTTTCTTGGAATGGCTAGTTATTATTGACGTTATATTTGTCAATTTGCCACTATAGCTTCTCCTCTTCATAGTTTATTAAAGACCGATAATTTTCATTGGACTTCTGCTTGTCAAGCTGCATTTGA
>JAAGZO010000845.1 GCA_024206195.1 bacterium | reverse complement strand
CAAGGAAGATAAAGATACCACCATAGATGCAGCAATGGCCAGAAGAATACTATCATCGATGACCAGGCAAGAATTGGTGACCTTTGGTATAACTGGTAGAGATTTGATTGGAACTACAATAGAGGAAGCAGTCAACTTGATTGCTGATAAGGGGAAGATTGATGTTCGTTTTGTTGCAGCAAGAAGCTTAATCGAATCGTCACGCAGAATCAAAATGGGACTCAACATTAAGGCAATTAGTAGAATGGCAGAATTTGGCGTTCAAGATGAAATTGTTATGGAAGCATTGCTTGATTGGCTTCAGCGTGCCCGTGAAGCAGCGGAAGTTTATCCAGAACTAAATTTACCAAAGCAGAAAATAAGAGGCACTTTATTTAGGGCAAAAAGGGAAAATGCAAAGAGTAGCGGTATACTTAAGGAGACCAAACGCATCGGAATAATTATGGAAGAGGAAATCAACGCTTATTTTACATATAACCCTATTGAATATTCAACTTTACCTTTATTGCAAAGGCTTTTATCCTACACCAAGACTGGTCAATATATCAAAAGAAAAGGAATTGTGTTTGTTGATGATTTGGTAAATATTGGGGGATTGGTTATTCCTGCTAAAGTTATTCATCAAGCCTTTAGTTCTCAGGCTCCATTTACCTTTGTGCCTTTTCATGATTGTTCAAGATTTCCTCCTGATGCTTTCGCGGAAGTTTCTTCATGGGCCCAGGTTCCTGAAGATTGGCAGGATTTAGAACCAATAATTTTTCATCAAGAGGTTGCAGTAAATAAGCTCAAAGAGATCAACTTTGATGGTGAAGAACATCGCCTACAGAGGTTGTCAATCGCAGATAGTAGCCACAGTGATTACAGACAGTATTTACTTCTTATTCGAAAAGTTGCTGAAATGATCATGCCGTACGGCAAAGCGTCAGTTTCTGAAGAACTAATTGGAGAAATTGTTCGTTGGTTGGTTGACGTGAAAATCAAAGGAAGTTTCGAATTTCCAGAAACGGTGCACCAAGATCGACCAGAGGCAATTGTTACTAATTTACTTGTGTATGAATATTGTCGACCGAACATAGCTTCTCTTGAGGATGCCCGTAGCTATATGCTTTTTATCGAGAAACTAGCTAGATTGGTCTTGAATGGAGGAGTTGAGATCCCACAAAAATTGATTGGACTTCGCAAACTATTTCGTCCTTGTGAAGAAATAGAAGTTATCCGTTTTTGGCGAGCAGAGTGGAAAAAAGCTCAAGATGAATTTGTTAAAGGTGCTATCAGATTGACATCTGGGAAGATTATTTTTCATTTGCAGTTAGCTTTAGCAAGAGTTGCTACTTTTCGTAATCGAAGCTCATGTAATTATAATATAACGAATCAAATAAGAGAATTGGCAGGGCGTTATGCCAAAACCTTTAATATCTTACAGGTTGAAGGAACTTCTGAAGTATTTTCGAATAGGCATTCAAATGATTTGAGATTTAAGGCGGTAGACAGCGGCTACAACGGTTATTCACTAGAACGTAGCGAAAGGCGCCTGGATAAGCATTTAATCAGGGATCGTAAAGAGTGTTGCGTGCCTACGCTTTTGGAGAGTCAGTTAATTGAGCCGGCAATTGATAAGGCAGTAAACTTCCTAGAAGCCGAAGGCAGAATAAAATCAACCAAGCAGTTACCGCATGTAGTGGTTGTTGCAACCAAAAAAGTTCATTTTGGTGCTTATTATCAAGATCGTACTAGTATTTTATATATCGAGAGACCAATCCTTTATGAATCTAAATATGATTTACCTTCAGTTTTTGTTCATGAATTAAATCGAGGAACACATCACCAGAATCAAGAGGCTGAAGCTCGTTATCGAGTGCAGACTCCGGTTGTTAGAGTTTTTGAAAACATTGATGAGCGCCTGGAGAGTTCCTTTATCCAGCTACAAATAGCTTTCAGATTAAGCGCAGATCAGGCAGATGCGTTTCGCAGCACAGCCCTCTCTACTTTTCCTAATCGCGAAAGATCAATCCGCTACATAGATTATTTGATCAGGGATAAACTGAAATTCCCGGATCGATCGCTTGCCAAAATAATTAAAGAAACCGCAGGGAAATTGTACATTACATCCCAGGAATTACCACTTTATCTTATTTCTTTGTTCAGATTATATAATGGTCAGAAATTGGTTGTTGCTTCCAGGAATAGTGCGATTGTTAGCGCATTAGAGGCTTTGCGTCAGAGTAAGGCAGGGGGGTTAGTAGAAGAAAAATTTGAAATAAGTTTGCCTAAAACTGAAGAGATTACTCATGTAAAGTTTGACAGATTTGCTTCAATAGCGATAGCCATAAATAGTATTCTCAGCAAGGAAGATAAAGATACCACCATAGATGCAGCAATGGCCAGAAGAATACTATCATCGATGACCAGGCAAGAATTGGTGACCTTTGGTATAACTGGTAGAGATTTGATTGGAACTACAATAGAGGAAGCAGTCAACTTGAT
>JAAGZO010000844.1 GCA_024206195.1 bacterium | reverse complement strand
TTGCTACTATTGGAGGGATTGCTATTATTGGAGGGATTGCTATTATTTTTTCAAAGCAAATATTTTTTATCTTGACATTCAGTAAACATTCCGTGAACATTCAATAATGTTAGAATTCTATTTTGTCATCACTACAGAAACCTCCATCTCCATCATCCAACAAGGACTCATTCCCTTCTGCATTTGATTCGTGCTCTTTCCCATTCTCTCCCACTGGACAGGGTCCATCTGCCTTGAAAGCATGGGATTGCTATTATTAGGGATTGCTATTATTGGAGGGATTGCTATTATTTTTTCAATCTACCTCAAAGGGGTTGCTACTATTGGAGAGATTGCTACTATTGGAGGGATTCTATTGGGAGGAATACGGTAGATGTACTGGGTTATGTTTTACACCTAAGCAAAAACACGTGATGAGATCTGGTCTGGATGAAATTAGGGTGAAAGTAAAATGATCGCCTATGTTGCAGTGCAGCACAGTTATACTCTATATGTTATCGGTAAGACTTACCGTTTTCGTTTTGTCCAAAAACGACTCGAGTCTTTTCATCGAAGATGACTGAACCAGAAATGATGAAGAGGAAAAGGAGAAGTTCAGTCTTCGGTGATGCCATCGAGTGCTGAATGCGAGAAGCAAAGTGTTTCAGGCGAGAATCAGGTAAGAAGTTGGGAAGCTCGCAGTTAGCAGTTGGCAAGCGAAGAGGTTCGTTTATAGGCAGTTACCTTGACACCAGATTTGTCTATGACAACCTCATTGAGTATTGACTGTCTTGCGAATCGTCTCCCATTGTTCCGTTCTTAAAAGCCCATGCGTCAATCAATTCCTCCTAGCTATCTGAAGCCGAAATTTTCCATTGTGTGGTTTATTCTAGATAATTTACATAAATGCATAAAGGGGCTGGCCAGTTAGGTGGAGTAATTTTGGTGCTGAGTGAGCAGCGCGGACTGAAAAGCAAAGGCTGAGGAATGAGGAGCATACGAGAACCCTCTAACAGAATAAACGATGAATTTGAATTGAATTGAATTGAATTGAATTGAATTGAATTGAATTGAATTGTCACTACCACTAAACCTTTCT
>JAAGZO010000843.1 GCA_024206195.1 bacterium | reverse complement strand
TCAATATCACCTACAGTTACTCTATCACCAGCTTCATTATCATAAGTATCAGTGCTCCTCACTCCTTTGAACCTGAATTTGACTAGCTTCTTGTCTTCAAATAATCCATAAGATTTTGGAGCCACAACATAGATTGAGTTAAAGGCTTTACAGACATCATCTGAGAGTTGACCAAATTTGTTACCTAAAAGATGAGTAAACTTTTCATAGGTTTCATTACTAACTAAAGCGCTATCGGTGTCCATGTAATAGACAGGGTATTTACTTAAAATCTTGTCAAACATCAGAGACCTTGCATAGCTATAAACAAATGTCCCCATGTAAACAGGCATAAATTTTCTAGCTTGGTCGAGATTTTCACCCTTCATGTAGGTCAAACTACCCATTGTGAAAGCTTCAATCGACTCAAGCCTTACCTTAGTTAAAAACTTATTGAACTGAAACTCTGACTTGATGAAGACCTGTCTGTATTTGTGATTTCTTTCAAGTAGTTTCCCAGAGAGACTATTCATGAAAAGTTTACACATGTTTCTAATGCCCGAGTTATACAGCTTAGAATGATGTTCTTTCAGAAGATCCTCTGCTATCTTTCTAGCTTTGAATGGTTTCATATATGAATCAAAAATAGTTGTACTTGTCTCTTCAAAGATAATCCCAGTACCAACTTTAACATGATATCCAGCTCTTCTAACACATTCAATGTCAACTGAAGTCAGAGTAACTTGAATCTCTTCTCTAAAATTCCAGTCAAGGTTACACCCAGGAGCTCTATAAGGGATAACACAAGGCACATCCAGCTTACCAATTACGCTATCATTTAACTTTCTCTTCAACAATGTCTGTGTTACTCTACACCTATATATCCCTAACTTACCTGGTACATATTTTTCAACTTTCACTGGGCTTCCTATTGGGAATTCATTATCCAACATGACTGCAGGATATAGGCTGTTAACATCAGCAAATTTGAAACTATGTTTACTCTTGATATGTCTCTTACCAATAAAAGTCTGAGTTCTTCCACCTATGATGCTCTCTCTGAAAAAGTCATCCATCTCAACATCTTTAATTTTCTCAAAGTCAGCTTCTTTGCTGAACAGAGCGTAGCCCATTCCAGCTATGGTTAGATGAGAAGTTACTTGAGCTCCTGTTAGTTCTTGTACTGAACTTGATACGATCTCAAACAGCTCTTGCAGTGATTTAACATCATTATACAGATACTTTTTAAGAGATTCTTTGTTATCAATTAACCAATCATCAAAGAGTGAATTATCAAAGGCAGTCTGGGGTCCTATATGATCGAAACCCTCAAGTTTATGAGTCTTACTGTTGAAACTTTTACAAGCTTGAGCCAATGATGTCTGGGTGAATTGACACAAGTCCCAAGTAATAGAACTATTTATAATAGCCCGATAGATGGTATTGTTTGCATAAATTGGAATAGTGACAGCTTCGTAGTAGTTGTTAGCGTAGTGGGCTAACACAAAGTTATGAAACCTGCTTGAGTTGTAACCAATAATTCTAAATGGACCATGTTTGACTTCGTTTTTTAAGATCCATGCAATGAAGTCAACCATCGATGTTTTGAGCCCATATTTGGCTTGATATTTCCACTTGTCTCCATCAAAGTAATACCAACCTACACAGTAGGGAACCAACATACAGGGATCAGTTACATCTGAGATCGTTTCAATATCAAAGAATAAATTTTTGAACTCTTTCTTCTTCTTCTTATTGATTCTTTCATTTTTCAACTTCCTGTTCATCTCATATTTTTTCTGATTCATCTTCAACTTCTTCCTAAGTTGAGCCTTTGTCAGTTTACGTTTTATGAGATCATAGAAATGCTGTTGTTCACCATCTAATACAACTTCAATGTGATGTAGCTTGTCCCTGTCTTCATTGCGATAAATGAGGTGATCATCCAAATCAAAGACATCTATATTCACATCTAGTTGACTCTCAATGCTTGGTAAACTTAGTAAACTTATCTTCTCCCCTTGTTTTAACCCTAACATGGTTCTGAGTTTCCTACAATGCTTCTTGATACCCAGTCTCTGCTTCAGTATATAGACTAAGCAGTCATTGGTTTTGTTATTAGGATAGTATGTATATAATACATCAAATTTATCAGTCTTAGTTACCTTGTAATTGTTGTTCTTTGCCCCACCTTTGGCTGGGATGATGGCATATATTTCAAATATTTGAGGGTTGAAGGTGTAATCAATAGGCATCTGGTCTGATCCATGGGTAACTACTCTATCATTTATTGCAAGTATCTGTTCTCTAACTGAAGTATAGCTTCTAAATTTCAAGGTCCTCCATATTACTGTCTTTCCGTCAGGTGATACCCAATTCAAATATAAATTTATTGGGATTCTCCCTTCAGGTGGTGGTTTTTCACTATAATTGAGTCTTCTTTTGATTGCTTCTAGTGCTAGCTGAAACTGATCTAAGAACTCTGTAAGACTCACATCAGGTCCTGGTATTTTAATTCTAGTTACATCTAGTTGATTACCATATTTTGTCCATCTATGTTCTATTATGCGAAACTTAGCTGGTAATATACCTTTCTTACTCTTACCTCCACCATGTGCTGCACAGGTATCCGTCTTACCTAGAGCACTCTTAGTACATCCATCTACGGAGCATCTCTTGAGCCATCGCTTGGTCCCTATAGTTCTTACTTGTCGTATACCTCTTTTAGATATTCTATATTCTTTTTCCTTATTTTTCATATTGATGCTTTCTAATTTTTCTAGACCTCTTTGAATAAGATTCAAATTTAGTTTTGAACCATTTATACTCAAGGCCTAGAGAATTAAGTATATATGATACTGTTTAGTATCATATTCATTATTTCTGTTATTTCTCAAAGCTTCATATCAGATACAGGTATCTCTATTACTTTACCGTTAGGATATCTCCTTTGAATCATCAATGGTAATTTATGCTCTTTGAG
>JAAGZO010000842.1 GCA_024206195.1 bacterium | reverse complement strand
ATGTGGGCGCCTGCAGTAAAATAGTGCTAGAATTTTTCGGCTGTTTCTGGCATGGCCACGAATGTCAGGAAAGTCTCAAAAGAGAGCCTTTCTCATGCGCCACTATGCGAGAGTGCTATGATAAGACTGTCATTAAAAGGAAGGATTTGCGCAACAAAGGCAATATGGTAATCGAGAAGTAGGAGTGCCAGTTCAGGCGCGAAATAGCAGAAAATGTTGAGCTCAAGCAATTCGTAAGAAGTAAGGGTGGACTAAAGGAGCCGCTAAGGCCTAGGCAAGCGCTTTCCGGTGGTCACGTTAATACATTATGGATGTATAAAGAAGCGGGTGATGGCAAGCAAATAAATTACTTTGATTTCGCATCACTATATCCATTCGTAAACATGTATAAATATTTTCTGATAGGTGCACCTGAAATCATAAGGTCAAACTTTAAAACGGACATGAAGACTATTTTGGTATCAAATGCACTATTTTGCCTCCTAGAGGTCTCTATTTCCCAGCTAAGCCACAACCTGACCTTTCATCTTCCCTTCCCTTTGATTTCTTGTCTTTACAGGCATTGTT
>JAAGZO010000841.1 GCA_024206195.1 bacterium | reverse complement strand
ATTTAGGAATGTATTTGTTGTTACTGTATAATTCGCCAGCTCCAATGCGCTAGTATCTGTATTCAATCCATAATTGTCTGTTTCTACTGTAAGTACATTACCAAAATCATCATAATCGTAACCATAACTGTCTCTTTTACTTTCAATACCACTTGCCTCTGTTGCTCCTTTATAACTTGTTGTCGTTGATGCGGTTACTCTGCCTCTCCAGTCTACTCCGTCTGTTCCGTCTAGAGCGACATTGCTTATTTTCTGCAGAGTTCCTGTTGACCATGCTCCTTCTTTATAATGCTGCGTCAATATTGTTTGTTCTTTTGCTGTCCCTACATTATAAAAACTTGTTACTGTGATCGTATCTCTCTTTGATGCGTCGCCTAGCGTGATATCATAGTCGACTATAGCGCTCGTATCGTCGCCTTCTATTTCATATACTGCCTCTACCGTTACTTCATCTGCTGTATATGTTGATACTACTGATGATTTTACGTTCCCGTCCGCTGTGATCGACAAGTTCTCTATCTTTGTTATGCTTGCCGGATCTTCCGTTCTATCTGTTCCGTTCCAGCTCACTATGACCTGTTCTCCTGCCACTCCGCTTGTATGATGCAGACTGCTTCTGATCTCTTCCATCTTCACGAACTGTCCGCCTTCTTTTGTATAATGGAAGTTAGTCTCGTTCATCACATTTCCTGTTGAGTCAAATGTTCTATTTGTTTTTACTACATATGAATTCGCTATTTCTACGTCTACTCCTTCTATCTCTTCTGTCGGGATATTTCCGTCATTATCCGTTTTATATGTCGTGATATACTGCACTCCAGCGTTCCCTGCTGCGTCTATCTCATTAGGATCGTTCACTGTTACTACTTTTGTGTCCAGCTTCTCATCCGCTCCCAGTCTTGTCTCTGTGGTCTGCGTTAACACATTACCCAGATCATTAAATGTTGACTGCGTTGTTGTTTTCCTTAACTGTACTTTTCCGGCGCCTTTCTTATCATATGTGATCGTTATTGTCTCATCCGGATTTCCTCTTCTTCTATTGATCTCATTTAGGAATGTATTTGTTGTTACTGTATAATTCGCCAGCTCCAATGCGCTAGTATCTGTATTCAATCCATAATTGTCTGTTTCTACTGTAAGTACATTACCAAAATCATCATAATCGTAACCATAACTGTCTCTTTTACT
>JAAGZO010000840.1 GCA_024206195.1 bacterium | reverse complement strand
TAGTCGTTACTAACAATATAAAAGACTTTAAAAATAGAGGCATCACGACTATGGAAGTAGATACAGCAATGACTATAAAAGAAGAGGTTCCAACAGTAGTTTCAAAAATAAAAAGTGCTGGCATGGTTGAAGATCAATATCCTGGTTATTATTCTAAAGAAGCAAACATTGTACTCAAGGATGAATAGGACAGATGAAAAACATTATTCAATGCGATCCTGAAATATGTTCAGGTAATCCAAGAATCCATGATAGTAGAGTTACTGTCTATAATGTCGTAACCAGAATATACTTAGAAGATAATTTGGACATAGCATGTGAAGATTTGAGAATTACTGAAAATGATGCGAAGGAAGCAGTTTTTTATTGCTCTGAACTGAAATGCATCGTTGATGAATCTTTGAGCAACTTCTGCGGTGGATGTTTTTTAGGAGAAATAGTTGATAGAAAGACAAAAAATAGAGAACTCGAACTTTTTTATAAATCACAAACTTTGCAAGAATTAAAAATTATTATCAATGATGTTGATAATGACGATAAATATCTTATGCGTGGTTGGGAATTAGCTAAAATAACAAAAGCTAAAGTCTTAGGATTTGGACATCCTTAACAAAAAAGTCAGCCTTGTCGTATGGTCAAAAAAGGATTTTAGATGAATTTACTATTATTTCAAGTTGTTAGATCCAAAAATAGGCGGAATTCCCATCCGATTTGGATATTGACTTTAATATCAATGGGTTACAATCGAGTACTATTCGATTCACAGATGTTCATCAGGCTGCTTTTCTATAATAAAATTTCAGCAATCCTCCGAGGCGTTCCTTACATTCGATTGAGGCGTCAACTCGACCAGGGCTGAAATTGGAGCTTGGAAACAGAATTACATTGTCCTTGCCCTGATGGTTTCTTTCCTCATGATAATGAACAACGTACTCTTTCAGCGCATGCGAGAGACTCTCTTCTCCGAAAAGAACGAGCTTCGAGAGGCATTCCTCTTTCACGGATCGGACCCAGCGCTCCGCGAAACCGTTTAGGTTTGGGCTTTTGGGCGGCAACTTAAGTGGCTTTACGCCGGCTGATCTCAAAATCTGCCGGAATGAACTGCAGAACTTTGAATCGCGATCATGAATCAGGTATCTGCATTTCGAGAGAAAACCCCATTCGTCCATCGTGATGTTCCTGGCAACCTGCTTGACCCAGTTTTCAGTGGGATACCTCGTCACGCCCGCAATATGTATCTCACGGCTTCCGATGATTATGAAGAATAGAACATAATAAGTGACAAGCCCGGCGGGGGTAATCACCTCTGCTGTAAAGAAATCGCACGCGGCGAGGACCTGGGATGCTGGACTATAGGGGATTCGCCGCCTATAGATTGTGTATAGAACCTTGACTCCTGGGATTTTCTCGGCCGGAGCAACATCTTAAAATTTAATTCGTGTTTGAAAATCAGCCGATTTGGTTTCAGAATAGCTGGCGCAAGAAATAGACCG
>JAAGZO010000839.1 GCA_024206195.1 bacterium | reverse complement strand
TAAGAGGTGATTTTATACCCAAAGTTAGAAATCCTTACACCAGAAAGATGCAGACCGTATCTTCTAAAGTCGTTGTAGGTAAAAAAGGTTCAGCAAGACAGAGAAGTTATTGCGCTAGAACTGCCAAGATTGGTGGAGGTTGGAAGACTAACCCTAAATCAAAGAATTTAGTTCAGAGACGTAGATGGCGTTGTGGATATGTACCCGGAGAGTTGAGAGTATGATTGGGGGAATTGGTCAACTAGTCGGGATTGTTGGTGGTGCTGCTATTTTAGGTGGTGTTACTATTGCTATTATCGGAAAAGAAATAGTTGATGAAGATAAAACTTTAGTCGATAAAGCAGAAGATAGTTTGATTAAATTAGGATTTGTAACTGAGGGGATGGTGAAAGGTGCTGTTTTAAGCGTACCTGTGTGTGCGGTAGTACTCATAGGTCTGAATGTATCTTTGAAGGCTCAGAAGCGTCTAGTAGGAGGTGTTTAGATGGGATTACTTAGTAAAGTCAAATATGCTGTTCTTGTTAACTTACCCGGAGGTGTAAGCAATGTTATTCTCTATGATAGATTTGGTAATGAAGTAGCAAACGAAATTAGTGAAGAAGCAGAGAATTTATACAAAAAGGCAATTGATACAGGTGCAGAAGCAATAGATAACATTGCGGATATAGCAGTTGATGTGGCTAATGCTGCGTTAGATGTGATTGAAGGTGCAGGGCTTGCGGTCATATCTGCGGGTGAATCTATGTTTGATTATACATATAGTAAAGTTGCGCCACATAGAGTTGAAGCAGTTACTGCTTTGACTGCATTGACAATTTACCTAACTACTGCGGTAATTGTCTTTAAGAAAATAAGGGGGGTAAACTAGAGGGTAAATTAATACCCCCTAGAATACCTTTACATCAGCGTTTAAGCTTTAACTGTCCAAAGCCATGCCCAGCCTGTTGGACTCGCTTCAAACGCATTCTTTGTTACAGATAATTTACCACCAGCGTTGGCATTTGAGAAGACTTCTTCCCAGTTGCTACCACCGAAGGCACGACGTAGAGCGTTACCTAATTTAGCACCGTCTGTCTTGTCATCTGCGACAGGGTACATACTGTCAGGGTGTGATTTACACCACATTGTACAGGCTGTACCACTTTCTTCATCTATGAGAGTTATACATTCACTATCGCTGTTTGTACCTGCATTCTCGTTATGAGATACAGATGTGAAAGAAAAGGAAAATTCCCCTTCCTCTTTCATCAACTGGCGATAAGGTAAGAATGTAACTTCCTCATCTTCGTTCGTTGTTTTTTCTTCGTTCCATTTCATATGTTTTTTCTCCTTGTGTCGTAAGTAGTCTTGCTACTTATGGACTTGTTATATTGCTGTGTTAATTCTAAATCAATTAGAAGTTCACAGTCGCTTTCTTCGTATATTATAATTAGTTGGCTCATTCAATCACCCCTTCTAATTCTTCAATGTGATTTAGAAGCAAAGAAACGTACTCTATTAGTTCTAATCTATCCATTTCATCGACTTTTTTAATTGCATCTTGAATTATACTCGTTTTAACCCATGCTGTTGTTGTATTAAACTTCATTCAATTATCCCCCTACGCAATACAGATTTATTAAGAAATAATCTCAAAGTCTCAATTTGTTCAGTATCTAATCTTAAGGTAATATGTTTACTGTGTCTGTTTATTGCATTCTTCTCTTGAAATATTTCTAAATGGTGTTTTCCATCATCTCTCAAAACAAATCGGTATTCTTGATGTAAACTCATACTACCTTTTGTAATACCACTTAAAGATGAATTATTATCTCCGTGATTTATTTCTTCCTTCACTCAATCACCTCAACATATTCTACCCAATCTAATCTAATTGCTCTGTTTATCATTTCATCAGTACAAGCCCAATAGTCTTGATTTCTTTTTGTACGAAAAACTCTAACTTTAGTCATATCAATCAT
>JAAGZO010000838.1 GCA_024206195.1 bacterium | reverse complement strand
TTCAATAAATGACTATGATGCTCCAGCAACCGAGCTTACTTTTGAGGCATACGAGACTATTACAGCTATCGGCGAGATCGGTAGCGATCTACTGGTAGCTACAACACTCCCTTATGGCTGCAAGATCCGTAGAATTGATACAGGCGATGTAGCAGTTATTAGTGAGGACTTTATTCCTGAATACAAGATTTCACTTTTCTTGCCATCCGATAATGTCGTTCTATGTGTAACTGAACTTCACGGAAACGTATATCAGTATGATGGCTACCAATTACACAAGATATTCCGCCAACAGAACACCAATATTGACAACAGAATAGTTACTATCGAAGAGAATGCTCAGACAGCTAGATTAGGAATTTCCTATTATGGTGTTAGTTCTGCTGGCCCTAGTGTCACTCCTGATGGTGTTTGTGGCACATATTCTATGGGGGCGGCCTCAGCAAACCTTCCAACTATTATCAACCAGGAATTTATCCCATCTCCTGGACTTACTGATCTTATAAAGGTTCATGGACTATTGAATAACAATAGTTCTGGGCTAGATGACCTCTTGTATGTAGCCTGGGAAGATGACACTGTAGGGGCCACGCAGGAATATGGAATAGATAAGCTCTCATCCAACCGATATGACGGAGCCTATTTTACGACTATGGTGATAGACACGAATCGTATCATGCTCAAGCACTTTAAGATCTATGTAAACTATAGGAGCCTAGCCTCTGGAACCGATATAACCATTTATTCAAAGGTGAATAATGGCTCCTGGACTGAGGTTACAAGCGTTAATGACGCTACTAGAAACTTCAAGTTCGGCTCAGTGGATGTGATAGAAGCTGCCACACTGCAAGTAAAGGTTGAACTAACAACATCTGGAGAAGATACTCCAGAGATTGAAAGCTTAGTAATTGACGCATCATAATGGCCGATAGTCCCAAAATAACAAATCCATTCACTACCTTAAAAACCTCCGAGGTTCTAACCGGAGCTTCCGGCGATAGGCAAATGGCCAGAAGACTAAATGCCAGGAAAAGTGTTGAAGAGGATCTTCTTAGATATTCATATGTGAGATCAACAGCCCTAATAGATACATTTACAGGATTAACAGACACCCCATCTGCCTATGCCAGTCAATCTAAGAAAGCAGTGAGAGTAAACAATGGTGAAACGGCATTAGAGTTTTTCTCTCAAACCTTTCTATGGCTGACTGATGTACCAGATACATATACAGCGCACAGAATATTGAAAGTAAATGCTACAGGTACAGCATTAGAATATATAGCTGACTCTGGTGCGAATGGAACCTTCAACGATGGTGACGCAAATACAGTAACAGTCACAGATGGAATCATAACTTCTTTATCTTAAATATATGGCATATAGAACAGGGGCAAATACGCCCAGTAAATCAAAATCACGTGCTCCCAAAAGAGGGGTAGCATTCAGACAACAAGGCACTCCCAATGTTAACCGTAGAGCTAGGGGGTCAATAGACGTAAACCAAGCTACACAGAAGGCTAGGTTTGGTGAGGAAGCTCTAGGGCAACTAACCCAAAGGGACACAGATTTTACTCGTAGACAACTAGAGGACGTAAGTGCTGGTGCTCCGGCCCCCATAGATCCTAATAAGGCTACTACTAGAGCCGATGTTATGCGCATAGACGAGGGCGGTGTTGGTGAGATAGGCAAGATGGTTCGGAGAGTACAAGACGCACCGTCTACAGGAGATTTAGCAGGTGTTCAAACTACCCCAGCTCCAACAACAACTGCTCCTCAGACAACAGAAGAGGCAAACCAGCTTATTAGAGACTTTGCAGCGCAACAAGATACTCCAAATGTCCCTACTAGAGGTGGACCACAACAGTCTACATCGAGCTTCAATGACTTTATGGCACAGTTTCAGGGAGGGGCTCCGGAAGCTCAATCTACAGCTGATCTATATGACACACTAACCTCGGCAGCCGGAATAGAAGATATACAGTCACAAATAAATGACCTAGATGCTCAGGCAGATGAACTAGAAGCCGCATTCAGACAAGAGAAGGCAGGTATTATGGATGGTGTAGCTCAGGTTAGAGGTGTTCTAACTGGCAGGGTAACTGCTGAAGAGAGAGCTAAAGATGAACGTATGGACGTGATCAATAGAGCAAGGAATGTTTTACAGAGACAGGCAGATTCCAAGAATAATATAATCGACCAGCAGATGAAGTTTGCTCAGACTGACTATGAGAATGCTTCTAACTCTTATAACACAGCCTTCAACCAACAGATACAGCTATATAATGCTTATGCTGCCGAACAAGGAAGACAACAGACAATAGAGGAAGCAGCTAAGAATAACGCTAGAGCTGATCTAGGAGCTATGTACACATTGGCCAAAGACGGAAACCTGGATATGACAGATCCAAATACAGTAAGACAAATGCAGTATCTAGAGACACAGGCTGGGCTTCCTGTTGGTATGTATTCAGCCCTTGATACTAAATATCCAGCAGCCGATGGTGATTGGAGCATTCAAAAAACAGGAGATCCCTTTATACAGGATGGCAAGCAATACTATCCCAATGTAATGATTAACAATACTACAGGCGAAGTGAAGGTAGAATATGCCTTTGCCGAGGGGGGCCCAGACTTTAGTCAGTTTGCTGGCGGTGCTGGGGTCGGAACCGGTACAGGGATTGGACCATCTGCTCAGCCGACGATATACGGTTCACTTTCCACAACGGATCAGTTGAGAACCAATAAATTCATAAGCGGAGGAACAGAAGCAGAAAGGGCCGGTCAGAGAGAGAATGTGGCTAGTCTAGTAGAATCTGGACTGAGTGATTCAGAAATAAGCCAAATTACTGGCATTGGGGGCTTTAACCCTGCAGACAAGATTGATCTAGAGCTTAATCTACAAAAAAGGGCTAAGGGTCGCACAGATACATATACTGATTTAAGAAGAAAGGGAGATACTATCGATGCTGGATATAATGCTTTTGTCAAAGCCGCCAAGGATGGTCAAGATCTGAATGCTGCCTCTCAGGCTGTAATATTGACTTGGAATAAAATTCTCGATGAGGGATCAGTTGTACGAGAGAGCGAGTATGCTAGAACTGGAGAAGGACAAAGCTTGATAAATCAAATAGAAGGCAAGTTGGCACAATGGGAGCAGGGTGGTGCTGGAGTAACAGAAGAGACAGTAAAATCTGTTTATGATTTATCCAAGACATTGATTGATAATAGTTTTGCGTCCGAGGCTAACAGTCTCGCACCATTATTCAATACGGCCAATCAATATGGTCTCGATCAGGATATTATCTTTAGCCCAGAAAATCTAAGGGTTATGAAAGACGCGGCCTTTAGTTCATATTCTACAGAATATCCGAGTTTAACCAGGGAGGCGTATGACGAATATTTAAATTCAAGCGATTTCGACCCAGTAGAGCACAAGCGATTAACTGGGCAAAATTTAAAAGGACCAGCCCCCAGTAGTGGAGGGGGCACAGCCCCTGGAAGCTATATAGAAGGACAACAAAATCTAGCAGATGATAGAGGCCAGATTACCTACAATGCAAACCCCAGTGGATTAAAATATACAACACAAAGAGCAAAAGATTTACGAGACCTTGGTTTTGTAGAAGGAGTGGACTTTGCCAAGGGTGGCTCAAACCCAGATTGGACCGGTGGCACTTATGTTTCCTTTAAAGATGTCCCAACTGCTGTAAAAGCCTACGGAAAGATCTTTAGAAGAAATCTTGGCAATATGTCAATATTTGCGGCACTAGGAAATTGGGTGGGAACATCGGAGGCTGCGAATTATGCCAATCAGGTTAAAACATTATATAATTCCCTGGGCTTTGGAACAATCAATATCAATAGGCAAGTCTCTGATCTAAAAGAGGATGAAATGCAAAAACTATTACTTGCTCAAATGGCAAAGGAAAACCGACGAGCCTTCAACTCTTATCAAAAAACTTATTTAACTTAAACTATGTCATTACAAGATTTCCTAAATAAACAACAGGGAGGATCTTCTCAGGGTTCTGCAGCAGTAACTACAGGAGGTGAAATTAATCCACAACAGACTGGAATACAGGCGTTTCTTGGTACTCAACCACAAGGAGAACAGTTCGGACCACCTGTTCCAGAGGTTGTTTTAACTGAGCAGCCTGGACAAGAAGCTAGAGATCCTTCTTCTTTATCTACAATTATTCCAGACCTCAAATCATTCTTGTCTGGTGTTGCTGAACAGCCAGAATTTAAGAGTGGCCTAGAAAGAGCTACTAGAATACTACCAGGAGGCAAGCCTAGTGGTGGATTCGGCGATATTGTCGCTGGTGGTGGACTTATAGGCAAGGCAGCACTAGACCAGACCTTTGACGTTGTTATGGGAGAGATTGGTGAATGGAAACATCCACAAGAGATGAAGGCAAAAATAGGTGATTGGTATCTTAATTTATCCCCAGAAGACAGACAGCGTGTAGAATCTGGAATGGGCAAGGTGGGTGAATTAGCTGAAAAGTATGATGAATGGTATGGCGGATTATCTCCTGAAGCTCAGGACGCTGTTAGCCTTGGATCATTTGCTTTTGATGCCCTTGGATTTGGTATTGGTGGCAAGGGAGCTAAGGCTGGTGTTAAGGTTGTCAAAGAAACAGGAGAAGAACTTTTAGAAAAGGGCGTTAAGGTTGGTGGTGAAATTGCAGGAGAGATAGGAGAAGCAGCTGGTAAAGCAGGGAGAACGCTTGAAGCAGGTGCTGTGGCCAGAGAAGCTAAAATAGCCGAAGAGGGCATACAGGATTTATTGACCCCTAAATTGACCCCTAAACAACGAGCTGCAGATAGAGTAAGGGCTGCCAAAGAAGGAAGGCTTAAAGAAGCTGGAACCTTGAAGGCCGCCTCTATCTCACCAGATAAAAAGCTATTCGGAGCTGCCGAGGAATTAAAGAAAATACCAGAGATAGATACAAAAGACTCAGTTAAGGCTCTTAATCAGATTGCTGATAAACAGAATACAATAACAGGTGAATTACAAACCTCCCTGTCTCAGATCCCTGTATCACTAGGAGATGATGGTGCTGATGCCTTTGTAAAAACGATTAGGACACAGGCTGATGAATTACCTTTATCTGCGGAAACCGAGAGGATGGCTAATAAAATGGCAGACTTTGTAGACCGTAAGATAAAAAGGGGGAAGGTCGAAAATGCCAATGATATTTGGCAACTAAGGAAAGATCTTGATAATTGGTCGATTGGAAAAGGTTCTTATACTAAACTAGCTGATGATAAGAAAGAGGCGCTAGATCTTGTTCGTGGGAATCTAAATGATCTAATGGATCAACTGGCTCCAGGAACTAAGGCCGAATTCAAAACCTGGTCTAATTTACAGAATGCTCTAGAACTGACATCTGTTAATGCTGAAGCTAAGATGGCTAGTCGTATAGGCCAAATGGTAGATAAGGTCAAAAAGATAGGAGGATTAAGAGGAAGTCTCCTGGCTGGTGTTACTGCACTAGGTCTTGGTTCTGCTGCTCCGGCCGCATTAGGTACAGCAGCAGCTATTGCTGCTCCAACATATTTAATCCTTAAGGGTGGTAAATTTATTACATCGCCAAAAGTTCAAAAGGCTCTTGGTAAAATGTTGCAAGGATTAGAAAAAGCACTGCCGAAAGCTAAGGCGGCAGATAAGAAGATTATCAAAGAAATCCTGGATGAAGGTAAAGCTCTTATAGCTGGTGAAAAGCTAGGTCTATCAACACAATTAGTTAATCCTGACGGCAGCCCGATGAGTGTCGAACAGATGTTGGCGACCATTGATGATCCTGCCCTTCGTGCCCAAGTAGAGGCTGCTGCAAATAGGCTTGTGAAGGGCTCATCCTCAAGTAGGCTTGGAATGAGGCCAGAAACAGAGCTACCCAAATTTTCAAAAAAAACTAAGGCGGGAGCTGCCACAAGTGCCGATTTAACAAGAAGCTCTAAAATTGCTGATGATTTTGATTCTAAGTTTCAAGATGCTGCAAATAAAAAAGATTTTGATATGATGGATAAAATAGGTAAACGAAAAGAGCAAGCTCTTAAAAAAGAATATAAACCCATTAAAGACAATGCAGACGATTTAGATATTGAATTTGAGTCAACTTGTGTGGATTGTGAGGGTGGAGCTGAATTTGTTGATTTACAAATGAATAAAGCTATAGAGATTCCCAAAAAAGGAAAACTTGCAGATAGGGTAAGAGATAATTTTGAAGGACAGGGTGGTGCTGGTGGTAATAGAATAGATGATTATGACGTTACTGTTTATATGAATGATGACTATATAATTGTACAAGAAAGTGGAATTGAGCAGTTTTTCAAAATAGATAATGCTAAAGATTTTCTAGGTTAAATAGATTACACTCAAGTATCGACCCACACGCCAACTTTCCCGAGGTACACCTCTTGAGCTTGCTGCTGCCAATGTATTGACAGGGTGAGCCGATATTTAAGCATATTCTCTAATACAGTATGTTAGAAATAAAAGCACCACTTAATAAACCGGATAAACAAGAATATCATTATCAGAAATACGATACATCCACAGCAGCCTGAATCTTCCATTAGAAAAATAAAGTTCCGATAATAGCACCTACTCCTAGCCAGATAGCAAAGAAGAATATCCCATCAGTTATGGCGGGGTCTATTTTGCTCATTTATCCCAACGAGTATACATCCAGACACCAAAGGCCAGGGATACACCACCGGCTACGGCCTGTCCTACATCGCCGCTGTAATCAAAGGCACTCCAGGTGGCGAACAGGGAGAATACCATATAGATCCCAAGGAGGACCTTAATGACGGTTGAGAGTTCTACTTTCATTTTATAATTTTAAAAATTAGTTAAACATACTAACTGATCTTTTCATTCTTGTCAAGTATTTCTACCTTAACATCCTCATTCCTTTTCATCTCCTGTTCTATAAAGGCCATGATTCTTTTGTGGTGGTCTGATGGCTTTCCATCCCTCGTATTCACAAATACCGCTATAAATCTATCTTTCCAGTTCATTCTGTTCTATTTTATGAAATATGTTAGATAGCTCAAATAGAGCTTTCCCTATTGCCTCATCATCTGTTGATTCATTAGCCCAGGAGAAATTATTCTTCTTGTGTTTCGGATTTATACTTAACTCTAGGGCGTGTAGGTTCATAGCTATGCACTTTACCCAAAGCTCCTCTTGCCACTCACTACCTGGTGTAAACTCTATCGTGAACTTATGAGTCTTCATTAATTAGCATTAACATTATTTAATACTGGACATTTATCTTTCATGATTAAGTATAGCTCTTCATATCCCTTGCCTTTTTTTGTCCAAAAGACAGTACCATCTGGAAAGGCAAATTCTATATTTGCACCCATTTTATGTTTGGTAGGAAGTCCCCATTCTTTAAGGGCATTATTCAAACTCCCGAATCTCCGGATTACAGTTGGTAATTGCACGTAGCCATCATGATGAGACAGCCCAGTGGGTATTTTGCGGAATCTATTTATATGATTGATAAAGGCTGTTTTAAGTTGAAGTGGACAGGTTCCGAGGTTATTTTGTTCCTCAATAGAACTAGTTTTCTTCTGCTTTCCTTCCCGTAGCTTCATTAATTCCCTTTGTGGTGGGGTATTAGGAATACCATGAATGGTATCAATTATACGAGCTGATCTTATCCGGCTCTGTTCGTCTGAACAAAGTGCTGTTCTTTTATTAAATCCATATTTCTTTTTATATTCAACAAGGGTCATCCCATGCTCTTTTAGGTGCTTGACGGTGAGAATTTTACACCACTTTCCACACTCATTACACTGGATCAATTCTCTATTCTCCGATTGGAGCTTAACTCCTTGAAACCCTATACCACTCTCGGTCTTCATTAACGGTTCCTTAGCTAGACCAATATATGCTTTACCGGTGGGGCTGTGTTTATAATCAATTATCTTATCATTATATTTAAACTTATTTTTAGAGAATTCATTTTCAGTGGAGTGTTGCTTCATAATTTTTTCGGCCTTAAACTTCCTGCTGTTTTTGCTACCATTCTTCGTCTTACATTTTTTGTTTCCACAGAGGGTTCTTTGTTTCGGATGTGACATATGACTAATGTCCTTACCGCAAATAACGCATTTCTTACTCATTGTACTTTAATTAAATATAATTATTCCTTCTGTTCCCCAGACCTTCTGGGCATAGATAGTGTGTATGTGTTTATCCTCCTTACAGAGAGCATCCATAACGGCCTTACAAAGATTATCAATATCAGGAGTTTGTTGATGTGGGCCTGATTCATGTTTCAGCTTTTTCTTTTCAGACCAGGACTTAGGCATAGGCACGATGAAGGTGACGTTCAGGATGTCTCCTAGCTCGAATTGGTTCTGTTTGGCTAGATACCTCAACTGATCAGCGAAAGCCCAGTAGCGAGCAACACACGGCCTCTGGCTGTATGTATCGCTTTTTACCATCCTTGGCTTCGGTACTGGTGTTATTTTGATGTGCATAAATTGATAAATTGCCGCAAGACCTGAGAAAACTCAGGATCCATAAGTGGAAAAATACATTTTCATGCGCAGGCCGCTTATAGAGTTACCCCTGCGGAAATCCTGCGGTAAATTATCAATTATGGAGAGGGGGTATTAGCCCCCCTCTAGTGATTTGCTCATCTCCTGGAACTCTTCGATAGTTTTATACAGGTCACAATCTTCACCTGTAGCTTCACCGCAAAGTTCCCCGAAGAGACACGCTTTTTTGTGTTTGCATCCTTTTTTTGACATCTCTTAGCCTCCTCATAGTAAGACAGTGTTTACACAGCCTATCCAGGCCGCCATTAAGTTGGGTTTGGCATACCCGACATTTTGAAATTCTTATCACTTTCTTTTTGTTAATAGATACATTCGAGTATAAAGATTATCCCGAATACGAAAGCAATGGCTACGAATGTGACCAGTATAAAAAAGATCTTATCTTGCAGCATTCTTATCTCGTTCATAATGATTTCATCGAATTCATCTTCATTCACGTTTGTGTGTTAATTTGCTGTTCTTCTAATCTGAGAAGTATCTTAGCGAGATTAAGCCTCTCCACGAAAACTTGATACATCCGAATGGCGTGGTTTAGATCAACCTTCCTAGTTTCTACGACTCGGCGTTCTCGGAGTGTCATCTTACGCATCCTCTTCTCAAAGGCAGACTCAGACTCCTCATCTCCCTGAGTACCAGCCAACTCTATCTTGCGCTTGGACTCTTCTATGAGGGCTAGACGATATTTAGTGTTGGCCTCGGTTAGGAATCGTTGGTGATCCTGTAATTGCTTTTCTCCATCCTTAATGAGGTCTAGTGCATCATTGCTATTCATTTCTGCTTGCTTAATATCGTTATCCCTCTTTGTATTTGGTCAATGAGCTTCAAAAGTCTCTTGTGATATTTTTTGGCTTCTTCTAGCGAAACAAAAACTTCTATCTTGTCTCCCTCCTTAATAGTTATCATGCCATCTTCCACTTCAACATCCTCTTCATCTAAACAGCCACAGGATATAAGTTGACCCTTGCACCTTGGACACCTTTCAACGTCACACTGAGGATGGTGAAATCCTCCATGTTTGACGCCACAATCACCGCAATAACCATCTGGTTCATCAAAATGATCCGTTGATTGAGGCAGTGACGTGCCATCTGGGAATTCTATGTCGGCCTTGATACAGCTATCAGAGCCCTTCATTTTTTTTTCACACAGGTTACAGTTTGTCATCGATTTTCTTCTTATGAGCTAAAGTTAGGTCTATCTGAGATAGTGGCGGATATTCTATGAAGTGAGCACGGTTATGGCACTTACGGCAAAGGCCGATGAGATTCTCTATACGGTCCTTAGTTTTAGAACCACCCATACCACGGCTAGAAATATGATGGGTGTCGCTACATATATTGCCGCAAACTTCACACAAAATAGTATCTTGTTCGCCGTATCCGAAATATTCACAGTATATCTCAGTGTGCTTTTTCATTAATTTCTAATTGTTTTATTCTTTCTTCAAGGGCATCTACTCGTATCTCTAGTAGATTAGCAGCACTGGGTGTTTCAAAGTTCCAATATTCGCCATTCTGCTTGATGACTATTTTAACTCTATCACCCTCAGCCCATTCGTCATTAACCTTGTTGCCAAAGCCATTAAGCCACTTGTCACCCTCTTTGCTCTCTACCATAATACCCACAGAGGTAAAGGGCTTACCTGTCTTCTTTGATACTCTCTCGGTCCGACTGATCTTTTTGATTGTTACTAGTTTAAGCATAGTTTAAAAAGGAACTTTAGAACTTTTAGCTGGCCCAGCCTGTTTCACAAAGCTCTTCTTAGGCTCTTCCTTGGCCTCATTTCTATTATCTATGGCCTCATAAAAAATCTTCATATAAACCTTCTTCACATATTTACTCTGCTTTTCTTCCCATTCTTCTATTTCCTTGTCTGTGGGCATTTTTTCCCATCTACGAGTAATAATAAACTGATCCTTTAAAAAGTTGTTATATGATGCAGGGGTCGGAACCGTTATTGTACGAGATAAGCTGAACTCACTTTCATTCATAATGTATTTTAATTATATGTGTAATAATAGAGGATAAATCAATTCTTGTCAATCCCCTTAGCGTTTTCTAGCCTCCTAATATCATCTTTTACCTTGAGTAATTCTCTTTTCCATTTATTAGAGACATGTGACCTCTCAAGAAGCCTTTTTTGCTTAACTTTCATTTTCTTAACTTCTTCAGGAGACATGGCCATCGGTGTTGGAGGATAAACTTGAATCAAAGTAAAATTAAATTGTTGCTATCCATTCAAAGTTTTGCTTGGATCTCCAGATATGGTTCATACCATAGAAGGTCGTACCTCCTTTGTAGAGCTTCCAACACTGATCTATCTGCCATTTCCATTCCTTGAATCTTCTGTCTTGGACAATATGTGGATGGTAGAAGTCACTGATCTGGCAAATTCCAAAGTCCCAGTATTCTTTGCCGTTTCGGAAGTAGGATGCGTTGCTCCGGCGGTTTGTACTCCACTCTCCATTCTCTGCTTCTATCATATAGATAAACTTGTGATCTCGGTAGTTGTCCCAAGCGTAGTCGATACGTTCTTGTTGCTCTGGGCCAGCTCCTATCTTGTAAGGTCTTAGCTCCCCCACCTCATCGGGGATAGCGAGAGCTATTGTTTTCCCGATAGTCTAGCGTGTTCTGAGCGATTAGCTTCAACTTTAGCCCAATCAGCGTTATTCTGCTGAGTCATAACTTCTATCTGAGACTTACGATCTTTAATGTTCTGTATGAGGATGGTGTTCTCCCCTTCGAGTTTTCCCATCTCACGGCCAGTAGCCCAGTCTCCTACTATCTCTACGGCTTTTACACCTGTCCAAGACAAGGCTATCACGGCTACTACTACTAGGATAGGAATTAGTATCTTATTCATTTGTAAAGGTTAAGATTTCAAACTGAGCATTAGGTTGTCTGGCTTCTGTTGCGTGTATTCCCCACCAACAGGCAGTAGAGTACAGTCCCCAGATAAAGGCAATAGCCATTATGGGTACTAGGATGTAATCACTTTTGGTCATGTTTGTTTTTTAATATTTTTATTTTTATCACCTTTCGGCGTTGATGCTAACCAATCCATAAACCCTTCCATTGTTCTGTCCTCTAGTGGTGGTATTGGAGAATGAGAGAAGAAGCTATTTGATTTGAGATATTCTTGGATCATTTTATCATTATCCTTTTCAACCATCTTTGAATATTCTTGCCACTTTTTAATTAGTTCCTTCATTGTTTTAGATTAGCAGGTTGATTAAATTTAACTGGCTCATGACACAGTATACCTTCACAGGATTCTCTCCCTATTTCTCCCCCCTCTGGTACACAGAGGATTAAAAGAGCAGCGATAGCAAAGAGTATAGCCGTTATAACAACAAGTATCTTGATCACACGTCTAGGTTAATTCTATACTTCCTAATTGTTTTCCAGGATTTACCAAAAGGTTTATATCTAAGTTGTCCCTTTTCTATACAGGATTTGCCATATTCAGCTATGGATTTCTTATGAATCCTAGAGATATGATCTCGTAGGCTATAGGCTAAGTCTCCGGCATCCCTTATTGAGTGCCACTTACGGTCTGACAGGAGGTCTAATACTTCTCTCTGACAGCCTGTGAGCTTTAGTTCCTTGATTATATCTGTAGGAGTTCTTCTATTAAACTGGTATTTCCAAGCCTCTCTGCCACTCTCATCATAAGGTGGCCTTCTAAATTCGTTCATTTTATTTGTAAATTATTGTGGAATCCCCCACAATTATGATTTCTCTATTTCTATAACAGGCCCACAATGTTCCTTACAGTCAGAACACAGTCCAAATCCCTCTGAATCGGCACACATTATTCCAGCACCGCAGCAATTTGAAGTGTCCTGGCCGTCCTCTATATATTCCATAAACATTTTCCACCTATCATTATCTCTCTTGCTCTCGTCATTAATCATCTCATGGTAGTAAGCGTCATCATTCGTACCACAGAAACCATTACAATACTCATGGACTTGTTCGTGTAGTATTTCTTTATTCATCTGAATCTTTATCATATACGCAGACATTCTGTATATTATCACAGACAGTACAGACCCAGGCAGTAACGGTGTGTTCATCATCAAGTCCTGGACGGTTGTCCAAAAGCTCTTGATCCATCTCGGCATTGCAGCTTGTGCATTTCATAATGTAATTTAATTATATGTCAGGGGCAGAGGCCTCCGGCAGACTCAGACGCTTTTCAGCGTGGCGTTTCAGCTCGTCAGCCTACTCCTGCTTGTCTGTCAGAGAACTCTACCCCTGTATTTTAATTTAATGGAAGCGATTGGTTGCTGTGCATGAGGGAGCTACCTCGCTTCTCATTATCTGATACCATTATAGCTAATGCTATCATCTGTGTCAAGGGTCATTTAGTCTTTTTTCACAAAAAACTCCTTGACCTCTACGCCAAAGTATTCTGCTAGTCTCATTAGTTGTCTAGCCGTCATAGGACGATGGCCAGCAGCATAACCCCACACAGTAGCTGTGGTTCTATCTATCTGGACTGCTATTTCAGGATATGTTCTACGAGCCATCTTCTTTAATCTCTGTAGGTTACGGCCTATAACTATGTCTCTTGGATCTTTCATGTGTATAAATTAACTGTGGCATTAGTATATTAATAACCCCCCTCTGTGTCAAGGTTAAAATCCACTTGTACTAAATAATGGATCATATATAATTATAACTATCAAAACAGACGACTGCCGAAAGGCAAGGAGGTATACCATGATTGGGAATTTGTTTACAGGTTTCGTTATTGAATGGTTCACCGGCTAAAAGCTGATACTCTCCCTTCCGCCCCTCTTGACTGAGGGGCATTTATTTGCTACAGTTACATCAAAAGGGAGGTGTATCATGACTAAAGGTTCATTTGTACAGCACAATGGCAAGACCATCTTCTATATGAAGGAGGTATGTGGCTACAAGGTGCTTGAAGCAGTCTTAGAAGCCGCAATGAATATTAAGGGGACTCTGAATATCTATATCATTCCCTTAAAAGAAGGATTCCAAGTAGAGGTTCGGCAAAAACAGAAAATCGAGTTTAGGTTCACAGCTCCCACAGTTGAGAAGGTCTGCCACGACATTAGAAATTGGGGTCAGGCTCAGATAAACATTCAGGCTATGAAAGACAAACTCTTATAGAGGCTAGGGGGAGATATGTTCTCCCCTTTTCTAATACAAAATAAAAAGGGCAATAAGCCCCTTTTATTGGCCGAGTATTATCGCCGCTCGGCGAACAGCAAGGGTATTATGAGTTATAATAAACCTGCAAGCAACCCCATTATCACGATAACTAAGCATCTCTACTTGCGGAGGTGCTTTGTGGTATAATAATATTAGTTATTGCTCAGAAGATTACTCCAAAGCCCTCGTGGTTTTGGGGTTGATTTTTTTCTAATCATCTGATAACATAGAGCTACAATCAATTAACAGTACATACATGAAAGACAAACGAACTAAAGAACAGATCATTGCGGACATCTTCACTTATTTCGATGACTATGATTTTATACAGAAGGTGAATGACATTACCTATCACCAGAAGGTGAAGCTTTTTAAGGACACACAATTTACAAACAAAGATGGCCAAGCAAAGAATGATTAACACGAATTTTTGGAGCGATCCATTTATTCAAGACCTAACACCAACCGAAAAACTAATCTTTCTTTATTTCATTAGCAATGAACATACTGATATTTGCGGAATATATGAAATATCTGAGAAGACTATTTTATTTGAATGTGGGATAACTAAGGATGTATTTACTAAGGCAATGGAGAAGTTTTCGGCAGCAAAAAAGATGTACTATATCAATAATTGGATATATATTGTCAATTTCGTCAAGAACCAAAACAGCAATCCCAGTGTTAAAGAGGGGATAAAAAGATCAATGGATAGAATACCTGCTCCTGTATTAGATAAAGTACAGGCTCCGACAGCCTCCGACAGGCTCCGACAGCCTGGTCTACCTAACCTAACTAAACCTAACCTAACTAAACTTAAGACTACTAACGTAGTAGAGCCTAAGGCTCAACACGGCAACAAAGAAATAAATGATATGTTATTAGCTTTAAAGAAAACTGTTAAACTAGATGACTTTAAAGAACCACAAAAACAACAGCGTTGGTACGCCCACCATTTTAATAACCTTTTTAAGAAAATTGAGAAGCAAGAGTTTACCGCCCGCCTCCAGCTTATCCTTGGTGATGACTTCAAGGCCAAGAACTGCAATTCCATTAAATACCTTTACGGCCAAATGAAATCTACAAGTACCGCCAGCCCTATTTCTATCCGCCCCAAAGAAAGGGGCGGCTTAAATATTTCATAACACCATGACAGAATTATCAACACAGATTCCAACTCACAAACTGATTATCAAACATAGTGATGGGTATAAAGAATTTCTCTTGATGTCGGAAGATGCTCGTAAAATACGAGAGAATATAAATTCAGCCGATCAATTCATAACTATCAAGGGTGAGGCTTATCCTAAGTTCGGTGCTGAAATACGGGTCTTGACTAATAGTGAATTTGAAAAGATTAGGGAGATCAGTAATACTAAGAATATCCACTCTGAGTACCAGAAAAGAGATCATGAAAAACAGAAGGAGAAGCGTGAGCTAAAAGAGAGGATAGACTCTTGGATAGAAGGACATCAAGACGAATATCAGGAGATATATCAAAGCTTATTAATGGAGGTTGAATCTGAAGACAGCCCATTCTCTGAAGAAATGGTTGCCAATATTGCGGCAGCTAGAGCAAGATCTGAAATACTTGAATTATTATCTAAGTGATCTTTATATTTATAACCACAACCAATGACAATTAAGCCAATCCCTTTTGACAACTCCTACACCAACTCCAAACAAGACTTGATGTTTAAGACTGTAGACAAGCTTTTTGAAAAAACCAACGAACTAATCAAGGACTACAATGCGTTCAAAGAAAAGACAATATATGATTGTCCGGGCTGCGGTGAAAGAATGACTATCGTAGATGAAGAGCTGGAGAAGAAAGCCCCAGAGTTCAAGGAGGGGATGAGGGTTGAGGCTGTGAAAGAGGCTCCGGGGATAACTAAGGGGATGGTGTATCGAGTAGTTAATCTTGCTTTTGAGCAGTCCGACTTGATTAGGGTTGTTGATGATGATGGTGAAAATTCAGCGGCACTTGGTTTTAGTTTCTTCAAGCCCTACGAAAAGCCGAAGAAGGGGGAGGAGTATTGGTATATCGATGGCCAGTTTATTACTGATTGCGATTGGTGTAATACCAAGGCTGATAATATTGTTTGGGATCATGGCCTAGCCTTTCACACCAAGGAGCAGGCATCGGCGGCACTTTCTAGACTTAAAAAAATATTATGAATCATAAAATAGTTCTACATGCAGCAACGGCTCTATTAGCTGTTATACCTATTAGTATAGTGGCAGCGATCCTGGCCTACTTAGAGATTAAGATAATAGCCGCTATCCTAATCACTATATGCCTACTAATTATTCTTGCTAATATAGTAATATTCTATCTAGACGAAAGAGATGATTGGGGTATAGAAGTTTGACGAGCTAAAGTAATTCCTGTTACAATATAATTACAATTAAATATCAAATACTATGAAGTACAACTTCACCAAAGTAGACCTCGTGGATCTCGAGGGTAAAAAACATCCAGGGCAAGAGGGTTTTCACAAGGAGCTTGCTAATTTAGTGTACTCTAGTGCTAAAGACCTTAGCCTAGTAGAAACAGCCCGTACGATTTTCGCCGGTAAGGAAGTGGAATTGGATAAAGTAGAGATAGCTGAGATCAAGAAACTAATAGAAGAATCACCGCTCCTAGCCTTTGCTAAGAAGGCACTCATAGACTATATCGAGAGTGTTAAACCAGAATAATGAATAAAGAAGAAATACTAAAGAAGATTAAAGGCCACCCTAAGTTCTTTGAGATCTACAAAGAAGAAGAATCATGGGAAAAGGGCCAGGATGTAGGCAACGCTAAAACCTATACGATGATGGTACTATTCCAGAAGGAGGATAATGTAGTAGATGCTATTGACGTAAGACTAATCGAGAGGGGTGATGAGTTTTTCTTTCTAGGTAAAACCCCAGAAGAACTACTAGGAGAGAACCTAAAGCACAAGATACAAGAAGCATCCCCTTGTCCTGTCTTTTTCGGCATGGAGTCGGAAGACGCTATAGGTGTAACTCTCTACAAACCAGAGGGCGATATGGTAAAAGCAGTTCAATCCTTAGCAGTAGAAGAGGATGGAGATATTAAGTTTTATGAAATACTGGAAAATCTTTAGAGAGAAGGAAGAAGAACAAGACCCTCTACCAGAAGAGTTAGAGGACCCAGAATTTATAGACGATCATGAATGATAAAAAGAAGGCAGCTCTACTAACAGAAAGTATAGACAGAGCTAACAAAGCACAAGAAAACGGCTCTATAACAGAAGAGCAAAGAGACCTACTAATTAAATCTCTAATAGAACAAACAAATGATAGAAGCAGCAATACTCTACAAGGACAGCAGAGGTAGACCAGGAATAAACCAGATAGGGGTTGAAGATATTCCCAAGGAGCTAGAACGACTCAAGAAACTAGACCTAGAGATAGGCTACACAGCCATAAGAATCCTAGAAGATAATACTTATACGAATATCAGAATAGATCCAGAAGAAGGAATAATAGTAACCAAGCAGGAGAAACCAAAACTAGTAGATCTACAACTCAGAGATTCTATAGGTAGCGCACTGTTTTTTAGAAAATAAATGCCAACTGAAAGACAAAAAAGAGCGGTTGCCAACTTGGTAGAAAATGGTAGAAATGTGAAAAGCAAGGGAAAAGCACTAGAAGATGCAGGATATTCCTCAAATACAGCTAAAGCTCCTACTAAGGTAACAGAGAGTAAAGGGTTTAAGGAAATAGCAGAACCAATCGTAAACAAGATGGTTAAGGAACGTGATGCAGTGATTGAGAGAATGGCTTGTACTAGAGATAAAGCAGCATACGGTGATTTAACTAGAGCACTATCAGTACTAACTGAGAAGATACAACTACTCAAGGGAGAGAGCACAGAGAACACAGAAATTACATTCAAGTGGAAATAACAATCCCATATAAGCCTAGACCACTACAAGAGCACTTCCATGACAACATCAAACGCTGGAACATACTAGTAACTCACAGAAGGTTTGGTAAAACCGTCATGGTGATTAATCAAGTAATAAAAGACGCTCTCACAAGAACATCAAAGGATGAGGTAGAAAGGATGAAAAAGAAGGGGATTGATGTTAGAAACCCACGCTACGCCTACATTGCACCAACATATTCGATGGCTAAGAACATAGCCTGGGACTATTTAAAGCACTACACAAGCGTAATACCAGGACGAGTGGTGAATGAGAGTGAACTCAGAATAGACTTTCCCAATGGTGCTAGAATACGGCTCTATGGTGCAGATAACCCAGACTCACTCAGAGGAATATACCTAGACGGTGTGGTGATGGATGAGTACGCACAGATTAGACCTAGCCTATTTTCAGAGGTGATACGACCTACACTCTCAGACCGAGAGGGCTACGCTATATTTATTGGCACTCCTAAGGGCAAGAATCACTTCTATGACGTTTGGCAGGGTGCAGGGGAGGGTTGGTACAAGATTCTACACAAAGCCATTGATACGCAATATGTGGCCGAAGCAGAGCTAGAGGACTCTAAAAAGATGATGACTAGTGACGAATATGCTCAGGAGTATGAGTGTAGCTGGTCTGCTGCTATTCGTGGTGCCTACTATTCAGAGGAGATGAAACGTGCAATAGCTGATCAACGCCTCTGTTCAGGAATCTATGACCGTGCCCTACCTGTAAACACATACTGGGACATAGGATTCAAGGATGACACCGCCATAGTCTTCACGCAGTTCTACGGCAAGGAAATCAGGGTGATAGATTTCTACGCAAACTCAGGAATGGCAATGCCAGACTACATCGCAGTGCTACGAGAGAGGGGATACAAGTACGGTGATCATTTCTTCCCTCATGATGCTAGAACTAAGAGCATGACAGACGGCAAGAGTGTGGCTGAGGTAGCCCAGTCCTACGACCTAAACGTACTCCACGCCCCAATGCTCAGTATTCAGGACGGCATAAATCAGGGCCGCACAATCTTCGACAAGTGCTGGTTTGAGAAGGATAAATGTGCAGAATTACTAGAAGCACTCTCACAATATCGGCGTGAATGGGATGACAAGAAACAGACATTCAGGCAAAACCCACTCCACGACTGGACTAGTCACGCAGCAGATGCTTTCAGATACATGGCTGTATCCTACAATCCTCCTGTTTATGATGAGGAAGCAGACTATGAAGATGTCTCAGAATTACCTTACGATCCTTCAGATGTGGCATAATATTGGCGACAAACTATATTTAATCGCATCATGAAGCTAAAAAAGCCGCTGACAAGTTCGATGAAATTAAGGGAGCTACAGAGAGACACAAAGCGAGTTCTTGGCTTCCTATCTACCAATCCAGAGAACTACATCGAGATATTGGATGGGAGAGGAAAAACCGTCTATTGCGTCATTTCTCTTGAAGGTTTGCGACAACGAGGACTAGAGCAAGGAGTGGAGCAAGAAACACCTGTCGCAAATGACAGAGTGATAGAACTCTTAGAACTTCTCTGTGCTAATCACAAAATAGACACCGGTCCGAGAGTTGAAAAAGTAGACCAAGATGTCCAGATGAATTATGAGGATGATCAAACTAAATTCTAAACCTTAGAATTAACCAAAGAAGATTAATAAACCAACTAAACTCAAAATTATGGTTATAACATCAGGCCGCACACCGGCTGCTATTTGCAAGCAATTCACCAGGAACAAGTGGGGATGGGATGATGAGATAGTAAAAAAGTTCATCGAGTTGTCCCAGATCGAAGCACGTAAATCCACACTGATAAAGGAAATTGAGACTATAAGTAGGGACACACTGTCCAACGACTGTTAATAACTTGTTAACAACTTATTGAAAACCCTCTATATTTAGTGTAGAGCATTTTAAATACCGAATTATGGCTGAAAGAAAACAACCGTCAGATGTCGAGTTCAAAGGACTTGAGGATAAGGATGGGCTAGTCGCTCAGATCAACTCCGAGTTCAAGTACTCGTCCGATTTTATGGTGAAATGGTGGGAGCGGAAATTAATCCAGCTCAATATCTACTACAACCAAGACAAGGAGGCGATGACCGTCTCAGACAACATGATGTATTCTACACAAGATACGATGATGGCTGCCCTCTATGATGATCAGCCAAGAGTTCGATGGGTGAAGCGTGACAACCAAGACGAGGAACTGGCTGAGAACCTAACCTTTCTCACAGAATACGACTATGACCTCATGGATATGGATTCCATCCGTTATAGCTGGATCTGGAACGCCCTATTCTTTGGTCGCAGCCTAGTGATGATGCTAGAGTGGGACAGCAAGAATAAGTGTCCAGTGCCAGAGATTATGAACCCCATGACAACCTTCCGTGATCCTAAAGCTACATCCGTTAATGGTGACAGCAAGGGACGTGGAGCTACTAGATTTCTAGGCTTCGAGGTCATTATGACTAACAAGGACATCGAGCAGAATAAAGCCTACAAAGAGATTGACCCAGATGCCCTCAAGAATGAGAAAATCCCCATCAACTCTGGTGAGGACTTTTCACAACAGAGAGATCGCCGTAGTCAGGCAGAGGGTCACACCAACTTTTATCAGGATGATCAGGAAGACTTTAAAGGTGACAACAGATCATTCCCAATCCTTCGTTGGTTCACCAGCTGGAAGGGCAAGAAGGTAATGGTAGAACTAGCTAATGGTGTCTCTGAGATTATCCGCTACAAGGTTCTATCCACAGAATACTGGCCATTCATTGACCGTTCTATGTCACCACAACCAGATTCCTGGGATGGTGTCTCAGTTGCCGGCCTCACCGAGGACAAACAGAGAGCCAACGCTCGGATGATCAACGCTACACTACATTCGGTAGAAACTGCAATAAACCCACGCTACATCTATGATAAGCGTGTTATTCGTAACAAGAGAGCACTCCAAGAATGGAAATTCAACAAGTATGTCCCAGCCGATGGGCCAGTTGGAGCTGCCCTAACACCTATTCCTAAGGATGTACCCCCAATCGGTGTTGTAGACTGGACTGTCCAGAGCCTAAGAAGTATTGGCCAGACAGCTGCTGCAACTCCCAACATCCAGCAAGGACAGGTATCAAGTGAAAATAAGACTGCTACAGAAATAGCCTCCGTGCAACAGAACGTAGATCAGCGGTTTTCTAAGATCTCCAAGGTATTTGGTTGGTCTGAGAGAGACTTCTGGGAGGAATGGTACAGAATGTATAAACGACACATGGGGTCATTCGAGGAGAAGGTTGTTGCCATTAGGGGAGTGCAAGGCGAGGCGATGAGGACCCTTAAAAAGGATGACATAATCTCTAAGAACCTAGATCCGATAGTGAAGGTAGAATCGTCTGTGCTATCTGAGGCCAAGCGTCTCAATCAACTACAGGCCGACACCAACCTATTTTCAGTCCTCTCCGGTGTACCTGACACAAATATCCGCTTCCTCGCTAAAGAGATTGCCAAAGATTCCAAGAAGGACGCCTCAGAGATTGACCGTCTATTCCCACCAACACCAGACGAGAAGGTGGCACGTGAAGAGAATGAGTTAGTCCTGAAGGGCAAGGTAGCCCCACCAGCCGAGGTTGGTCAGGATCACGCTATGCACCGTATGTTACACGCCAAGCTAGATGAATCCAAGAAGAAGGATCAGCACATGAAGACTCACGATGCAGCTGAGATGTTAGAGGTGCAGAACCCAGACCTCAAGGGTGAACCACAACTAGGAATGCAGGATCAGCGCAGACTAATGATGGAGCAGACGCAGCCTGGTGTTAAGACTGAGAATAAATTACAAGATCAAACTTTTCAAGCAGCCTAATGGAAGACCTAAAACCAGAAGAAATTAGAAAAGCACTAGCCTCACTAGAAGAGACGCAGGGGTGGAAGATCTACAAATACATCATTACTCGTGATGAGATAGAACCTTTACATGAGGAACTAGCCAGCAAACAGTACGATGACCTAGCTGATGTCCGCAGTGCTCAAGAGAGAGTTCGTCTGCTTGAAAGAATGATGGAAACCCCTAGTGACTATATTAACTCCCTAGCCTCGGAAGAAGATATTAAACAATAAATATGACAGGAACAGAATTTGCCTCATACATCAGGCAAAGCACAAATACCGACTCCACGAGCTTCACAGATGCTGAGATTATTGTCTGGGCAAACATTATGAAGGATGAGATGTCTGCTGACATGACAGAAGCCTTCACCGACTACTTCCAGATACCCTACACAACCAGTCTAGTGGCTGATCAACGTGAATATGCTATCCCAGCTAACTTCATCAAGGTCAAAAGACTAGAGGCTAAGATTGATGGTACAAACTTTGTTAAGGTCACGCCATTTGACATATCTAATGATGACAGGCCACTACGAGCTGAAACTGATATAACCTCTGCATTTTCTAGCCAAAGACCAAAATATGACTACTTTAGAGGCTCAATTAAGATATATTCCGGCACGATAAGTGCTGTAACTAATGGACTAGCAGGTGACTTTATAGTCTATCCCTCAGCAATTACCGCCGATGGAGCTGGCTCTACGCTAGATCTTACTGGATCAGACGATCTATCGGTTAATCCATCAACTACAGCAGCCGGTGTACCACGCAACTTTCATATGCTTTGGGCCGATGGGGTCGTGATTAAATATAAGAATACTCGTGATCGTCCAATTCCTCTCACTGAGGGTGAGCAGATGTGGCAACAACGCTTCGCACAACAAATTTCCGTATTTAAGGACACCAACTCCGATGAGATGGTAGAGATGGTTGGTGAAGATCCCTGGAATAATACAAATAGAACAGCCTATGGTGATTATAACGCTATAGGTGCCCCCAATGATGGTTCACAATACTAATGGCATGGACTCCAACTGCGAAACCGACAAGTACCTGGACTGGTACTGCTAAACCAACCGTAAGCTGGACAATAGTCTCTAAACCTAATGCCTATCTACTCCTAGAAGATAGTGGAATTATACTATTAGAATCAGGTGGCAAGATAGCCCTTGAAGATTCTCGTCCTAATTGGACACCAACTGCTAAACCTATATAAATGGCAACTGACAAGAAAATATCGGCGTTAACAACGCTATCAACACCGGCTGACAATGACTATATGCCAATAGTGGATGTTTCTGAGTCGGCTGATGCTGACAAGAATAAGAAGATCCTAATTTCTGGGCTCAAGACAGAGCTTGGTGATGTAGTTGGGCCTTCTAGCTCTACTAATAATGCTATAGCTCGCTGGGACACAACCACTGGAAAGCTACTCCAGGACTCATCTGTAACGATAGATGACAACGGATCAATAAATATCCCTAGTGGTGAAACCTATGACATTAATGGAACGGCAATAACTTATACAGATGTAGCAGCATCCCCAACAACTCACGCTAGTCAGCATGAATCAGGGGGTGCAGATGACATACAATTAGATGATTTAGCTGCCCCTAGTGACAACACAGACCTAGATGTCTCAGGAAGTGCTCATGGGCTGACACCAAAGCTTCCTGCTGCCAACCCAACACTAAAATTCTTTCGTGGTGACGGCACATATGCTGCCCCAACCGGTGTGAAGTTTGGTGGTGACGGTACAGACGGTGATCCAGGTGATGCTGCTGAGACGATAACAGGCTCTAATAATACCTATATAGTCAAAAACTACTCTTCCTGGACTGCTGGATCAGTAGCTAGAACTTGTACTATAACTCCGACAGGATGTGTTTGTCACATCAAGATTCAAGGTGATGCAGACTTCACTAACTGGACATTCGACTTTGATGGTAAAGGTGTTGCTGGTGCTGCTGGTGGAGCTGGTGGAACAGGTACCGGAGCAGGAGCCGATGGAACCGATGGGAATACAAGTGCTATAAACTTCTTTGATGGAGAGACAGCTGCCGGTGATGGTAAGGGCGGTACAGATAATCCTGTAGGTCCTGGCGGTGGTGGCGGAGCTGGAGCTGCAAGTATATCTGGGGCTGGTGATGCTGGAAATATTGGTATTACTGGTGGTGGAGGAACCCCTGGAGATGGTGGGTCAGCAAGTGCTAATTCTATGTCAATTCAAACATTCGCAACTCTTCCAGCTATGAAAAAGCTAATGTACTTCGTAGGATCTGGTGGTGCTGGTGGCGGCGGAGGAGCATATGGAAGCAACGGCCCAGATAATGGTGGAGCCGGTGGAGCCGGCGGTGCTGGAGGTGGTGCTCTGATAATCGAGGTTGGTGGGGCACTGACTCTAAGTTCAACAACAATAACTTGTAATGGTGCAGATGGAACTGCTGGTTCTGTACCTGCCGGTGTGACCGGCGGTGGCGGTGGTGGCGGTGGCGGCGGCTCTGGCGGAACATGTATATTAATTTATGACTCCGTTTCTGGCTCTGTAACACCAACAGTAGCCAAGGGTTCAGCTGGTGCTGGTGGCGTTTCTGCTGGATATAACGGCGGTGCTGGTGGCGATGGTGCTAATGGACTTTACCTGGTAACTGAGAACGTAGACTTTGCTTAAAATACATCGCCCAGTGGGGGGCGTTAATACCCTGAGGAGAGGGCCAACTCTCTCCCTAGCGTATTAGCTAGAATCCGGCTTGATCAGCCGAGAAACCGTTACGGATAGATAACCGGTATGTCTATCTTAATTACGAGAATTAACATCATAAAATGACCGAGGAAATCAAGGACGATAACGTCCAAGAAGAACCTACTTCTGAAGAAGTAGAGGAGCAAGGGGAAGCTCAAGATACCCCAGCGGAGCCTCCAATCCGCAAGTCTAACGCTGACTATGCTGCTGAACGTATAGCAAAGAAGGACGATAAAAAAACCCTGGAAGCTGTCGAAGCCCTGAAAAAGGAGGTCGCAGAACTCAAATCAACTAAATCTCCAAGGGGAGTAGACGATGAAATGGTTCGAGAACTAGCTACCAAGCAAGAAGTTTCTGACTTCGTGGGTGATAATCCTTCATTCGCTAAACACAAAGCTGTCATAACTGAGTGGGCCAAGCATCCAGCCTACGCCAACGTACCTATCGAACAGATCGCTAGAATGATTGCATTCGATGATGCTGCGAAAATAGGTGCTACTGAAGCCGTAGAGATAGATGATAAGGCCGCAGACTCAAAATTAGGAGGAACTACTAGTTCTGGAAATATGGCTAAGAAGAAAAAGACTCTTGATGACTACTCAGATGATGAGATCATACAAGACATGCTCGATCCAACTAAGCCACCAATATTCCAGGACAATCCTAATAATTAATTTTTCCTAAAGTGGCAAACGATTTTTCAAACTTTTCTCCAGAACTCTGGAGTCGCCGCATTCAGGCTTTCCTGAGTCGCACTCTAGTTTCTCGTGTAGTTGCCAACATGGAAGAGCAAGCTGGTCTAACCTATGGTGATGTAATCCATCGTCCATACGCTAGCTCAAACGCTCTATCTGTGAACGACTATACCAAGGGAACTGCTGTAACCGCCCAGGATATTTCCACAACTGATGAATCTCTAAGCATCAACATCGAAAAAGAATCCACATTCTACGTGGACAAACACGATGAGAAGCAGAACAAGTACAATACTCCGCTAATCTTTGCGGACCGTGCTGCATATCAGCTTCGTAACGAAATCGATGGTGACTTCTTAGACGAGATCAGCAATGCCTTTGATAGCATTGATGACGGAGATATCGGTGGAACCGCTGGTACAGCTATCACCCTTACCACCTCCAATGTAATCGAGACTTTCTCGAGCGCACAGGAGAAACTACTCAACAACAACGTCGAGACTGACAAGGCTTGGTACGCTGTCATCTCGCCAAAGGTAGGCAATGTTATCCAACAGAGCGCTATCGCTTCTGGCTTCAATGTCGCTGACACAACCTTCAAGAATGGTTACGCCGGTGATTTCCTTGGCTGGAAGATGCTTATGTCTAACAATGTACGTCACACTGTCTCTCTTGGCCTTGCGACAAACCCAAGCGAAAATGATACCGTTGTAATCAATGGTATAACTTTCACCTTCAACGCTACTCCAAGTGGTGCTGGTTCTATCAATATTGGTGGTACTGCCGCTGAATCTGTAGACAACATTGTGGCTTGTATTAATCAGACCGGAACTGCCGATACTGATTATATTGCTCTTTCGACAGACAATCAGAACAAGCTCAAGAACTCTCGTGTCATCGCTACCGATGGTACAACTGCCATGACCCTTACAGCTTCTGGTCAGATGACTTGTTCAGATACTCTGACTGACACTTCTGATGGTTTCGCTGCTCAGGTTGCTCATAACTACCTGGCTCGCCAGGGTGCAACTGATCTAGTCATGCAAATCGCTCCGACTATTCAAAAGAACAAGTCGCCGCTAAAGACAGGCTACAACTACCTAACGCACGACCTCTATGGTATCAAGACCTTCGTGGAAGGTGCCCAGCGGATGGTGGACCTCCAGACCATTGCACAAGCTACTACTATCTAATTTCTAACCCTATAAAAAATGCCCAATAAAGACCCGTTCGTGGCTAGTAGGATTGAGATTAAGAAGGGTAAAGCTGATGCTGGTATCTACATGAGTGATGGAACTTCCGTCATTGATAAAGATGGTAACGTGGACGCTCCTGTCACCTCTACTAATTTAACCCTCAGTGGTACATTAACTGTTGCTGGTGCTTCGCAATTCAACTCTACAGTTACTGTAGGTGTTGATGACACTGGCTATGATGTCAAACTCTTTGGTGCTACGGCCTCACAATACTGGCTCTGGGACGAAAGCGCTGACAAAATGATTATTGCTGGTGATGCCGCTGTTACAGGTACTACTACCTTAGTTGGACCCTTTGATCTAACAGGTAAGCTAGACACTGAAGATACCCAGGATGGCGGTGCTTCCAATGGTAACATTGTCAAGAAGACGCTACAGGCTGGTGAAGCCTATACAGGCACAACTGCTGGCTTGATGGTAAAGAATTATTGTGCTGATGGCACAGTAACTGTACCTTCTGGTGAGTTCACTGGACTATATATAAATGTAAAAGGTTTACATACAAGCCCAGGTAACAATGCCTCATTGATCTCAGCTCATGTTCATGGATCAAACACCACAGTTATTCACGCTGGACTATGGCTCTACGGAGACATGACCAACGGTGTAAAGATGTCAGGTTCAACCCTAACTTCATTGATTGATGGATCTGAAGTAACTGCTGTAAGCAACCTTGCTAATCTAAAAGCTGCCACAGATGGAGCTGTAGAAGCAAGTGTAGCTACCCCTGCTGGTAACACTACTCACTGTATGAGAATCTTAATTGACGGCTCTACACCAGGATATATCCCTGTGTATGCTGCTAAATCCTTTTAGTTTTCCTACTCTATCTCCCTCCTTCCGAGGGAGGTAGGAATAGTAAAATTAACCCCCTAAATATGAAGTATCGTAATCGCTCAGGCCGTATCGTGGAACTAAACCACATAGAGGCTGAAAAGAGAGTCGCAGCCGGTGAAATGACACCTGTAGAGGAGAAGATGCCAATTAAGGCTAAGGTAGAGATCGAGGAAATGCCACAAGAGGTGGTAGAACCTGAAGAGAATGCCGAAGAAGTCGGTGAAGAGTATGAGGATGTCCTAGAGAACCTACACATAGACCAGCTCAAGGAGTTGGCCAAGGAAAAAGGCATCAAAGGCTTCGCTCTAATGAAGAAGGAAACCCTGATTAAAAGACTTTCTTAATTAAATGTCTAGCATAGCGGCCCAGAAACATGAATTAACGTTATTGGAGAAACAATTTGCCTTCTATGAAGGGCAGAATGCCAAGTGCCATGACCGCACCAAGGAAATCGAGGAATTAGACAAGAAACTTGACGAAATTAGAGAAAACATAGGTCTTGCCAAGAAGTTGGAAACAGACGCTAAAAACGCTAAAAAGAGCGCAGAAAAGGAATTGCACGTCAAAAAAGTCAAATTAGACGGCGAAATCAAGAAATCATTCAAGGAATTAGACGAAATTACCTCTAAAGTTATAAAGAAAGCAGTCGAAAATGCGAGATTGTCCAAGTTACTAGAAGCTGTGACCACTGAACTACCCAAGAAAGAGAAGAAAGCATCCCAGATCTCGTCCGAAATAGACCAACTTAGGGCTGATAGAGACAGAACACGAGAATACTACGAAAAAGAATGCGCTAAGAGCGAAGAAGAATATAAAGAGGTAGTAGATCGCCTGGAAGAGGCTAAAACGCAACGTAGGGTCATAGAAGACGAATACGAGAGCCTATCCAAGATAGTTGCGAATCTAGACCGAAAAAAGGCCGGATTAGTCCAATATATACAGGAGGCGGAGGACAAGATACCAAAATCAGAGAAAAACAAGATCCTCAAGGATCGCTTAGGAATATAAATTTTAATTTAATAGTATGAATTACTACAAAATGCCGGCCTTCACGGTTACGGTAACTAACGCAGCTCAAACCATTAAGGATATGGTAGAGACAGCTAACTCTGGGACAGCCTGGGATATGCCAACTGGATTAACTGAGATTCATTTTCAGGTAGAAACCAACTCAATCCGAGTTTGTCCTGATGGCAGCACACCAACCACAAGCACAGGACTGAAATATACAGTGGGTGCTGAGGTCAATTCCCTTCATGGTTCTCTAGAGAAGATGTTATTTATCCGTAATGGTGGGTCTAATGCAACTGTGACAATCTTCGTAGGTACAAAATCTTTAGTAGTATAATGACCAAAACACAACAAATCATATCGGCACTCTCAGTAGTTGCTCTAACAGCACTGGTCGTTGGAATATCTCAAGCGGCCAACACCGCTAACTATGGTGGCAATTCAGCATCCTACCCAAGATACTGGGAGGCAGCTAATGATAATACGCTATCACCTATCTCTCCATATACTATGTCTGGTTCTGCTGCAATGACAGGAGCTTCAGATACACAGGTGCTATACAACTCTGGTGGCTCAATCTGGGGTGACGCTGATCTAACCTTTGATGGCTCTACCCTTTCAGCTACAGCAGTAGATATTGGGAGCGTAGCTGACGGAGATCTCTTAGTTACTGGAACTAACCCAGTTATAATAAGCGGAACTGGAAGCACAACCTCACCGAGTATTGGTATGGGTACTAATTTTAAAAGTGGCTTTACAACTAATGGCAGCACTATAACAGTTACCAATAATGGTATACCTTCCTTTAGATATACGGCAAATGCAATAGAAACCCAGCAGACCTATAATGGCTTTTCGCTTCGATATGGTGTGCCGTCCAGAACATCAGCAGCCTACGGATTTATTGACGGCGGTGCTAATCATGGTATCGGCCATCAACTAGGGACAGACGAAGTAAGTATTATTAGTAGCAATGTGGAATCTCTAAGGGTAACTAGCGGAGCCTCTTTGTTTAGAAGTGGTACCGCTGCCCTCCCAGGTGCTTCTTGGTTAAGTGATATTGATACTGGATTTTTCAATCAAAATGATGGCGAGGTATGGTTTACCTCTAACGGTTCAAGCCGATTCCAATTCTCAAATACAAGCATGGGGGGCAAGGATAGTACTAATTCTGTCCTCTTACCTATAACTACTGACTTTAATACACCGAATATACTTGCGAGAAAGAATGATGCAAACACTGGTGTAGCCTCATCTGGGCTTGATATTTTAACTTTTGTTGCCGGAGGTATACAAATAGCAGATGCAGTAGAGGGAGATAATGATTATTTTTACCAGCTACAGGGTCAACGCTTTGGACGTGTAGCTGTCTCTAGTGGTGCATACACAATACTTGCTAATGATTATGCAATCGCATATACATCCTCTGGCGGAACAGTAACCGTGAATGACGCTCAGTGTACGGAGGGTCGTAATTTTCTACTAAAAGATGAGTCCGGTACTGCTGGGTCAAACAATATTACAATCGACCCAGAGGGTGGTACTACTATTGACGGCTCTACTACCGCCGTTCTTTCAACAAATTATTCAGCCGTGCAGTTTTATTGTGACGGTTCTAATTGGTTTATTTACTAACTTAATAATATGAATATCAAAGACACATTCCTAATTATCGGATGCGTACTAACCGGATTAGCCCTAGCCGGTGTCGGTAGTGCAGCATATCTGCCACCAGGGACAGATCAATCGACTGGTGCAACCAACATAGTTGAGTATGCTCACCACGAAATTCACGGTGGAAGCTCTTATATGGTTGGCTCGTATGACCCTGACTTAGATAATGGGGAGAAGATTATAGTTGCGTTTAAAACGCCAAATACGACAAAATGGCTTCACCTTCTTATCTTGGTGGATAACAGCTCAGAGTCTACACTAGAATTACTAGAGGCTCCAACGATAACAAATGATACTGGTACTGATCTAGTTGTCTATAATAGAAACCGCAACAGCGGCAATACAAGTGGTGCTCTGAATATAAAGGCAAGCCCAGCGGCAGGATTCGCCACACTGGGGCCAACAATAACGGCTACTGGCACAGTAATAGAAGCTCAGATGGTAGGTTCTGGAAAAGAAAAAGTAGGTGGCGAAACTAGAGGTACGTCAGAATTTGTCTTGAAACAAAATACAATCTATGCAATTAGACTAACCGCTTTAGCTGACAATGGATCGGCGAATGTGCTGCTTGACTGGTACGAGCACACTAATAAATAATATGGATAAGAAACTAACAGTAGGAGCGGCTATAGTGATAATCGTAGCAGCTATGGGAGCTGACGGCCTCAACGATGTAGAGGTGGCTGGCAATGAGTTCGACAACATGGCCCAGTACGAAACTTGGGAAGAGGCTAAGTTCGATTCCTTCGGTGAGACTATCGACATGGAAGAGGGAGAGGTTCTAGGAGCCATCCTGACTTGGCGTGAATACATTGAGCTTAAAAAGGTTCCTTACTATGTAAAGTGGCTCAGAGAGTTTCTTAGAGACAATACTGTCTCTCATCGTGATAAGCAATTCGTCATAGAAATATTTAACAAAGAATTTCCGAATGGGTCTGATGATATAAGGCTGCTTACTAGCCCAGTACAGACAATGGCTCGCCTGATATTAAGTAATTATCCAAGAATAGTACCAATAGACGACATTAGATAGGAGGGCGATGTGTGCGAACTTAAAAAGTATTGTGTAGGTGAATGTGGGATTACGGATGTAACAAGTTGTCCAACTTACAGGGACTTTCATAAAAACATATACAAAATAGAGGGCGAGGTATCTGCTCAGATGATCGACAATTCGATTAGACAGAGGCCGACACTCAGGGTAGTACCACCCTAATAGGGGGTCCAAAGCGGCCCCCTCCTAACTAAGTAAATATTTAATTTAATCTTATGACACTAGACGCATCTCGGTATATCTATCAAGGATCGATAAGAAGCTCGGCTATCCTAACTGGTAGTTATGTGGAAGCTACTATGATTCCCTCAGATACCGATGACAGAACAACTTCAGAATTTAACCAACTGAAGCTGAATGTAGACCTGACAATCGGGGATCTAACCTCTTGCGAGATCAAGGTTGAGATCTCTGACATAGACATTAATACTGGCTTCTATCAGACGACAACTCAGTCTATCTCTTCGGGCACAACTACCCCAAGCCCGCAAATATTTAGCTTCACAACTGACTTTAATGGGATGCTACTCATTCCATTCATCGGACGATACGTGAAGGTCAGTGCCAAAGGAACCGGTACAGCTACTAGTTCTCTCTTGGCAATAACAGCCGCTTATGGAATTAAATAATATAATATGAGTTTTACAAACCCAACAGAAGAAGGAGGGGTTGCTAATGCAATCACCTCATCGGCGGTTATAGCTGACAATACTGTTGTCAGAGGCGATGGTGGTGCTAGGGGCATACAGGATTCGGGTATATCCATAGATGACAGTGATAACGTAACTGGCGTTGTTGGTCTTACTATGAGTGCTGCCCTGACTATGGGCAACCAGTGGACGATCACTTCTAGTGATGTAGCTGGTACTGATTTTATAGACTTTGCTAACAACTCAGTTAATCTAGTCTCGATGAGTGATGGTACAGGGGGAACCCCTCTTATTGCCTTTGCTTCAAATGTAGATGCTCCGGCTACCCTGGTAACGGCTAATGGTACACAGACAACCAATCTATCCGAGTGGAAGGACAATTCTTCCACACTAATGACAAGTATCTCTGGCATAGGGACTGTCACAGCTCCTATCTTTGATACTGGAGTCGCTGCAGCAGGTGTTACCTTAACTGCCACAACCTTAGCAGCCGATGGTACGGATGCAGCTATAGATATAACAATAACTCCCAAGGGTAACGCAGGTATTGTCCTGCCAGATGCTGCTGGAGCGCCAGGAACGACCACTAATAAGCTCTATCAAACAGGCGGCGTGCTCTACTTTGACGGTGTAAGCCTGGAGGGGGCAGGGGGAGCATCTGCAGCTCTAGATAACCTAGCCTCAGTAGCCATTAACACTACCTTAGTTAGCGACACCGACAACACAGACGCACTAGGAACGGCAGCAATAGGCTGGTCTGATCTATTCTTAGGGAATGGTTCTGTTGTTACTTGGAGTACAGCTCCCTCAACGGCAGATGTAACACTAACTCATTCAGCTAATGCTCTTACTTTTGCAGGAGGCACTATTGTTTTAGGAACTGCTACCGCAGCAGGTGGCCTGACTGGAGATGTAACTGGTAATGCAGATACAGCAACCGCAGCAGCCTCACAAGTAATCACTGATAACGCTATTGTTACAGTCGATGACGCAGACGCAGCCGACAATGATTATGCTAGATTTACTGCTAATGGAGTGGAGGGTAGAGAATATTCAGAAGTGCTAGGGGATTTAAGCGGAGAGGCCACAGGAGCCTTTAGTTTCAACTCCCAGGCTCTTACAAGTGTAGGGGCGATAGGTTGTGGCACTGTAACCTCGACAGGCAACCTCGTAATTGCTGATGCTGGAACGATTGGATCGGCTAGTGATACTGACGCAATAGCAATATCCGCTGGCGGAGTAGTTGCCCTTTCACAGAATGTAACAATAGCAGCAGCTAAGAATCTATACTTTGATGGTGGTGGTAATACTTATATGACTTCTCCTTCCTCGGATGTCTTCGATATTTATGTAGGTGGGGTAAAAGCTATAAGTATTACAGAAAGCACAACCGCACCCACAACCTTTAGTGATACGATAATAGTTCCTGGGGATGTTGGTCTAACTGGCACAAGAGTAACTAAAGGATGGTTTACAGATTTGGAAGTAACAAATGATATTACAATCGGAGGAACCGCTTTAGCATCCACCTATTCACCGATAGCTGGTAGTGGAAGCATAGTGACTACTGGAGCACTAGACTCAGGATCAATCACAAGCAACTTCGGGACAATTGATAATGGAGCCTCTTCGATAACAACCACAGGCGATATAACTGGTGGAGGTATTCATGTAACAGGAGACACCGCCGCTGGTGATAATGCAGCTCTGGGCTACACAGCTACAGAGGGTATGGTTATTACAGGACAGGGTTCAGCAACCGATGTCACGATTAAGAATGACGCTGATGCTACAGTTCTCTCAATACCAACAGGCACTTCAACAGTAGCTCTTGGTGTGGACGGAACGGTATCATCCTTAGTGCTTACAGAGAAAGCATCAATAGCACTAGACCCAGTAGGGGGTGCAGATGGTGACTACTCAGGGATAACAATAGCCGGAACCGCTGGAGCTACTTTAGCTTTCGGTGACTTAGTTTATTTTGACCCGACAGACTCACGCTGGGAGCTGGCCGATGCCAACGCTGCTGCTGCAGCAGATGGAGACGCTAGAGGAATACTAGGTCTAGTGGTACTAGCTGCTGGCTCAGACGGCGATCCTGTCACTGTACTTTTACAGGGCGTTATAAGAGCTGATACAGCTTTCCCAGCCCTTACGATAAATGCTCCTGCCTATGTTAGTGAGACAGCCGGAGACATTGTTGTTACAGCCCCTTCAACAGCAAGTAATGTAGTTAGAGTAGTTGGTCAGGCGTTTACTGCCAACGAATTATATTTCAATCCATCATCAGACTGGATCATTCATACTTAATTTAAATATATGGAATATTCCGCAATCAAGGTCAAGATCGGCAAGAAGCCAAATGGCCACCACCTATATCCCTCATTCAATGATCTCCAGTGTGTCAAAGACTCTGGCATGGACTGGTCTAAATATGTAGATGTAGAGGGTCTAGGCTGGCACTACGATAAAGTCTCTGGTCACGCTGAGGAGACAGCAGACAGCCCTCGTGGACAACAGTGGGGTGTACTAATAATCCCAGAGGCGTTTGCAGATCAGGCCGTAGCTGCCTTTCCCGATACCGTCTCAGAGATAGACGAGACAGCATTAGAGGACTTCTACGACAATAAGGCCCACGCTCACGAGCCGGACGAGAGGATCAGTGAGAAAATTCTAACTGCTATCAAGATGAAGCAGGACTTAGGACTAGACCTTACCCCTAATCAAGAAGCAGCTCTTGATCCCGATGATGATACTCCAGGTATCACTAAGAACAAGAACAAGAAATGGGCTGATAAAAAAGCCGGATGTGGAGCTACTATCAAGGCTAAGAAGTGAAAATCCTAGTAACCGTCCCGAATACTGGATGGGTACACAAAGAGGTAGTCTTCACACTACTTAAAATAATGCAAGACTCAAGGGTAACTATTGATTTACCCACAGCTAATCCACTAGAGAACAACCAGCATCAAATTATCAATAAATTTATGGCTGGAGATTGGGACTTCTGGCTATCAATAGACAGTGACAACCCACCCCAGAAAAACCCACTAGACCTCGTGGACTATGACCTAGACATTGTGGGATGTCCTTATCCTATCTGGAGCAATCCTGAATCTAAGCCAGACGATCACCCTATCTATTGGGGAGTATATAAATACGATGAGAAGCTTGACGCATACAGAGAATATACAAAGAGAGATAAATTGCAGGAGGTTGATGCTATCGGAGGCGGATGTTTCCTAATAGCAAGACGAGTGTTCGAGAATCCAGAGATGAGAAAAGGATGCTTCACTCGCAAGCTAAACCCCGATGGTACAGTTAATAAAGGAAACGATATATCCTTCTGCGAAAGAGCCAAAGAGCAGGGCTTCAAAATATTTGCTCACTTCGATTACTTCTGCGATCACTATAAGGAGAGGTCGCTAAACGAAATCTCAAGATCATTCAAAAAACTTTACGAAAAAAATGGCCAATAATCCTTGGATAGGAGCGGAAGCTGAAAAATTATACCTCCAATCTGGAACCTTTACATCAACAATCAAGACCAGTCAGGCTATAGGAAGCGTGGATGGAACACCTCGTGGCATCTCTTGGTCAGACCCAAATACACCCTGGAGTGGAACGGATGCCGGACGCTTATATCTCACCAGTTCCCAATTTTCTTCTACACTAAAGACCAGTCAGGATTTCTCCTCAATAGATGTTACCCCACAAGGCATAAGCTGGAATGGTACTAATACTCCCGTTTGTGGAACTGAGGCAGATAAATTATATATGGTATCGTCTCAATTTTCCTCTACCTTAAAGAGCAGTGAAGATGTCTCAGGGGTAGACACTGCACCTGTCGGAATCTCGTGGGATGGTACGAATACCCCTTGGGCTGGTAATACTGCCGATAAATTATATTTAACCAGTTCTAATTTTTCTTCAACAATTAAGGATAGTGAGGATATAAGTTCAATCGACTCGGCTATCACTGGAATTAGTTTTGATGGTACAGACACCCCTTGGTCGGGCAGATCAGCAGATAAGCTGTACCTCACCAGTTCTCAGTTTTCTTCAACTTTAAAAACCAGTGAAGATGTATCAGGAGTAGATAATCTAGTTCACGAGATAGAGAATATGGACTTCTTTACTCCTTCCGCTGGAAATATAACTTCTATGAGCGGAATAGTATGGGGTAGTGTCACTAGCGTAGATTCAATAGCAGAGGCAAATATTAGCTCTATAAGTGGCGTAACAGCAAATTAAATTTTTAATTTTATATTATGATTGACGTAGCAGCGTTCGTACTCGGTATAACTCAGGTAGTGAAGGACTTGGGATATATCCCTAATAAATTCCTTCCATTAGTGGCAATCGTCGTGGGGGCGGTGGCAAACCCTGTGATCCTAGCAAGGATTTCAGATCCCATGGCCTATGTCGAAGGTGTCGCAATTGGGCTAGGAACCACAGGTGTGTACTCAGTAGCTGACGGATTCGCTAAGAAAGTCAAATAATGAGTCCGCAGACTGAGAAAAATTTAATCGGTATCATGCGAGATTTTGAATTGAGGCACAACGACTCGATGGAAAAGGTTAGACTTGGCCAGCAATCCAACAAGCAAGAGATAGAACACGTGAAGAAAACTACTGGGAGGATTGAGAACAAGCTTGATAAATTCATTGATGCAGCAGATAAGAAATTCGCAAATAAGAAAGTAGAGATAGTAGTCTATGGTGGAGCCGCAACAGCACTACTCGCTCTACTGGGAGCCGTAATAAGACTAGTTGTAATCCAATAAGATGAAAACCAAATCCTCCTTCCCGCCACCACACGCAATCTTCGTGGAAAGTGGACACCGTAAGACTTGGTTAGGCACTACTGGTGCAAAGGGCAATGGAATAGACGAGAGAGAATATTGTGTCCGGTTAGCGAGTGCGGTTATGGGAATACTCGCTGACAAACCTGCAATGAAGGATGTCCGAATACAAGGGGTGGGTGTGTCTACATCTAAGACCCTAACCCAAAAAGAAGATTATATTAATTGGTTAATTCACGAAAATGGCTATGACCCAAAACGGTGTTACTCCGTATCACTTCATCTTAACTCGTTTTCTCAGCCGCAGCCGTCTGGCTTTGAAATCTATTACAAGCACAATAATAAGGTGGCATACCAAATGGCGGCGATGGTGCGAGAGTCCTTCAGAAAGTATAGAATCGTCTCAGAGAGGAAGAACTCGCTACTAGACGCTAAAAATAAGAATGCAGGATATATTAACAATTACTGGGCAAACTCAATACTGATAGAGTGTGGGTTCCTGTCCAACCCCTACGATGCCAAACAAATGAAAGAGAACGAGTCTCGTCTAGCTGTTTGCATTGCTCATGGGATCCTAAACCATTTCAGATAAAAACTTAATCACTTTAGATAATGGCTGAACGCTTCATCATAAATAACTTTAATCTCGGAGGACTAGCAGAGTCCGCCTATCAGGGAAAACCAAATTCCTTGGCTGAAATCGTGGGTTGTGATATTCACTCCGAGCCTGGCATATTAAAAGCCAGTAGAGCATTAGAACTAGCACCGACACAGTCTCCGATTACTGGAATGCCTCGTGCTGGCAAGGGATTAGTGGCCTCTGACAATAGTGTCTATTTCTTCACTAAAGACGACTCATATCCTCGTATATGGAAAGAAGATTCTCCTACCTGGACAACGTATGCACCTTCTGACCTATTAGCGGTACAAGATGCAGCAGAATATAGGGGCTTTATCTTTTTTACACATACGGCTAAGTTAGGATATTTTGAGGTAGGAACCTCACCAGGAGGCGCAACTATAGACTGGCAAACAGGAATGTCCTCAAGCCATAAGCCTATGCTAGTAAAAACAGGAAAGCTCTGGATAGGTAATGGTAACCTGCTTCAACAGGTAACAACTAGTTCTAATCCAGCTACTTCAATAAATGACTATGATGCTCCAGCAACCGAGCTTACTTTTGAGGCATACGAGACTATTACAGCTATCGGCGAGATCGGTAGCGATCTACTGGTAGCTACAACACTCCCTTATGGCTGCAAGATCCGTAGAATTGATAC
>JAAGZO010000837.1 GCA_024206195.1 bacterium | reverse complement strand
TAACTCCAGATAAATTAACTTTAGAACTTTCATTCGCTGGGGAACTAAAATTGTGAATTTCATGTTCCGGTAAAGGAAGATAAACTTGACGCTTATCAATCTTCTCTGAATAAGTATTAACTGTTGTCGAACAAAGGGTCAGAGGCTTTTCAGCTACTCTGAGCCTTCGCAAAGATAAACGAAATAAAAGTTGCTGTTCTTCATTAACTTCAGCTTCTTCAGCTTTTGGAGGTTCATCTTCTGAATTTTCATCATCAGCCACAAATTCAGGCTTCACTTCTCCGTTTTCATCCCACACGTCTCTTCCTGTTATGGTGGTTAATCAAAATCCAAGATTAAACATAGCAGCTTTGCTCAAAACAAGGTCTTCATCAGGTAATTCGGGTGAAATCCACAAGTTTAACAAAACTTGTTGATTATCAAAAACAACGGGTATTTGAGGCATATATTCAGTATAAGTGACAACAGAAAAATCCGCCAAAGTTGCAGTCAAAGGCCAGTGAACCCTTTGATAGAGTCCTGATCCTTCTAGCAACTTAGCAAACCTCTCCATCAACAAACAAACTTGAGCTCCTGAATCCAAGAAAGCTCTAGCTTTCAAGTCTTCTCTGATTTTGACTTTAACAATGTCGCCTTTAGTATTGACAAAGTTACCGTATTCTCTCGATTAGTATGCCACTCTCGAATTGTGCACCACTCAAATAGTATGCCATGTAGAAAGCACCACGAAACAATAGTGT
>JAAGZO010000836.1 GCA_024206195.1 bacterium | reverse complement strand
GTTTTTTTTTTTAAGCTGTTAAGCCGTAATTATCTAAAATTATTTTTATTTCTCCAATAGAAGACCTTGCTTGTGTGTCTATTGTTGCTCCTCCACTTGGAGTTGTAACTGAACTTTGCTGTGCCACTGGTGTTGTGCCATAGAAACCAACCTTATCTTCAAATGTAACCTCTCCACCAAATGACATATCATTTGCAAAAGTCACATCATTTTTAAACTCTACTTTCTTTCTAAATATCTTTAAATCAGAAAAGTTGTCTTTACTTTCCATATCCATTAAATATTGGACATCTTTTATAAGCTTTTCAAATTGTAATTCTTGTTCTGGTGTCATATTTGCGTTTTTAATTCTTCATAATTACAGCTAAACCCTGTTAATTTAGCACCACCTAACTCTTCAAATTTAAACTGAACTTCTTTTGATGTGTTAAAGTTTACTCCTGTTCCCTCTATATTTATTGGTTCATAGGACACTGTGTCGTCTGCATCTATTGTGCATATTGTAGTAAATGTTGTTTCTGCATCACTTTTATATTTAAGAACTATTGAAGCATTAGCTGGTAAAGGTTCACATTGAACTGACATTTTAGATAATTTCTTTTCTATTGAACTATCATCACCAGTGTAAATTCCCGTTATAATTACTCCTGCTTGTGCTGTATAATCTGGTGTTGTTTTTGTTCTGACATCTCTTTTTACGTCGCCATCCTCCTCTATTGCTGCAAAAACTAATTGTTCTGGTTCGGTAGCCGCAAGACTATCCTCTGAAATAGCGAAATCATTTGCACTAGAAGTAAAAGCACCAGAAGGTTCTATTTCCATTGTTTTATATACTGAAAGTGCATTATTTCTAGTTGCATCTTTTTTACCATATCTAAATAAAACCATTTCTTTAACATCTGCGTATGTTGAATCTGGTCTAGCTATCTGACATAAAAAGTACAAATAATCATTATACATTTTTAATTTTGATGAAGGTATCGCATAATTAAGTGCTGAAACATTGTTTGTTCTGCCATTGTAAGTTATTTGTGTTTGAAAATTAGTGCCGTTGTATGCTTTTAATCTAAATCCTCTCTGATTTTTAAATCCTACTAAAGCATAAACAATTCCGTCTAGTAAATCAGCACCTAATACATTTCCATATCCAATCTCAATAATATCAGTAAATGTAGTTGTTGAAACTCCATCCCAAATATACATTTTAGATTTAACACCGCTAACTGAAGCAGAGCAAATTATCAATATATAATTTCCATAAGGGACTAATTCTTTAATATTTTGATTATCTGACGTTGAAATCTTTTGAGTTAATAATTCTGTAGTGGTATTGAATACATAAATATCTTGATTTCCTGCCCAACAATAAATATCTCCCTTAAAAACGCAACCACCTTTCATACCATTACTGCCACCTGCTACAGCCACTACATCTCCTGTCATTGTTGTCGTTGATGTAACATATTTTCCGATATGAGTTGTTGAAGAAAAATAATAAGTACCATTGTAAAATTCAAAAAGAGGAGTATGTGCTGGCATATTGTAACTAGCAGCAGTTCCATTTGTCACAGCGGTTTCGGTCAACATATTCCAAATAGTAACATCAACAGTAGAATCATTTTCCCAACCTAAGCCATAAGCACTGCCATCAGTCGGTGAAATAGCTTTAATATTTCTATCATTTGTGTCAGTTTCTATATTGGCAACTTGTTTAGCTCCGTGAGAATCAGTATCAACATCAACATTTTCTAAATATCTAAAATAACCATTCGGCAAATCTCTTGTCTCATCCATTGTTCCACCTAAGAATCTATTTATTTTTATTTGTTTATCTGCCATATTATTCTAAAGATAAAGTGTAAGCTGTTACTCCTGCACTTCCATTTGTATATTCTATTAAATAATACTCACCATCTTTTACTGGAACAGAAAAAGGAAGAATATCATCATTTGAACCTGTAGCTACTGCAGTCCTAATTGTTGTTGGCGGATTACTAGAATCTGTTTTAATCTGTATTGCTGAACCAGCTGTTACTGTAAGATACCCTGTAATAATCATATCTGTTCCCGCTAGTGTCGAGCTACCAACTGTTGCACTCGCCCAAGTATTAAGTCCAGTTAATTTAGTCGCTACTTGCGTATCAATATAAGTTTTACTTCCAGCTGCATCTCCTGCTGTTGGTGTTGTAGCTACTAAAACATCTGAATTAGAATCTCGTCTAGGTATTCTACTAGCAGTTTTAGCTTCAGTTACATCATCATTAGTTACATATTTATTAGTTGCACTTGGAGTTCCTTGTGTTCCAGCTAAAGCATTATTTTCATCTTGACTCGGCACTCTAGTATCATTATCTCCAACTGAGATTGGGTCTGTTGCTGAAACCGGAGCTGTTGACATTACTACTACACCTTTAACTGCGATTGTAGCATCTGCAACACTTGTATCTGCGTTTATCCATTTGCCACTGGCAGAATCGTAAAATATACCGTTACCTTCTTGAGGAGAGGAAATATTAGTATCATCTAAATTAACCAAAGTATCAGTTACACTTGCAGTAGTGTGAACGTGTCCGGGGTCGCTTGAACTAGCATTAGTTACTAAGTAATCTAATGAAGTAGCTACTGCCGAAGTATCAACACCAACCTTAGCTTCTAATGCTTCTACAATATCATTAACGTTTGCGTGTTGAGTTGCGTGTGAAACGGTAACAGTATTATCTGTTGCTACTGGGTTTGTTAATGTATCTAATGTTGTCGGAAAATTTATCGCCATATTTAACTTTTTGCTAAATTAGTAATATTCGCTGAATTAACTGCTTGGTTCGTAAATGTTTGTAATACCCCATATTTCTCGTAATATAAATCTGTCATCTCGTAATCAATATCTGACTCCTCATAAAACCAACCTCTCCCAACCGCAAACTCATTGCTTATTACCGCTGTGTTTTTTGATTGGTTTGTGAATGCCATTATTTTGTATTTTCTACGTTAGGTATTATTCTTCTTACGATATCTCTTTCTCTTTTGCCGTATCTTTCTTGAATCTTTTTGGTCGACACTATCAAATCTCTATATAATTGCTCTGCATTTGACATCCCCTTGTCTCTTGCAAACTCATAAGCTGGTTTTAAATATAAGAAATCGTGACATAAGCCATCAATACCTGCAGTCGCTGTTGTATCATCTGAAGCAAATTTATGTCCCTCTCTGTTTATAAAAATCTTTAATCCACCAGTGGAATTGTAGCTAGGTATTAAATCTAAGAAGATACCAGTAGCAGTTTTATCATACTTTGTAGGAATACCTGTGTTGTCATTACCATCAGTCATTGTTACTGGTGGGTCTGTCTGCATATCAACTGGAGTTAATTTTTTAAATGTTCCACTAGCAGAGTCTTTCGCCATCACTTTATAAATATCTAAAATCAATATTCCTTCTTCATCTGTGGTAAATGAGTAGTCTCGCTGAGTAGCTACTAAATTAGTGGTGATAATCGGATATTTAGTGTGATTGTAGTCATCATACTGCCAAGTGCCACCTGCAGCGAATATAATCGCCATAGCTTCGTCTAAAGCGAGATTAATGTCGATTACTTTATTAGCCAAAGGATATGAGGATGTATTTGTCCCCAAGGCATTATCTAATTTAGTTGTGAGTTGTGAATATGTTAATGACATAATATTTTTGTTAATTTACTAATCTTTGCCCTCATAAAGAGCAAAGTTAATAAACTAGTCTGGGGTAATTGCTCCGATGATTGCACCGATTGGTGTCCATCCTAATCCCATCCAACCAACTGTATTACTTACTTTCGTAAATTTACATACTTGGTTTAATGCTAGTAAATATTCAGCTGCGTTTGCTCCACCTGTGAATGTAGCTCCTGCTCCATCCCAATCTAAATGGTCGTCGTCTTCTGATTTTGCTATTGCATTACCGATTGCACCAGCTTTTTTAGCCGTGCAAGTAATTACAAATGTTGAAGTAGCGACTGCTGTTACATCTGGATGCGGTTGAGTTCCTTTGAAATATGCTGTTCCTCTAGCAGTCCCCATAATAGCTGCTAAAAGATTTGCCATACTCCCTGCTGCATTTGTACCGATATCAACATCATAAGCTGCAAGTGGTGTTGCAAGAAATTGATAAACTGTTGTTCCAATAGTAACCTTTTTACCGTTTGTTACATTTGTTTCATCTGATGTTAGAACTGCTGTTGCAGCCGTATCAGTACCACAATCAACATTGTTGATAAGGTCATCTGTCCCTGATGCTGACCGGACTTCACTTGCTGCTGCACCTGCGATAACAGTTATAACGTGACCATCAGGTACTAATGATAAATCAGGTAGAACCGTAAAGTCAGTTACACCATTAACATTTGCCTGTAAAAATACAGATTGACAAGTCGGTGGTATTGTATTAACAGAAGTACAATAGTTTGTAGGTGTTAATTCAATAGGTTCAACTCTTATTCCATCGTAAGCAGGATTTGTGCTATTTGGATTTGCCATAATTGTTAGTCAGGTACGACAGCTGCTATAACTGCTCCGACAGCGGAGTAGCTGTGAGCCATCCAACCGATAGTGCTATTGATTTTAACGACTTTAACTACTTCTGTATCTGTCATTACCATCTCTTTTGTTCCATCGCAATCTTCTGAATTGATTTCTTCTGCAGAAGCTGCAGGAGTTCTTAATTCAAAGTCAGCACCGACTGAACATAAAATTGTAATTTCGTGTCCATTAGGTACATCTGCAAGACTTGGTAATACAATCCAGTCATTTGTGCCATTAGCGGCTGAAGTTACTTCAACAGATTTCGCTGTTGGTGGTATTGTAGCACCACTAACCGCATCTGCTTCAAGTATTAGTGGTCTAAACCATACTCCATCTACTGTTGGACTAATTCCGTTTGGTTGTGCCATTTTCTTATAGGTTAGCTAATTTTTTCTCAAAGGCTTCTCTTTTCTGCTCATACTTTACAGGATTCTGTTTCTTGTATTTAGCATAGATCGCTTTTTGAGCTTTTCTTGCTTCTGAGTCATCAGTAGCGACTTCTACTTCTGGTGTTGTTTCTTCAACCTCAGGAGCAACTTCTTTCTTTCTCTTTGGTTTTAATGCTTCGATATCATTTGCCATTGTTTTGTAATCCCTTCCGAGGGAGGTAGAGAGCTTAAATCGGTGGAGGTAAGCCCTCTACTCCCCCAAAAAGGGAGAGTTAATTACTAAGCGATAGTAATATCAACGATTAAGGCAGCTTTGGTTGCCCAAAGTTTAAAGCCGATTAATGCGTTCATACATACTTCTTTTCCAGTCTTGCCTGTAACACCCTTTTCATCCCAAGTCACTCCCCTTGGTTGTGCATAGGTTGAAATGTTCTTTACACCAAAGACTCTGTGCCCATCATTGGTCCAAGTCTTAGAACCTGAATCATCAGTTGTAGCATCATCTTCAAATGTAGAAGCTGGTGCAACATAGATATCAACACCCATATAAGAGGTCATAAACCCGTTATTTAAAGCGTTGTCTGCAAATGAATAACCATTTGTAGCTTGTGCCTGAATAAATCCAGGGACATCTGTTGGTTCGATAACTAAGAATAAACCTTTGTAAGTGTCTGCGTAACCAGTTGTTTTACTGATCAAGTTAGACATAATTACGTTGATGTTTGCTGCTGTTGAGAAACCTCCTACTGGAGTTGTGTATGTACCTGTACCGTTTTCACAAAGGTCGTTAAGTACATATTTATCAATCGCTGTTGCAATTGAGTAGTTAATTTCATCTTGCCTGTTTGCGAACAAATCAAATTTTGAAAGAATATCCTCAAAATTGTAAATGTGTTCACCGATTACTACTTCATCAGCAACTGTCAGTGTGTCGTCAGTTAATGTGAAGGTTGCAGGAGTATAAGTACCATCGTAAGCTTGTACCACTGCTGTTGGTTGAGAACCATAAGGGTTTTGTAATGTGTATAGTTCTGTTCTGTCTACATCACAAATCTTTTCTGCAATCAATGCTGCTCTCAACGCTTTTTCTAGAGAAGCACTTCTGTACTTGTCTCTATACGCTGTTGTTCCTATTGTATTTGCCATTGTTGTTTTAAGTTAATTGGTTAAATCCACCAATTAGCAAATAATTTACCACCGCATTACTTGTTCCTATCACCCCTTTTCTCTGCCATTCTAGCATCTAACAGTTTATCCATACCTTCATCTGTTGTAGGTACTTCGCCTGTGTCTCTAGCTTTCTTTAATATCGCAGAATCTGGGGCCTCTGTTGCACCACGTTTTACACGTCCTGTGTTTGTGGCTTCTGCTGTTTTACGTTTTTCGTCGTTATCTTTCAAAAGATTCGTCATTTCGGGTAACTGTTTAGCATCGGTGATCGAAATACCATTGAATTTGGCATAACTCACCAACTTATCAACGTCGTCCTCATGGACATCTGACAATGCTTTAAAATCTCTAAATGAAAGATCTGCTGCTGAAACTACGTTAGGTTCTTCTTTAGGTGTTTCTGTTTTGGATTCTTGTTTCTTTACCCATTTACCGTCACCACCTCTTTCGAAACCTTTTGCTTTTTTCAGTTGTTCATACAGATTCTGATTCTTCTGTTTTAATGATTCAACTGTTTCTTCAGAAGATTCTTCCTCTGTGGTTTCCTCTTCTGTAGATTCCTCTTCATCGGTTGTTGAGTCGATGTCCTCGATTTGTTCTTCATTTATCATATTATTGGCGGATGAATCCGCAATGCTTATTTGGAGAGTTAAGCTTCTCAATTATTTGTTAATCAATGTTTTAATGAGATTTGAAACTCAATGACTTTTATTTGTTACTATCTTTTGCCATTCTTTCCTCAACTTCTTCTAAGGTTTCTGGCTCTATGTTTGCTAACATTTTCAATTCCTGAAATCTCTGTTCAGTGTGATTGATTATCATGTTTCTTGCCGAGAAATTCACAAAAGTATTCACTGCGTTACTTCTACATGTGTCCTCTAAACTTGTTAATTTTTCGAACGAAATGACTTCTGCGCGATTACAATCTAATACTGATAACTGTTGATCTATGTAATCCATCACGAGAGCTCGTATCATGATCTGATCTAATGCATCTTCTGGACTTTTTTCAGCGAAGTTCAATGTAAGATATAAATCTACCGGTTGTGCTATTGGAGCATCTGCTTCAAGTTCTGGTAAAAATGCTTTTCTTAGTACTGCCATCGCTTCTTTGCTTTCTTTAAATACTTTTAAGTTGGCGACATCAGTCTTGTTCAAGTCCATTTGAAGCATCAGCTTTCTGATCGAGAAGAATCTTTCATCATTGTCCCCGAAAGTTGTTTTAATTACTCCCAACTCTTGTTCACTATATCTCATTGATTTTTTCTGTTCCACCATATTTGTTTAATTTACTTGTAATAAACACCTAATGATAACGAAGTTCCACCGACTACGATTGATAACCCCGTTTCAAATTCACAATTACCGAAGTCTAAAGTAACATCTTTAGCTGGGGTAGTTGTTTCTAATATTACTGTTCCAGTTGAGCCAGTTCCACTTGCTAGTGTTGCTGCTCCCCAAGCATAATTCGCCATTGTTTCAGTTGTAGCTACTGCGTTTCCAGCTGTTCCAACATCTTTGTATTGAACGACTTGTGAATCAGCTGCATTTGTTGTTGCTACTACTAATGTATGAGGTAATGTGCCTGTTGAATAGTCTGTTCCAGCAATTCCTGAACCATTGATAGCTTGTTTCAAATTGTCTAAGAAAGTAGCTTCATTTGTTACCCATAGAACTTGATAAGCTGCTGCTGTTAAACCATAAGTTTCTGCTAATCCTGTTACTGCTGTATAAACTGTTGTACCGATAGTTGTTGTAGCTGCGTCTGTTGTAACTGCTGCTGCAACACCGTTTGCAATATCTGCTCCTGTCCACGCTAGATGGTCTGAAGTTTCTTCTGTTACATAAGCGTTAATAACTGCTGTTGCTGCTGCATTACCAATAGTTCTTGACCTAATTATTTGAGTTGTATCAGTATTAGTTGTAGCTATAAATTGTGGATGAGCTACTGTCAAAGAACCATAATGTGTTCCGCCTGTTCCAGTACCGTTGATAGCGTGTTTAAGGTTATCTAATGATGCTGCTGCATTAGCTCCCACCTTAACTGTGTTTGCTACTGTGGTTACTGCATCTTTAAATGTATAAACGACTGCTGCAATTGTTACTGTTTCATCTTCAGCGACATTTGTTGCATCACTTGTAAGTGTTGATGTTCCATAAACTGCTGGAGCACAAGCACCTGTTGATGTTAATGTTCCGACTGCGTTAGCTCCTGCTTCTAAACCATCAATAACTTTTAATGTTCCAGTATTTGTGTTTGCTACTACGATTTTCCTCAGTACACCTTCACCAGATTTTACTACTTGTGATTCTGTTACTGATTTAAACCTTGACCCTGATAATTCTCTTTGTAAATCTCCTTCTGCCATAATTTTATTGTTTTACTTGTTTTTCTTCGACTTTTGTTTCCGCGACTTGTTTTTCTTGTTTTTCTTTTAATGCTTCTTGTGACTTAATCGCGATCTGTTGATTGATACTCTTTAAGTCATAATCAGCTGCTTCCCTTCTTGCTAAAGTATCATACGCTAGTACTTTTAACTGATCTAATGATAATATTGATAAATCCATGTTATTGTTTGAATTGATTACTAACTTGTCCAACTGTCGACTCTTTACCTCCACCAATTGGGAGCTCAGCTGGTTGCTGTTGTGGTTGATGATTTGATAAGCTTTCGATTTCTACTGGGCTTATCTTTCCCGTTTCCTCTAATATTTTGCCTAATAGCATCATCGCTGTCTTGTTCTGTTCTATTCCTGGATTGCTTACTAATGTATTAAATACAGTCGATAACGTATCCATCACAGCTTGTTTGTTCGAGTTCTCATCTGTGATCTCATAAATAATCTCTCCTTCAAACTCTCCAATTACTTCTTTCCAAGTCTTATCTGCGATCTCTGATGGTTTAATAAATCTTTGCTCTCCCATCTCTTGCACTTCTTTTTCTACATTTGCTTGTATCTCATCTAACTCAGGTACTTCTTCGTCGTTCAATACTGCGTCAACTGCTTTCCTGTTAAATACTTCTGCCACTTTGCTGGATATATACATCTTGTCTATTTTATCGATTCCGTATTGGTCGAGCGTTGCTGAGATCTCATCTGTCGTGTCCATTTTCTTTAGTAAGAAAGGTGTTATATGTTCTCGAAACATTTCCTCTAAAAATAATCCTTTGTTCTCAATCATAATCTCAAAGTTAGAGTGGGATTCTTGCTGTATAATAGCTGCTTGCCTGTAAGCTGTTCCTGATGGCATATTGCTTCCTTCTAAAATATCAGGTGTTGAGGTGATCTCTTGTGCCAATACTTCCCATTGTTGTCCAAAGCTCTGCAGTGAAGTAATATCGTGAGAGCTATTCGCGACTTGTGTTAGTGGCATATTTTCCTTATGCACGAGTATATTACCATTTTCTATTGATGTTAAAGCATTCTGTCCGACAAAGTTAGTATCTGCTGTTTGGAATATAAGCTTTGAAGCTAAGTCTAATTGGTCTTTAATACTCTTTACTGTATGATTCCTCATCCATTGAGCATCAAATAATGTCTTTACTGCACCGTTCAATGATATCGAACCATCTACGCTTGGTATTAAATATGTCAGCATGTATGGATCTTTGTCCTCTTTTCCTTTGTAAAGAACGAAATCATCAAACTCTCCTTTGCCCTTTCCTTCTACGAATGAGACTACTTGCATTTGTTGAACGAATGTATCGTCGTCTTCTTCTTTCCCTGTGATAAAAGATAAAGCAAGCTCTCCGTGAACTTCGTATAATTTAATATAGTTTTCTTTTTGATCTTTCTTTTCTCTGTTTGGGTTCTCTCTTGACGATTCTGTCTCGATTAGTTTCTCTACTTGTTCTTGGTCATAACCCTTTCTTTTTCTTAATTGAGCTGGTGTTAGTTCCAATACTTCGATTTTCGGATTGTTCTCGAAATCTATTGAATCAACAATCATTCGATTCCAAGGTATAACGTCTGAATGTAATTTGCCATCTTTCTTTACAAATTTAACTACTGCTGAGTTATAACTTGCTAGATATAATCCCCAATCATTTAAGAATTTACCGAAATTATTATCATTCATCCATCTAACAACATGTAAGTTAAATATAAATGATGTGATGTAATCTTTGACCTTATTCGCTTTAGCTCTTATGTTCTTTCTGTCTACGTCTGTTGCTCTGTACCAAATGTTTCTCTTTGCTAATACGATGTTAAAGAACGGCTTTTCTCTACCTAATGAATCAGACTCCCCTGATGTATGTTTAGAGTTTAAGTAAGCTTCGATCTTATTGATGTCGTCATATAACGACCCTGATACAAATTCAGAGTATTGTGTTTCCCCTGAAATCCAATCAGTTTCAGCTTTCCTAACGAGTCCTAATAATTTATGTGTGTCGTTCATTTATTTATTGCTATTCTGTTTAATAATGTGTATTTGTTTTTTAAATGGGTTGACGATGATCTCTTCTGGCTCTTGTATCTCATAGAACATTCTCATCATTGCTATGTCTGCAAAGTCGGGACTTCTTCCTAATAACTCTTTGATTTCACTTTTAGGTATAATCGCTCTTTTGCTATCTTGTGATCGATCTGTTTCTTGGATGACATCTAATTCTTCAATAAGATCTGATAATGCCTGTTCTTTTGTATATCCTTCAATGTTTGTATCAAACTTTGTCACATCTATTCGGAAATTATGTTCGTTTACTGTCTCCGCTAATTTGAAATAGCATTGACATCTTAGATTCTGGTAATTAGAAGGTATCAAAGCGTTCTTGATTGGATCGTGTATCTTAGTCGGTGATGAGTTTCCGTTAAATCCTTTGATTCCTCTCATACCATCAACTACTCCGCCTCCCAGTCCTCCTTCATCTGCTAAGATATTAGTAAAACCAATCTTCTCAATCGATGCTTCACTCTTCATCTTTCTGATCGTTTCGTCGATTCCTTGATAAGTATAGACTCCTAGACCATACAATTCCATTCCTCTAAAGAATGCTAAAACGATCTTGTCTCCTCCGAATCTTGCAATATCAGCTATCATTCTTTTGATACTGTGATCTCCGACTAAAACATTGTCTGGTAAATCAAGAATTGATTGGTAGCTCATTATCTTCTGAGGGTTATCGTCGAAATCAAAGTTTCCCAATAATAGTCTTTCCCTTGTGATCTTATCTGCCCTTTTTAAATTTTGAATGTATGCATCTGGCAAGTATGGATTGTCATTCGGTAATGCCCTAATAAACTGTCTGTACTTTGGCAATGTTCCTTCTTTAAACGGTTTCCAGTAATCTCTATATACATGCCCCTTATTCGGATTAAATGTTTCTAGCCAAAATGATTTAACTTCTGACTCCCCGAATTTATTTTTTCTTCCAACTCTTGTTTTTAAAATTGATTTCGCTTTCTCTGGTGTCTCATTGCTTTCATCTATCCAGCATCCTGTAAGTTCTAATGATCCGAATCTTGTGTATTCAGGATCCTGTGGACTGTATGCGGTATCTAATATTAATATCTGCGAGCCATTCGCGAATGTAATGACTCCTTCTTGTGAATTGTATTTAAAGTCTAACCCGTTCTTATAACCTAATTCATTGAATATTTCGAATAATGTTGTTAATGTGGTTAGTCTTAGTGTCTTTAACTCTTTTCTTCCGATGGCCCATCTACTTTTGGGATATTGTTCTGATGCTGCGATCTCTATGTAACAACCTAGTCTAGTCTTTCCCCCACCTGCTGCTCCTCCGTATCCAAGCTCTGTCGTAATATTGTCTTCCCAGTAATTCCATGCCTTAGTCTGTTTCGCTAATAGATTGATTGTCGCTTTCATGTGGCGATTTGTTTATAATTATTGTCTTTAAATTACCATCAGGATTTGAATGCTCTTGTTCAGTCTTATCCTTCCAGCCGTAATTATTTTTTAAATTAAATATCACCCCTGCTACGTTATTACCATACAATTTCTCTTCAGCAAAACTCTCGATTTTGCCCTTCGCCTTTTTAATGGCGTTACTGTACTCATCTCTTTCCTCATAATCTAACAGTACTTTTCTGCATGTATCTAACTCCAAAGCCAGACCTGAGATTGTATAAGGTCTGATTCGTATCAGTTTTCCGTTTTCTTCGATCCAACAGCTCTCAAAATATGCATCAATCTTTTCTTGTAGCTCTTCTACTGATTTGAACTTTAGAGGTCTACCCCCTGGATGTGACATAGTGGGATCCCGGCCACCGAACTGGGCGATTAAACTGTTGATTCGACTGTTGTATCAATGATTGTTGGGTTAACATTATCAGCAGTTGTATCTACTGGGTTAACCGCCTCTCTTTTTCTATCCCTTCTTCTTTCTCTTCTAATAACTTTCATTTTGTCTTTACAATCATCACAGTATTTTGTCTTACTGTTTATTGGCGAAAAAGATGAATCGCAGTTCTCACATTGTCTTGTTGCTTTTGTATCTTCATTCATAAGCTTAAGTTAGATGACTCTTATACTATACTTAACTATACTATAACTATTAGTTAGTAGTAGTTAGTAGTAGTTAGTAGTAGTAAAGATAATCATGTTTGTTTTCTTTTTTTGGTTCTTTTTTTCTTTTATTTACCTAGAGCCGTTTTTGTATTCAAATTGTCTGCGATTTCTGCGGGACGTATTCATTTCTACCCGCTTATTCAGTTTCTAAGTATATTATATCACACAAACAATGACTTGTAAATGTGGACGGGTATGATCAAAGAACCTCGACCTTTGTTTATGTTTTTATTATAAATGATCTGTGATAAGATGTAAAGGTTGGACGGGTATCAAATTTGTATCCTTTACAAAACCCCATATTTGTATCATAATATCAACTGTTAATAACTCTCCTTTACAACCTTCTATGCTTTATGGTAAGATATAAATAAGGAAGGATATCCAATTAAACCATCCTTCACCAAAGGTCTTAAAATAATTAAATAAATAATATGATCACAAAAGAGAAATTCCAAGCATATTTAAAAGTTCAAGAAAGTGGAGCAACAAATATGTTTGATATCAAATCAGTTATTGCATTAAGTGATTACGAATTAACAAGAGATGACTGCTTAGAGATTATGGAGAATTACGACAAGCTAAAAGAAGAACTTAATTAATCATCAACATATTCAATAATATGAACAAGACACCAAAAAGTTTAGCACCTGATTTTAAAGGATATAAAGAAATTCCTTTGAAACAAAACTTTAAGACTCCAGAGAATTATATTACACACGAAGAAATTGATGAAAAGTATGCACCAGAATGGGGCAAGAATATACCAACAAAAGTCGAAGTTACAAATAGAGATTTTTATTAATAATTAAAACAACAAAATATATGTTTAACAAAGATATTTTCGAAGAAATAAAAAACGATAAAATTAGAGACAATATTAGAGAAAGTGAAATCGAAGATGCAAGAATCTTTACCTTCAACGGTCAATTAAGCAAAGAATCATTAGAAATGCTTGATACAAGAGAAGAAGCAGAAGACAGAGTCGCAGACGAGATAATGAATGAGCAGTTTAAGTGGGGAGAGGAAATAGAGCCAGAGCTTCATGAAGATTGGGGAGAAAGAGAATAACAAAGGTCGTAAAATAACAAAACAAAAAATATGAACAAAGAATATACTTGGCTGAATTTAGACAAATTTACTTTAGGAGATATGGATAAAATAACCGAAGGATGTGATATTACTTTTGAGAAATTTTTAGAAATATTATTTCAATTAAAGAAATTTGCCTACACAGAAGAACAAGTTAAAAAGCAATTAAAAATTAAATAGTGGTGAACATTAGAGGGGGAGTTAGCTGGAAGCTGTTCAGCACTCTAGCTTCTCCTCTAATCAGATTAAAAATTAAAATAAAAATATGATTAAAGAAATAATCGGATTAGCACTAATAGTATTTTGTTTCACACTGGTTCTATGGATAGCATTTGACAGACAAGAAGAACTAGAGTGCTACAAATGGCAAGAAGAACAAAGTCGAATTAGAAATTATCAAACTGTGGAATGGCAAATAGAACAATGCCTAAACTACGAAATAGATTTAAGATAATATGACACCAGAAGAAAAAGTTAAAGCAATCATTCGTATCATCGAGACATATACAGGATTTGATCTTTCAAAGCAACAGACATGCAACGAAGTCAAAGACGAGATTCAACTAGTTATTGAATCATATGATGAAAAGACCCATTAAACTTCGCATAACTTAACCGAAGTAAATTAGCCCCTTAAAAGCATTGTGGATGGGTCGTCTAATGGCAGGATAAGCGTAGCTACTTAAAACTTCTTTAGCGAGAAGAGTGAACAACGAGATATGGGTTCGAGTCCCATCCCACCTCCAATGCTCTTAGCGGGCTAAACAAAGGTCAAAAGATAAATAAGTAAGATTTATGAAAATAGATAAAATAAATATAGATAATGCCTATATGGTTTATATAGAAATAAGGAATTCTCGAGAAATGCTAAAAGAGTTTAAAAAAGTAAAAGCGAAACATAAAGCAGAATTTTGTTTTGAATTTGATGGTAAAAAAGTAGAAATAACTTGGAAAGAATTAATGAAAAAGTTAAAAGACTAAACCTATGACCACAGAAGATAAAATATTAAAGGACTGGGAAAAAGTATTATCTAAAGAAATAAACTTAACTCCTAGAGAAAAGAAAATAATGACTGAATTCATCTCAAAAGCCCTCCAACAGCAGAGAGAGGAGATTATTGAGGAGATAGAGGGAATGGTTATTGATGTAGTTGGCAATTCAGCCAAAACACAAGACCAAATCATCAACAACCTAAAAAATAAATGAGTATGAAGAAAGAAAAAATATTAGGAAAATTATTTGGATTAGAGTTTGTTGTAAAATTTAATAAAGGAGAAGAAGATGTTGTTAAAAATGCTGAAGATTGGTTTCAAGAATTAGAAGCACGAGAAAGAAGAGTGAGAAATAAAGAAATAGAATTAGAGTTAAATAAATGAACCCCTTAAAGTTCTGGCTAATCATCTCAATAATTGCTCTTACTGGTATATTATTACTTTCACTAGAAAAGCCCTTAGAACGCAATTATGCCCCAAATATGGTACTCCTAGATTGCACATTAAGGGCTGAAGGAAACGCACAAGATATACATATAGAGATACTAGCCAATAAAATAATACAATGTGAGTCAGGGGGCAGACCAGATATATGCTCTTATGCAGGTTGTGGAGCAGGAATGGGGCTGTTCCAACTGATACCTAGCACTATAAAATATTGTGAAAAGAAGCTGGGCAAGAACATAGACCCCTTTGACTCATCAGATAATTATGAATGTGGAATGTGGCTATTAAGAGAAGAGGGTTGGAGACATTGGGGTTGCCCTAGCTGTAATTGGGGAAGTTATAAATGTTTTAAAGAAGTATTAACTAACTAAAATAAATATGGAAGAAGAAGATAAATACAATTCTCCTCAATGGGGAGGATGGGAAATAGTAAGCAGAATGCTTGATAATCCAGGTAAGTATGGAATTTATCCAACAAGTAAATGCTATCAAGAATTATATGAGTTTGTTTTAGAAAGAGAAAAAGAAGCCCGAGCAGATGAGAGGGAGAAGATGATAGAAAAGATAAAGACAAAGTTTGAGCCGTGGGGAGCATTGCCAGCAAACCCACCAAATACCTTTGAAGTCGGCAATACGGTTGGCAGACATAATTCTCATAATGAATTTTGTCATAATTTATATGAGTATCTAAAAAGTCTTAACTAAAATAAATATATGTCAAAACCATTTCCAAGTAAATTCCGTCGATTATATTATAGTGGATCCCGTCGAAAATGCGTCGTTTGCAAATCAAAAGTAGATCTTGATATTTACGAGGGAAAGACATATTGCAATCGTTGTCTCGAAAGGTTCAAAGATTTACAGTTTTTTAAAAGTAAAATAAAGGTCGTAAAATAAAAGAAACAAAACTATGGATAACTTAAACTTAACAATTGATTCACAGAATTTAGAACAGTGTTTAAAAACAATCGCAAATTTCGGAGGAAACACGTATCAGAATATTTGTACAGGAGAGATGATAAAAGTTCCGTGGGGAACACTTGGTTGGGGACTCGGAATAATAATGTCTGGACTATTAGTACTGCTTATTATCTTTCTCGTCGGTATAATTATCAAAATCGCTCGAGAGTAGTCACTTAATTAAAGGTCGTAAAACAAGATTTTCAAAAATATGACAATGGTACCAGTGAAAAGGGAGGGAGGGCCAATTAAAAAACGAGAGTGTCGATATTGTGGCGAACGTGTCACAGTTGATCAATTGAAAAGATGTGACGAATGCGATTGCAGGATTTGCATCATGTGTGCAGTCATGAAAGACAACAGTCGATATTGCGAAGACTGCTCAGAAAAACTTAACATTGAAACAGAATAGTATGATTCCAATACAACAAATCGCGAACGATACATTAATCGCAAACAGACGTCAAAGTTACGAAGTCAAATCATGGCATGCATCAAAACTCGGAAAATGTTTAAGAGGTATCTACTTAGACAGACTCGGGATCGAACCAGATAAACCTTTCGATCCAAGAACACTTGGAGTCTTTAGTGCAGGAACACTTTTCGAAGATTGGTATGTCAGTCTTCTGAAAGCTCCCGGTCTAACGATCGAGACACAAGTTCGAGTTAAAGACGATGATTTAAATGTTTCTGGTTATATCGATTTTATTGCCGAATACAAAGGAGAAAAAAGAGTCTACGAGATTAAGACAAAACATACAAAGTCTTTCTGGCATATGAAAAAAGCTGGAGTCGGTGCAATGAAACAGCATCAGTACCAACTTTGGATCTATCTATATCTGACACAGATAAAAGAGGGTTCTGTTATTTATATCTCGAAAGATGACGCAGCAGTTCTCGAATATCCGATCTCTTTAGATGATGAAGAACTTAGAGACGAAGTATTAGGTCAGCTCAAGATACTGAATGAATGTTGGAAAAACGGAACATTTCCACCAATGGCAGAACCAAGTTCTTGGCAATCAAAGTACTGCCGACATCACAAGACATGCCGAGAAATCGAAAAAGCGGAATTTAAAACGGTCGACGCTTTTCTTAAATCAAGAGAAACAACAATATGATCGAACCTCACAAATGGTATACGATTTCAGAATTACTTAAGATCGGAGCTGAACGTTATTTTCCGATCAGAACAAGACTTTCAATTTTACGTTTGATTCGAACAAAAAGAATACCTGTCCTGAACGCAGGAACGAAAGAAAAACCTGTTTATTATTTTAAGGGCGAATGGTTATTAGCATTCCTTAGTAATTATGGTCAGCTCGAGATACATAAAGGATCCAACAAACAGCAGATGCCAGTGGTGCGGGAAACCGGGACAGACAGATGTACACCACCTCCAAAGAAGAGGGTCACACCCAGAACTAAAAACAGTCAGTAGTAATCTCATGGATCTTTGTCGATCTTGTCATATCAAAGCGACAAATGATCATGACTTTGCTTTATTACTTCAAAAATATGGATCTCAAAACAATCATCGATTTAATTAGGAGCGGTCAAATAATCTCACCAGGAGATCTTGCCGAATATCGTTTAAGGTTAGCAGCCGAATATGGTTACCACTCTGAACAACTCTCGCAGATCCTGAAAGCAAAACCTCAAGACTGGTTAGAAATCAGACAAAGGTCGAACATCAAATCTGATAAGATTGCAGACAGGTTATGGGAGATGACAGAAATGGGTCAACAAGAAATGTCTTTGAAAATGACTCTTAAAACGATTGAAAAAGTCAGTAGTGCAATCTCAACACAGTTAAAAATGTATGAGACAGAAGCAAGACTCCAACAGTAAAAGAATCGAAGAACAAAAAGAAAAGAAAAGAAAACGAATGACTGAGAGACGGTTGTTGAAAAAGTTTAAAACAAACAAAAACTTTAGACCGTTAATCAAAAGAATTGTAGAAACAAATTGGGGTAAGGTTGACTTCTTTGAAGAATACGATATGATGCTAGCATGGTGCGGTCAAAAGAATCTCAGAGTTATCACAGTCCTACGATATCATAACTGGATCAAGAATCACGCGAAGTGGAAAGCAGCAAAAGAATTACCAATTAAAGATCTCGAATCATATGAGAGACGAAAAACAAGAGAGCTTCTGGATTCCAGGACATCACTTTCAGACGACACGAAGTCTTGAGAAACAGTTTCTTCTTTCCTTGATTCAAACTCCAGAAGGAATGAAAGAGGCATATGGTGTCATTCAAGAAAAAGATCTAATGACATTAGAAGTTCGAAAGATTTATAAGAAGATCTTGGAGTATTACGAAAAACAAGAAAGTTGGAATGTCATCATCTTGAAATCTGATTTTAGTGATCCGAGTTACACAGACTATATTTTCGGAGTCTCAGAGGTCATTGGTATAACAGCTTTTCGACAACTTGTTAAACAACTCAAACAAAATGCTGTCAGAAGAGACATCTATAATTATCTTGAACGAAACTATCAAACACTTTGGGAGAAAGACCCGTCGGTCTTCTCGACACAGATTCTTTCATTCTTTTCAAAAATTGATTTATCATTAAGTCAAACAGAAGAATGGCATCTAGATGAATTACTTAAAACGTATCAACAACTTATGGATTCAAGAGTACAAGGAATTACAACAGGAATCACAACAGGATTTGATGATCTCGATTACCTTTTAGGACAGGGGCTGCAAAAGAAAGACTTAGCTGTCGTCGGAGCAAGACCTTCAGTTGGAAAGACATCATTCTCTTTATCACTTGCTTATAACGCAGCAAAAGCAGGATCAAAAGTTCTTTTCGTAACACTCGAGATGGATGCGAACGAAATTCTTGATAGACTTGTTGCTTTTCAAACGGGACTTCCAGTAACACAACTGATTCGAGGAAAAGTTGATAAGAAAGTTATCGAGAAAGGAATTATCGAATTGAATAAGATTCCACTATCGATTTTGTATTTACCAAGAGCGACATCTGGAGACATCTACGCAGCAGCATCAAAGCATAAGCATATGGAGGGACTCGATCTCTTAATTGTTGACTATCTTGGTTATTTATCAGATACAGGTGATGACGAAGTCTTACGGTTAGGAAGAATCTCTAAGAACTTAAAGACGACAGCGAATCTATTGGACTGCGGTTTAATTGTCCCTCATCAGTTAAGTAGAAAGATCGAACAAAGATCACAGGAAAAGAGAGAGATGCCGTTGTTATCAGATCTTCGTGATTCGGGTCATATCGAACAAGATGCAGATATTGTTCTTTTCTTAAATCGAGACATCTTAGGAGACACTTCATCAAAAACGACATTACGGATCGGAAAGAACAGAACAGGAGAAACAGGAATTCTCGATTTGAAATTCAATTCTTTAACAACAAGATTCGAAAAAAGTAGCGGATTTAATTAAAGGTCGACATTAAAAGTAACAAGATTATGAACAAAAAAGAAAAAATTAGTTGGATACGATCGAATCTAAAGTATTTTAGAAGGTTAGCAAGACAGTATAAATTAGTCAAAAGAAAAAAATAACAAATTAACAAAACAAAAATTATGAGTACATTCAAAAGTTTTATAGAAAGCGGTGATTACATTAAGTTAGTAGATATTGGTGATTCTGTTGAAGTCACTGTAGCAGTAGACCCATTTACATTAAAGCCAAGAGCAGGAACATTCATTGATCAAGTGACCAAACAACCAAAGATGGTTTTCGATTACTCTTTCAAAGATTCAAGTGGCAAAATCAAAACATTTTCTAATGGGTCACAGTCATTTGCAAGATCAATGGCAAAACTAGCTGTCGGTGATAAAGCAAAAATTGTTAAAGTCGAAAAGAACGGTAAAGCAGCTTATGCAATCAGACCATTAAAAGACACAGGAGAAGATGTCGAATCTCCTGAAGAAGAAATCGAAATACCAATTATTAACCAATAAAACAATGATCATTATTTGTGAAGGAGTTGACAAAGCAGGGAAGAGCACAATCATTTCAGACCTCGAGAATTTTTTTGAAGGTAAAGCAATCGTAATGAAACTTTCACAAAAACCAGTTGACGGAAGTGCTCTCGAACTTGTCAAAGTCAGAACAGCATATGCAGAACTATTTCATCAAGCAAGACTTTTAAGTGAAAAGGGACACACTGTTATCTTTGATCGATCATACCCGTCTGAACTTGTCTATTCAACGAAAAGAGGATATGAAGCATTTGAAAATCATGACTGGGATCATTTCGATGAGAGTTTAAAAGATCTGGTCGACAAGGAAGAGATTCTTCTAATCTATTGTTCTGCAGAGGACGAAACAATTAAACAAAGATTTGTAAGTGACAGAGAAGAATTTATGAGTCCTCTCGAAATTCCTGTTTTCAAAGAACGGTACGAAAAGTTTCTAACAAAAACAATTCTACCGTATACTCGAATTGATTCAATGCAAGACAGATTAGCGAATCTCATAACAATACAAAACTTATTGAACAAACAAGATGAACATAGCGGAAGTCAAGGTAGACTATTCTAAATTTAAAGGGAGAGATATGGTTGAAGTCATGTTTGAGAAGCAAGATGAACTAAGACTCTTGTATGGTGTTCCAATTTGTGATATTGACGTTCCAGGTGATCAACAGCAATTAAGAGGAATGAGCTGGAACGTCATTGAGGAGGCATCTGAAGCAATTGATGTCATTCTTACAACAGAACATAAAGAACATCTTTTAGATGAAGTCGCAGATCTAATGTCGTTTTATTTAGAACTTTTACTAATGTCAGGTCTTACGTTTGATAAAACGAATTTAGAGACATGGAGAGTTCAGTGGTCAGAAAAATATGACATTCAAGAGATCTCTCGTTGCTTCATGCTTTTCTCAACAAGTTTAGCAATTTCAATTAACTCATTGAAAAATCGATATTGGAGAAAAACAAATGTCAAAACAGATCGAACACTTTTCGAATTAAGACTTAAGAAAACAATACCGCTTTTCAGAGATCTTTTGAAATCTCTTGATGTTTCTTTCGATGACGTTGTCGACGCATACTTAAGAAAACATCAAGTTAATTTATTCAGAATAAAAAGTAAATATTAGTATGAGAATATTTAAAAATCTCGAAGAAGCACGAAACGAATTAGAACGAGAACTGAGACATAATGGTCAAGTCGTTCATGTCGAAACAGTTCAAGACAAACAGGTCAGACAAAATAAGGAGTATCGAACAAAAGAGTTAATTGGTTATTCATTCTTAGTTCGAAACACGACAGACAAAGACAAGTGGATCATAGATCTAAAATGCAATCTTGATTGGTGCAAACAAGAATTTGCAGAAAGAGTTTCTCCTCATCATATCAATCCCGGAGAAGCTTGGAAACTTAGAAGAAAGATCTGGCAAGAATTCATTCATCACGGTAAATTCAGTTATACATACAACGAAAGATTCAGAGAGCAATTAACTGACACGATCGAACTTCTTAATAAAAATCCGAACTCAAGACAGGCAATCATTTCAATTTATGATTATCATGCAGATCGAGCAAGCAGGGGAGGTCACCAAAGAATTCCTTGTAGTATGTATTATCAATTCTTTGTAAGAGAAGGAAAGATGAACATGATTTATTCAATCAGAAGTAATGACTTTGTCACTCATTTCCCATACGACATCTGGCTTGCTGCAGAATTACAAAAATATGTTGCAGACAGAACTAAAGCAGTTGCAGGAGAAGTTGGTGATCTGATTTATTTCAGTGGATCTTTACATGCTTTCTACAAAGACGCTAAAGAAATCTTTTAATTATGAAATTCATCAATCTATGGGACGAAAATAATCAAGTCGTCATCAAAACAAAAGAAGGAATCCAAAGAATCGACTACGATTGGTACTTCTGCGTTCTGACATCTGACTACTTAAAAAACAAACAAGTCATCGACGATTTCTGGCATAGTCGAAAGATCATTAGTAACATTGTTGCTGAGGAAACTGTTTGGACAAGAATCTATGTACAATATGCTCAAAGAAGAAATGTCGTCGCATGGATCAAGTCTTTTATTCCTCAAACATATGAGGCAGATCTTCGTCTTTGGCAAAGGTACCTTGTTGATGAAGACATCTCTCTTGAAACAGACCAGTCAGTCCTTTACTTTGACATTGAATGTGACGATCTAAAAAGAGGACTGAATCCTGGCGACGAAAGAATTACCTCAATCGCCGCAATCGGGTCTGACGGAAAAGAATACTTTACAATGTCAACGACAGATGAAGCTAAAATTCTGAAACAGTTCGTTCGATTAATTGATAAATACGACATCTTGTCCGGTTGGTACAGTGAAGGATTCGACCTCGTCGCGATCTCAAGAAGATGTTGGCTTAACAGAGTCCCCTTCGATTGTAAAGTTTCGTCATGGAGTGCTAAAGATCTCGGTGGACTTGATTCTGTTAGAAGACAAGGAAAAGATCGAGCGAGACCTGAGAAATTTAATCATATCGATCTAATGCAAAAAATGAAAGAACTTCATTATCGTGACACAGATCTGATCAAAAAGGTTCGATCATTTTCTCTGTCTGCTGTCAGTCAGGTAATCTTAGGAAGAGACAAGACAGAACTAAACGGTCAAACAATGTATAGTTTGGCTCGAGAGAACCCTGATCTTTTACAAGAATATAACATGAATGATGTTAGACTTGTAAAGGAACTTGATGAGAAACTCCAAATTACGAAACAGAAATTGATTGAACACGAATCATGCAATGCAAGAGTTAATGATTATACGTCTCATGGACGGGTAGATCCATTTGCTTTAAGAGAAGCAAGAAAAAGAGGAAAGCATTTACGTTCAAAACCAGATCACGAAGAAGTCGAAACTGTCTATACAGATAATGTTGCAGACAGAGCTGCAATCGATCCTGGTGATAAAGGAATCAAAAGAAAAGGAGACTACATTGGTGGATATGTCTTCGATCCTGAAAAGGGATTGCATGATAATGTAACAGTCTTTGACTTTCAGTCTCTTTATCCTTCTATTATCAAAACATTCAACATTTCGATTGATTCTTATTTAGGAAAGAATGTTCCAGGACATATTACAATACCTTCTGGAGACACTTTCTCAAAAACTGAAAAGGGAATCGTACCATCAATTATTCAAGACTTGTTAGATAAAAGAAATCATATTAGATGGGTAGAGATGAAGAAGGTACCAGCAGATAGCGAAGAATATCAAAGTCTTCATTACAAACAATACTCATTCAAAGTTCTTGCTAATTCAATGTATGGAATTATGGGAGCTAACTTCTCTAGATATTATAAAAGAGAATGTGCTGAAGGAATCACAATTGTTGGTCAATACTTAATCAAAAAGGTATGGGATTGGTTCGAAGAACAGGGACACCATCCAATTTACGGCGACACAGATTCGATCTTTGTTATTCTTAAAGAAGGGGACCCAAAAGAAATTGTAAAGGGGTTCAATGTATATTTGACAGAATGTCTTAAGACAGATTTTGATGTCGACGAATCACATCTTGTTCTTGCTTTCGAGAAGACATTTTCAAAATTCATTTCTGTCGCTAAAAAGAAGTATGTCGGACTCATTGATGGCGAACTTAAGATGACAGGTCTTGAAGCAAAGAAAAGAGACACTCTTCCAAAGGCTGAAGAATGGCAAAGAGATCTTATGGACCTTTTATTACACGGAGAGGAGTCAGTCTTATTTTACTTAAATTGGGTCGAAGAAAGAAAAGTAATTGTCGATTCTGGTCAATTACGAAAAGAGGATCTAACATACCAGAAAAGATTAAGCAGAGAAATTGAAGACTATGGTAAACCGGGAAAGAACGGGAGAAAGACACCCGTTCCGATTCATGTTAAAGTCGCAAAAATTATTAAAGAGAAAAATCAAGGAACACTTGATAAATTAAATTTGTATTCAGCAGGTTGTTATATACCGTATATCGTAGCATCTTCAAAGAAAGGTCTTGTCGGAATCGATGCAAATGATTTTGATGGAGAATACGACAAAGAGTACTATTGGGACTCGTGTTACAATCCTTCTAAAAGAATTCTGGAAGTCGTCTTTCCTGAAATCGATTGGGACACATTAAAGCCAGTTGAAGCACAACAAACATTAATATGAACTACGAATTAGCAAAAAAATTAAAAGACGCTGGGTTTCCGCAAGAGATCAAAGCTGGAGAGCATTATTATACATTTGAAGGTCACCCGAGATTGGGAGTACCTTATCAGAACGCAGAAAATACTTCATTTATAGATATAACAGACGAAATGGGAAAGTTGATAGATTATGTCAAAATCCCCACCCTATCCGAACTAATTGATGCTTGTGGAGATGGGTTTGAAGAATTAACTAATACCAAACAAGTATTTGGTAATATTAATCCTGATGAAGAATGGTATGCTAGGGGGAAACCAAAGAAAGTATCATTTGGATTTGGCAAAACTAGAAAAGAAGCAGTAGCTAAATTATGGTTAAAGTTAAATAAATGACGAAACTAATAAAAAAGATGAGAAAGACTCTTAAATACAAGGAATGGAGACGTAAAGTATTGAAAAGAGACTTTCCAACATATGACGATAAGATGATCAAAAAGAAACAGATTCAAGTTCATCATCTTAAAAAAGTCTCACAGATTTTTATCGATAATCATATCTCGACTGAAGAACAAGCGTTTCAATGTAAAGAATTATGGAGAGTCAAAAATGGAGTCTCGATTACAAGAGGAGAGCATTTTCTTCTCACAAGAATCGAGAGACATAAATACTGCACAAGGGGGTTTATAGAGAGTCTCGAGGAGTTCGTAAATGATCGTAAAATGAAGCTCTAAAATGCCGTATAAGGTTGTAGCTTAGTATTACCTTAACTTTACTATTTGCGTCTCTATTTCGTATGAAGCTTTTTCAAAGACGGGACGTCTGATCTCTTCTTGTATGTTAGCTAAACTAAAAACCCCTTGCGGGGTCTTCAGCAGCTCAAGATACCGATATATTTTAACAAGCTCTTTAACTCTTCATTGTCAGGAAATCATTAAAGATTTGTCCTGCTTTGTTGTAAGCTTTATACTAATATCCTCGCCTAACTTGTCTTACTCTGTAGCTTCTTCCGCTACTTCTTCTGTAGATTCTTCACCCTCTGAAGTTGTTTCTTCCTCTACTTCAGGAGTTTCTTCTTCTCCTTCTAATTTGAAATCTTTATACATAATTTTATAACTCATTTAATTTTGGATCGGCGACCTTTGGTCTAATAATCGTAATTGCACCGACAGGACAGACTTTGTCTATATCCTCTAAAAACTTTGATCCATTTCTTCTAACATACGGAAAATCATCTTTGCCGAAATCAATACCGTCTCTTACGGATTCAACAACGCATTTACAGCATTTGCTTCTCCCTAAGCATATTGACTTGTCAATTTTGATTTCCATTTATTTTCCTATTATTGCTTTCCCACCAGAGTAAACACCTCCAGCAGTTAATCCACATATAACCCCTGCTAGTAAACTGATACCAGCAAAATATGCACTTGCAATACCAACAATCAATGCAATCAATGGAAGTAAACCACTTGGCATTTTCTTTATGGCTTGTTTGATTACTTCTGTAATGCCACCAGTTATAGCGACTAATACAGCAAATGTTAAATCTATTTCCATATTGTTTTATTTGGTTGTTAATTCGACTTTAAAATGCCTTTCCAGAATATATCTTATATTTATACTTTTTGCCAACTATATATTCTCCCTTTTCCATTTTAAATTTTTCTTTAAAGTCTACATCATACAAATACACTGCTCCGTTGTTATCAATAATGAAATTACAATAGTGCCTTCCGTATTTTTTATTGTCTGAATTTCTGAACACATCTAAGTATAGTGTCCCACAATTATTGCAACCTGTCATCAAATTGTACATTGTTATTACAAAATGAGTTCTGTTATCACAATCTTGAACTTCTTTAGTCCATTTAAAATTCTTAGCTAATTCTGTAATAACATCTAAAGCATCACTTGAAGTTGCCCAATCTGTTAATGTGTATTGACTATCTAAGATCGAAATAGGAATATGTAATCCTACTGCGCCGAAGTACTGCTTTATTGAAGTGCTAGGCACTACTCTTTTCTTTGGCTTATAAATCGACCTCAACCCATTAATAGAGGCATTGAATGTTACTGACCAAATTTGTTTTGCTATCCTTTTTACTTCTACTTGATTCATATGTTTTTATATTAACTAATGTTTGTAGGGTGACGTATGTTACCATACGATTTGTAGGGGCAGAGTGAGCATTGACTCGTCTGTTTGATAAGTTTACTCACTCTCCCCTTTGGTTGGAAACGTCATATTGCGTGTTTCCCGTTCTTCTTGGCTGTTGCCTTGAACTGAATTTCAGTTCGCATATTTAAGAAATTATACTCTTCTTCTGATATCGTTATTCGGATTAAATATCCGTTACACTCTTGGATTCCACAATGTTCTCCGTCAATATCTACTGGGTAGATTGCCTGACATTTCTCACATATCATTACCTCTATCATCTTCTTCCTCCTTTCGTTTATCAAAGCCGTTCTTCTGGATAAAGCAATGATACTGTTCATCCATTGTCATTAATCTATGAATAAAGTCTTTATCTGATACTGCTTTCTTTTTCATTTGCTCTTTGAGCAGTTTTACCCTATTGCAGTTGGTGTATGCTCTGCAATCAAAGCATCTCTTTGCCATATCTCCTCCTTATTGAAATGTCGTAGTGTTCGTTCCAGAATACTCGGTTTAGCCAATGGACTATCTCTTCGGGTGTCATCTCTATGCATTTCTTTTTCTGGGTTTGCATTTGGAATAGTTGTGAATACAGGTCGTGTAGTCTTTTATCTACCATTATTGTTTCAGTTCCTTCACCTCCTCTACTTATTGGGATTATGTGGTGCCTGTTCTGTTCGACTTCTTTTGCCAATGTGCCCTCCTTTATTTATTATACCCGTTTTCTCGTATGTCTGTAAACGTTAAAACCAATCTTGTAATAAAAATCCGAATAATCCGATAAGTAAAGTGAGAATACTTATTGCTCCGATAATTCCTGCTTTCCAAACTTCAAGAACTTTAACCCTTCCATTCGTTTCTTTTTGATGTTTGATTATATCATCGTGACTAGTTTTATTTTCTACACGAAAATCACTGATTGATTTCTTTAAATCACGATATTGTTCTGTTAATGTTTCGTTACTTAATTCTGACATAATTACTTCAAACTATTAATTTCTGATGCTTTTGTCTCCATAGTATCTATTTGTTCTTGACAAAATTCTCCAAATGTTTTCTTACCTTTACCTTGTAACATAGCATTGGCTATCACTATTTGTTCTTCTGTCAAACCTTTGATACTTTCTAGCATCGTAATTTGACTATCGTATGAAGCTGACTTTATCTCGTTGCCAAGTTCATATACTTTACCGTCTGTGTGTTTTATTAGCATATTTTTAAAATTAATTATTAATGTTTATCGGTATGGTCATACCAATCTAAATTAAATGTTATTACATTATCATCGCTACCTGATAAAATATACATAACATAAGTTGTATTTCTTTTTGCTACAATTTCTTGATTACGAGATGTACCACCACCAACATCAGCTTTGAAACCCGACCCTCCAAAAGCTGTATCAGTAATCAATGCTCCGTAAACTGCTGGTGCTGCGTGTCCAACTCCAACCGTTACTTTAGTATTGGTTATTTCATACACATCATCATCATCCCAATCATTGCCTGTTCCTCCAGCTAGAGCTGCTGTTACAGTATTGATAGTGTTACCTGTAATCTCTGCACTTGAACCATCTGTCTGATTATAAACTCTCATTCCTATAAGTTCATCTGCTACCCAAGGGTCATTTGAATCACCTAATGCTGCATCATTATCTCCTCCATCATGAACTCCAGTCCAACTATTTACATTTCTATTATGTGCGTGAATCACACCAACTGCTCCACCTGCCATTCCCCCAGAACTACCTTCATACATTGAAACCTCTGTTATACCATTACTGGTTATTGTCCATCTGAAGTGACCATATTTAGCACTATCTGGCGTGGTGAAACTTGCGTAAAAAGTATTAGTATCATCTAATTCAGTATGCCCTTCAGTATAAAAGGCACTCCCACTATGAACCTCGTGATGAGGATAATCAATGCATTGTATAGAATCTGTACTTGAATCAATCCTAACATCAGCATCTTCTCCTGCTGACGAACCATATCTTCCTCTTAATAATCTCCAATAACTCATATTTTTATATTATCCAATATACACTAGCATCACATATTAACTTGATACTGTCATATTGACTTAATGTTATTGTGGCAGAACCATCTATTGTGGTGCTACCTGTTGTGTCGGCATCGACTGTTATTACTCCTGTTCCGACGTTTTTAATTGTATATACTTTACCTGATACGACTGCAGGTAAATCTATTGTAAATGTTTCATTTCCAGCTCCACAAGTGATTACATCATCTGTTGTGGTCGCTGTATAAGCTGCTGTTTTAGCTACTATGTTTTGTGAATATCCTGTTGCTTTAAAATCTCCTGCTACATCTAGCTTAAATCCTGGTGTTGTATTCTTTCCTACACTTAATGCTCCATTAATGTAATTGTTAGCTGTATTTATTCCTAACCCCCAGTTTGCTGTGCCTCCTCTAGTCTGCCCTGCATCATAGAAAGCGGTAGCTGTTCCGATAGTTCCACCATTAGCTACTGTAAAATTCTCAACCTCAACTCCATACGCTGTTACTATATTACAAGAACCAGATGCTCCAGAACCAACTGCTGAATCAACTCTTGTTCTAACTCCAAACCCAGTCGCAATATTTAAAACTGTTGATGAACTTGCTGCTGTTGCCCCTCTTCCAGCAGTGTACATTCCACCAGCATAAATAATCATTGGAGTTCCGCTTGAACCACCCTCAACTGTTCCTATAAAGCTAAGACCCAAAGTCAACATCGGATTTATTGGGTTAATATTTGTGCAACCTCCAGCAAGTGCGTTATAAGCTACTTGCGATGCTGAATCTTGTGCTCTTATAATTGAACCTAACGCACCACCTAGTTGACCAACATCTAACTTCTCAGCAACTGTAAGGTTACCGCCAGTAACATCAAATCCACCTGTGGCAGAAGCAACTGTTATGTTAGCTGTTCCATCAAAACTTACTCCACCAATCGTTCTAGCTGTTTCTAAGGCTGTTGCAGTAGCTGCATTACCAGTAATATCTGCTGCGATTGCATTTGTAACTTCCAAATCAGTGAACCAACCCTTGGTTACTCTTGTGCCTGTTATTCCTAAGTCTCCAGTAAGTAATACATTAGCTGTGTTTAAATCAATGGCAACGTCTGCTGTTAAGTCTAATCTTCCATCATTTAATGAAGCAATATGTATAGCTGTATCTCTAAAATACATTGCTGAAGTGCTATCCATCCATATCTCATAAGGATTAGTAGCTGTAAGTTTTTCTACAAATATCTGATAGCCTGTGGTAGGTGTTGTTCCCCCTGTTTTATCTTTAAGATTTAATCCCTTGTATGTTCCAACTGTTCCTGAAGTAAAGTTCGGTGCCATTATAATCCCATCAACATTTGTGAAGTCTCCAGCAACTAATATTGGTCCAACGTATATCCCTCTTGTGTCAGCGTGAGTTCCTGTCCCTAATACTGTCGGTGCTGCGTAAAAGCAAGTCATCGCAGTTACGTCATTTGCATTTGGGTAAATAACAGTATTTAGATTAAATCCCTTATATGTTATATTAGCTATCCCTGAAGTTAGACTGCCACCCATTGATGCTACATCATAAGACGCTGTTCCAACAGTCTCTGACCCAGTATGAACAATCAATCTTTCATCTGTTGAAAATATCGGTGATTCCACCTCTACTCTTGAATCAGCTTTTAATGTTAAAAATCCATCTGCACTTGAATATACAGAGAGGGCTGAATCTCTGAATTGTAATTCATTTGTAGAAGTTACTAAGCTATTTCCAGTAAGAGTTACTCCGTTAAAAGATGGGGTTGCTGTGACATCTATATCCTGAATAGTGTTTATCTCGGTAGCAGTAATTTTAAGGTTGGTAGTATTATGGTCTATCTTTGCTGTTCCAGCTGCATACTCTAATCCATCTCCCCAAGTAATCGGTTGTTGATAATCTGTGTCTGCTATTGCAGTCGTCAATAACCCAGCGACATCTTTAGTCATTCCGCCGGTTAAACTTGTAGAAGTCAAATCTGTCGCAGCTAAATCATAAGCTCCTAAATTAACATTTGCATTTGCACCCGTGTATGGGACATAATTTGTTGATAAGTATGTCGTTAAATCAGTTTGGTCGGTTACAGTTCCACCTATTTCTCCCCATTCTATTAAACCAGAACCCGTAAAAAACTCTAAACCAGTTTCAGCTGTATTTACCCTTAATGCTTTTCCTGCGTGTCCACCATAAGCTTGTGGTACATCAAACAGCTGATAAAAGTTTCTTGCAGTTGATCCACCACCAATTTTTGGTTGCTTTGATAATTTTACTATGTTTTCATATTCGTCTAGCCCTTTAATAGCAGAGACATCTAATCTTTCGTCATCTTGTAAGATCTCTAATCCATCTCTGAATTTCTCTCCCAAAACAGGCAGTTTTGACTCCATTTCGTCTGTTATAGTATCTATACTTGGAATAAGCTGTTCAAGCTCTTTAAGGGCTGCTTTTGTCACTCGAGTGGCTATCTGATCTTCATCTATCTGTGGTATAAGTGGTTTAATTAACTTTATTAGATCTTCTTTAGTTGGTGCCTTCCCGTCCTTAACTTTCGGCAATAATGGCTTGATCAATTCTTCGATTTCTTGATCTGTTGGAGTTTTACCATCTTCAACTTTCGGTAAAACAGATTTAATAATAGCAATCAGTTCTGACTTAGCCATTTTCGGTTCTACCTTCATTTTAGCCATTATCTTTTGAACTGCTGGGAGTTCGTTATCAATATTGTCCTCTAAATCTTTAAACATAACAAAAGAAGTCAAAGTCGCCTTATCTTTAATCTTTCCATCCTTATAAGCTTGTAAAAGTTGTTCTTTTGTTAGAGCCATATTTTAGCTTGTGTTACTTACTCCATTTACAGAATCTATATCTGCTATGGCGACTCCGTTAATAGATGCTATATCAGCTATAGCCATTCCATTTACTGATGCTATTGAGGTTGCTGCTCCTCCACTTGGAGTGTATGTGGCGTATACACCATATTTAGCATTAGAAGTTCCACTGCTAACCCAAGGGTCTTGCATAGCTCCGTTATAATATGAATTTTCACTAGCTCCACCAATATCATAAAAAATATTATCTACACTACCCCTTCTAACAGCCACTGTAACATCTTCAGCATCTAATGATATTGACAAACCAGTTTTAGCAGCCCACCCTTCGTAACCACCTCCACTATGAATAATGGACTCTTCACCATAAATTTGATTTACTGGAAGACCTCCACTAAAATCATATACTCCTATATAAGAAGTGCCTAATGCTCCACTTTCTTTACCATATACGTGAATTGAAGTTATTTCATCACCAGAAGAAGCACTGTATACTGTAGAGCCTCCTACTAAAGCTCTAGCCCAGGAAGTGGTAGATGTATTTCCTGGGTTTGTAGAGTACCCAAAAGTATCATTACTCTTAATTGGATAAACTGCGTTATTTAAAAAGTCTTGTGGTATTTCTACTGTGTAAGTTCCTTTCTTTTCATCTATGTTTAATATTCCCCATTCTTCTTTTCCGTCTGCATCATATAAATGTGGTCTGTAAATATGTCCTACTTTTCCGCATTTGTATTCTTTGCCACCTTTCCAATTAGTTTTTTGTTCAGAACAATAAACAGCATAACTTCCAACTACCTCATCTGGTCTATGGCAACCCTCATCTATTTCTTCTTGTGTAAGTTCTGGTTGATAAAAGAAATCTACTCCTTTGGTCTGCATCGTAAACTCAACTATATTACTAGTTGGTTTTTCTTTTAAATACCAGATAAACTTGAACGCATCATCTGTCGGTACAAATTCTAGGTCGTGCTTATTCTTGTTATAGTTTTTTAAACGAACTGAAAAATTAACCTCGTTGTCCCATCTCTTAATCTTAACTTGTGGTTTAAAGTCAGGTTGTTTGTAATCACCGACTTCAACTTCAAGAAAGTCTTTCGGATTATTCTTTGCTATATGTTTCTGCTTTTCCATTATGCTGCTTTAATTACTATTGTTTGCTCTGGTGCAAAAAGCATATCCTCTGCTGTTAATGCACAACCAACCTTTCTCACACATACACTCGCTGTAGAAGGAGCTGTGTGAGTTACATCTCCTGCTGTTTCACTTACATATAATACTGAACCAACCGTGAAAGCTGGGAATGTCGCACTCCTTACTTTTCCATATATTAATACCTCTAATGCTGCTCCATCAGCCGCAGCGGTCAAAGCTATTCCTAATTGTTTATCATATCCATCAGATAGGTTTGCATCTACTAATTCCCATCTGCCGTCATCTGCGTTTAAATATATTAAATCTCCAACTGCTAAAGTTGTTACTCCTGAAGTTCCTGCGGTAGTTATACCTGACCACTTAGCATCTCCTGATAAAGTAGCGTCTAATTTAATACTAGTTTCACTAAGTTGTATATCACCGAATCCAGCCGCTATACTACCAGAAGCTAATGCACCAACAGTTGTTAAATTTGCACAAGTTGTAATCGCTGCTTGAGTTGCTTGAGTAGTAGCTGTGTCTGGTGCTAGTCCTGTGATAGTTGCTACTGTATCTGCTTCTCCAGTTAATGCTCCTACAAAAGCTGTAGAAGTTATTGAAGTTGCTCCAGTAACTACTCCACCATCTATTTTAACTCCTTCAACTGTAACCCCTGAAGTAGCTGTTAAAGTCATTTCATTAGCTGCACTTCTTTCAATAGAACAATCCTGTCCTAATCCTAAATATATTTTACCAGCATCTCCTATATATAAATTAAGCCATTCTTTAGTAGCAGAACCTAGACTATCTGTATCTGCTGTATCTGATATCAAATCTGTATTTATAGCTACACCAGCAAGATTAGCTAATGTTACCGCAGCTCCACCTGCTCCAGCTGCTGCATCTGCATAAGCTGTAGTAGCTAGTTTAGTACTATTATCTGCTGGAGCTTGAGTTGTTGCTGTAGTTCCATCTGGTATAGCTGGAGTACCTGAAAGGTTAGCAGCTGTTCCAGTTGTATTTTGATTTAAAGTTGGGAACGAACAATTCGTTAATGTTCCTGCACTCGGAGTTCCTATGTCTGGCGTTGTTAAAGTAAGCCCTGCTAAAGTTAATGCTCCACTTCCTCTATTGATTGCTACTTGTGTTGTTCCAATATAAAATGCTTGAGTAGTTGTAGCTAATGTTCCTGACGAAGGTACTCCAACAGTTGTTGCTCCTGAAGTTAAAAGAGTAATTGATGCTGCGACACCACCTAAAGTTAAAGAACTTCCTGCAGGAGTAAACTTTGTTACTGTTGCTGCATTTCCTGTAATGCTTCCAGCTATTGCGTTAGTTACTGTTAAGTCAGTAAACCACCCTTTTGTGATACGAGTTCCTGTGCTTCCTAAATCTCCTGTAAATTGAAGATTAGACCTATCATAAGTCATACTTGTATGACCCTCAATCGTGCCGTCGCCTGTCCATACACCAATTTGACTGTCTACTGGAGTTCCAACTTTACTAACATCTCCACTACCTGCAGCTGAAAATTCTAATGCAGTTTCTCCTGCGTTCACTTGGAGTACTTTACCAGCTTGGTCTGCGTAAGATTGCGGTACGTCGAATAATTGGTAGAAGTTCCTTGCGACAGAGCCACCTCCGATCTTGGGTGACTTGGCTAATCTTGTTACTTCTTCGTAGTTTTCTAAACCAGCAATCGCTGTGATGCTGACTCTTTCTGCTCCGTCTAATAATTCAATAGCATCTCTGATTTCTGTGCTTAACTTAGGTAACTCATTCACGATGTCTTCGATCTTAGGGATCTCGTCTTTAACAGAGTTTAAGGTTTGTTTTGCGGCTTCAGAGATGATCTTCTTTGTATCTACTGCCTCTGCATCGTTTCCTCTCTCTCCTTTCTGTCCTGTTTCTCCTCGATCTCCTTTCTTTCCTTCGTTTCCTTGCTCACCAGCTTTACCTTTCTCACCTTTTTCACCTGTGATACCTTGTTCTCCCTTTTCACCGACATCACCTTTAACTTTCTCAATGACACTATTTATACTAGGTATTGAATCATTAATCTTTTCCTCTAAACCCTTAATCATGGCAAAAATCGCCAATGTTGTTTCATCAGTTATTAGTCCTTCTTTGTGAGCTTTTAATACTTGTTCTTTGGTTAGTTTTGCCATTTACTTTTAGGGTTAATTATGTTATAATAATGGTATATGACTAAAGGATTATTTACAATGGTATCGGTGCTATTTGTATCACATTTAATGCCAATTCTTATCGTATTGCTTGTTTTGGCTATTATTTTTTAGATTTCACTGTTGGTTTAACTTTTGGAGAACTCGTTGTTCCAAATGGCTCTAAATGCTTTCTCGGTATTTTCTCTCCTGTTTTCGCAATGATTCTTCCTTGTGTTTGAGGAGAGACTAACAAGTCAATCCAAGATCTAGGATTTAAGAATCCAAATGGTGCTGCTTTCTCCATCCCAATTGCTCTACCTGCAACAGTAGAAAAAACTTTCTCACCTGTTAATGCTTCGTATTTCGTCATTAGTTCTCGAATTGTAGCATTGTTTTGTCCGAAGACTCCAGCTACTCTTTTGAATGGGTCACCCTTTTCAAATGCATTTACAAAGTCATTGTACATTCTAATTGTTTTCGAGAAGTTCTCATTAAGAACTGAATACTGTTTTGAAATGTCTTTGGGTAATTTACTGGTAATTGTCTCATCTAATTGGTAACCGAATCTTTTTAAGAGAGCAGAACTCTTTTTTGCTCCGATCGTTGTTTTCCAGTTAACAAGACCATTAACAAATTGTTTGAAGTCGTCTAATTCGTTCACTGTTGCGGTACTCATCGCATTTAACCTCTTAAGAACTTTGTTTATTTGACTGACCTCTCCAGGATTTATTGTGATCTTACTTCGGTCGAAGTTAAGACTTCCGTCTTTATTTTTAACAACATCATATTCTTTAAGTAGGTCATCAAAATGTTTGTTAATCTCTTTTTTCGGTACTAAAGCTTTCGTGTAGTTTCCCATGATTTTCTCTTTCGCTAATGCGTGTCCCTTTACGACGTTTTCTTTCATATCAAATGCGTTCTTTCTTCCTCTAGTGATTACAGCTTTAAGTGCTTCATCACCTTGTCTCAATCCGATATCTGCTGCTTCGGGATTCGCTAAGAATGCTTTAACAACGTCGTCTCCCTCTGCAGAAAAGATACCCATAGCTTTCGGTGACCTAGATACTGTGTAATCTGCTACATTAGAAACTGGTTTAAGAGAAACTCCAGCTGTGTCTGTCACATTCTCAGCAAGTCTCTTAGCTGTTTTTGTTCCTGATTTAACTCCAGCTTTGACTCCTTGTTTAAGAACAAGACCACCAGCAACATCAAGTCCCAATCCCGTTACTCCTAAAACTGTATCGATGTCCCTCTTTGCTGAGTCGTCTAGACTGTCATATCTTTCTAAAGCACTTTGGACAACGTCTGATTCTACGATTGGAGTTACTGCTTTTTCAACTCCTCCTGCAATAGCTTCCTCTTGTTCTTGAGAGAAACCAGTTTTAGCACCTCCTGTAACGGCGTGTCCGACAGACTCTGTAACTGCTAACGCTCCTTGCCCAAAGACTTGAGTCGCTGTTTTGAAAAGTCCTTGTTTCTTTTGCTTGTAATCATCTAAAGCATCAGCAACCTTACCGGCTCTACTTTGATATGTCCCTTTGATATCAGACCCGATCTGTGTGATGTCTTGCATCGTTTCTTGGAAACCTGATTGCTGATCTTCGAACTCGATCTGTTCTGGAGGTTTAGCCAATAAAGGATTTGATTGAGTTCTATAATTAATAATAGCTCTCTCGATTTCTTGTCTTGACTTTTTCCCATCTAATCCATATTTAATTATTTTTTGTTCTACTTCATCGAATGCCATATTTTAAAAATTATTTAGTAAAAGAGTGATACATCAGTATCCTGACCTTGATAATGTTCATTAAAAATCTCGTTAAAGGAATTTCTTTCAGAATCTGATATCAATTTCTTTTCGTCTCTTGTCTTTGCAGCTTGTAAATAATGATAAATTGTTCTTAACTCTTGTTTAAAGGTTTTCTCATCAACGTTCCAAACTCCCATTCCGACTTGTTCTCCGTTTCTCCATTCTTTTATTTCCCACTGTGAGATCGCTGTAGCTGATTCTGCTAAGATCTGCAGTTCTGCATTAGATAAAGCACCGAAAGTGGCTCCTCTAGCTTTCGCTTCCTGTAATTCATTCAAAGTTAATCCACTTGTTAAGTTTTTAACAAAACCAGCGAAAGCATTACCTTGACCGAAAGTGTTTTCTGCTGAAGCTCCACTCCAGAAGTTTTCGACTGTTGCTGTTAGTCCCCAGAGACTCTCGTTAGTACTTTGTCTTGAATCACCGAATCCTCCAGCTATCATATGAGAAGACGTTCCGACTCTTTTTTTCAATGCATTTTGATATTGATCTCCTAGTAAAGCTTCGATCGTATTCATTTTCTTATTAACAACTTGTATACTACTTGCTGCTTCCTGTAGTTGTGCATCTTCTTCTGCCTGCCTTTCTAATTGTTGTTCTGGACTTAGTTGTCCAAAAGAACTAATCTGTTTGTCTAATAATATATTTTGTTTTCTGATTGTTTCCATCTTTAATGCTTCCATCGGATCAACTTTCTCAACAATCTGTTTCTGTAGAGCAGCGACGTCTTGTGTATAAGTACTACTACTCGAATCTAATGCAGTAATTTGTGCTGCAAGATCATACTGTCCGTTCTCACTCGCTTTGTCAGCAATATCATTCGCTCTTGTAAGTGCATCTCTTTTTTCTTGATATTCTCTTTCTTCTTGTTTAGCTTGTGCATTAGACTTAGCTTGTTCTTGTACTGTCATATAACCATAAACAGCGTTTCTTAAATCTCTCTTGTAATTGTATAAGTTAGTTTCGTGCTTCTCTTGTACTTCAAAAGCTTTGTTTAACTTGTCTGTTGCCATTTTAAGTAACGACATGTTTCCAGTCACAACTGCTTGTTTAGCTAAAATCTGTGACTGTAAAGGTAATGCTTGAATTGCTGCTTGTCTGCCGATTTCTTGTTGTTGTCTTCCTAAAAATGCAGTAGTGACATCTTTTCCTGCCGCTTGACTTTCGAGTGTTAGTTGGGCTTGTTTTGCTTGTGCAACAATATCTTGTGCTTGTGAATGTAATATATCTAGTTCTTGTTGTGATTGTGTCGCAACCGCTCCTGCTGCATCATAGCCCTCTTGGGCAGTCGTAGTAAGATCTTCTGCAGTTCCCACATTAGCAGTTCCTGTAGTTACATCTGACTGTAAAGAATCAAAATAGTTTTGCATATAATCTGGCATTGCATTCGGATCTTTCTTCCCAGCTGCTGCCTTTGCATCTTCTTGTTCTTGCGAGTATGTTGCTATTTGTGACTGCAACCCAGTTAAACTACTAGAGAAATCTTCGAACTTCTGATTTATTCCAGTTAAATCAACTGGCTTTGCTCCTGTTTGTAATGTATCTGCAGGCATAGCAACATTTGTTGGCTTTGGTACAGGAGATGACATCTGAGCATTCGAAGAAGTCTGTGCTTTACTATATTTTGGTATATTAAACCCGCTTTTTGTATATTTATCAAAAAACGATCCACTTGAATTCTTTTCATTTTTTGTGTCGGACTTTTTATTATTTATAGCTAAAGGTGACATAATATCAGAACCCTGCTTTTTTAAATTATCCCATAATTGATTTGCCATAGTTTTTTTTTTTAAGCTGTTAAGCCGTAATTATCTAAAATTATTTTTATTTCTCCAATAGAAGACCTTGCTTGTGTGTCTATTGTTGCTCCTCCACTTGGAGTTGTAACTGAACTTTGCTGTGCCACTGGTGTTGTGCCAT
>JAAGZO010000835.1 GCA_024206195.1 bacterium | reverse complement strand
AACAATGGATTATTTACTTTGTGGAAAGCAAAAGAGCTGTGAAACCTGTCCTTTACGGGTTCAGTTCAGGCTAGGATTAGGCCAATTTCTACATCTCTGGGTTCATTTCTAAACAAGTTAAAGGTGTCCCTATGGCAGGTAATGCTAGTTCCATGATTGCTGACCTTACGTTAGCAATTATGGAATATGACTTTGCCAAGGACAAGCGCAACCCTCCTATTTTAGCAGTTAGGTACATTGATGACATATTTGTTGCCAATTTTCTCCAGTTCCTAGCCTTGGCCTCTAGAATATATGGTAACGATCTGCATTTAGATGTAACTTCTAACGGACAAAGTTGCAATTTCTTGGACTTACACATTGAGTTGATGCCAAACCATAGACTCCCGCTAATTTCTGTTTATAACAAAACTGACGCTTTTCCATTCAAGGTTAACAGGTATACGTATCCAGACAGTATGATTTCCAATAAGGTTCACAGTACTGTTATTATAACTCAGCTAATACGTTTTGCTAGAATAACTACACAATATCACCAATTTGTACTCAAATGTAGAGTTTTT
>JAAGZO010000834.1 GCA_024206195.1 bacterium | reverse complement strand
CTGGGGTCTAGTTTTGCTAGATCCAGGTCCCCAGCAAGAATTTCAGAAGATCAATATTTCTTTAAAAAACCTGGTTCTAAACCTGAAAAATGTTCAGAATACACCATTAAACCTAGTTCTAAACCTGAAACGTGTTCAGACTCCACAGTTGAACGATTTATTCTTACAACTACCGAGACTGAACAAATTATCAGAGAAGAAACTAGTACAATTATTCCTAAAGATCAAATTGTTCCTCATGAAGACCTCCGTCCTGATGTTAGTATAACTCAGGATACAAAAGGAAATACCATCCTTAAAGAAACCAAATACAAGGTTGTTAAGTTACAACAACTTGTTGGAGAAGAAGACGCCGGATCAAATGAAGAAGATCGTGGACAGTCAATGGAAGGAGAACGAGTATCCGGATGTAGGTGAGGACCCGAATGAGGACCAGAACCTGAAGGAGGACGAGTATCTGGATGTAGATGAGGACCCGAATGAGGATGAGCTGCTCCAGTTCACTCACGACTAGGATCGAGGCGAGCAGACCAATGGGAGGAAGAAGGAAGCAGACAAGACAAAGACAACATGGATCAAGATGAAGATGAGCAGTAAGCTATTGAGCCCTGCTTATATCATATAGTTAGTACTCGAATCCAATAGTCAGACTTGTCCATCCCACCTTTGAGAGTCTCCTCAGTTAGGCACTTTAAGTGTAAGCTGGGGCCCAGCTTTCATTGGTAAGAGGGATGTTAGATAATTGGTTTGACTTCTGTGTAATACAGGTGATTCTTGCCTTTATATTATTTAGCATTTGTCTCCGTACGCGTTTTACTCTGTTTTCATATGCGAATGCTGCAGTAGTTTTAGAGCTGCGTTGCCTGTGTATTTGATACGTGACGTGTTGTAGCTCCAGACACTATCGATTGTTTCGTCTGGGTGCAAACCTGTTATTAGTTTCGTGCGGAGCTGTTTTTCCGAGCTGCGAGCCAGAGGCTGCAAAAGCAGTCGCGCGCTCCAGTAATATTTTACTATATTAGATTGATATTGATATACGCATTACGTTCATTGTTATTGATATTGACATTGTAT
>JAAGZO010000075.1 GCA_024206195.1 bacterium | reverse complement strand
TGTAATGATAAGAGGCTGACATGAAAACATACAAACACCCACCTAAAGAGAGAATAGAAATAGACCTGCCCGATAACCCTGACGAAATACCAACGTATGTCACGGGATGTGATGACAACATGCCTAGACAATTACCAACAATGAAAAGGGTTATATATGAGAGAGTTGAATTTGATGTTAGTTCTTTGTTTGAAAGATATCGGTTTCTGAACAAGTGTTTAATGCTGGACAGCAAAACCTCTACATATGTCAAGAGCACCAAAGACCAAGGAGGGTTATGGCATGATCAAAAGACTATTTTTCTGCTTAATGTAGATCAACTGTTTGCTTTCAGGTGTGGAATGCTACAAAACCCACCTTCTCGGCTATATGTGTATGACCCAAACCCAGCAGAAGCAAAGGCAAAAATAGAGCTAGCAGAAGACTGTGCAGATAATCTAATTATACTTCCCGAAAGGGAAGAAGATATGACGAACCCCTTGTATGACACAGACTATTTTCTGTGGGTAAAAGTGCTAATGATAAAAGGAGAAATAAAATGACAGACACAAACATATCTAAAGAACAGCTACTTGGTTGGTGCCTAGCTGCCATGTCTGATAGGGGCATAGATGCCGAAAGGCGATCAAAGCTTTCTGTTAAAATAGGGCTTATGACTACCATGGCTTGGCAGAATGGTTGGCAAACGGCAGTTGTAGCACTTGCTCACCATTTTGGATTAAAGGATGCATTAAACGCAGAAGATTGGCCCTATCAACGTGGCATCTTTGATAACAATGACCACATAGAACGACGGCAGGTTACCGATCTAAAGGATTGGACAAACAAAGAAGCGGAAAAACATGCTGCCGAAATTAAACATCACCTAAAACATCATACTTATACCCTTTGTGAGCCAAGCGGGAAAAGCTGCTGGGGGGATGATGAGCTATTGCCACATGTTGAGCCTCCCTTTGATGTTAGCCTTAAAGTTTCAGAGTCGAGCAACATAAAATGCCCTGAGGCTGGAGAAAAACTTGCCAATCTACTGGATGCAGTCAAGGCTGACTATCCCCCAACGCATACAACAAAACCACTTACCCCATCGCCAACTGTTACAGCTGAGTCAGCGCAAGACTATATTGCACATCAAGAGCAGCCCGAAAAGTCTCAGGCTCACGTTGAATGGAAAAGCACAGAAGAAGACACAGAGATAAAGCTTGGTGAGGGCGAAGTGTCCTATTATATAACAATTCCCAATGATAACAAAGAGATATTGGCAGCAATAGCAGAAATAAAGGAGCTTATTAATGCCAAAGAATGCAAGGCAAAACACGAAAATAAGCTTCTTGAGATAGCTACCAAAACGCTAAAAGCACTTAATGACACCAAACAGCAGCCCCATGGGCTACCCAGCAAGGGCATAGCTCAACTATTAGAGGCACTGGCCCAAGTCAAAGAGGAAAAATAATGAATAAAACAGCAACAAAATGGCGATCAATGCCACCTCACGCCATCAGGGAAGAAATAAAAAGGCTAGAGAAGTGGTGTGAAGCATGTATCAAAAACATAGAGACACACAATCAAGAAATCCGATGTAACTTTGTAGACAAGGATAGACACGAGAAGCAAATTGATGAGCTATATCTAATACTAGCAGAACAGGGAGGGTCAACACGATATGAAGAAATGGTAAATGGCCTGTCAAAGGATGGCTTTGATGAGCTAGTTGACGCGATTGCCAAAAGGAGCGATAATGTTTGACACGTTTTTAAGACCTCAAATAATCAAAGATCGTGGTGACTGGGAAAGTGTCCTATATGGTAAGCAACAAGAAGTCAATAACCTCCTTGAATATCTAGAGACAACAGCCACGGCAATGGCCCTAAAGCCCACAAGCGTTCATGCTGGCTTTGATATGGGAATGTCTGGATTTGTTGTCAAGTTCAAGTGCTCAGAGGATAGAGTTGCATCAGTAGAGTATTTCCTTGGCGGCTGGCTTAATGTGTTTATAAAAAACAAGAAAGGCGAAAGTTGCAGAACATTTCTTTTTACACCTGATAAGCCTGCAATAGATGAGACACTAAAGATCATTAAGCAATCGACAGACAAATAGAACGTGTCGAAATATCAGCCTAAAATCGACGTATATATCGTACTAATATGAATATCACAGCAATACAAAAAGCGTTATTATTACAAATACAAGAATATATCATGCAATGGGCATATCCTCCCACAATACAGGAGCTTGCTGATGAGATGGGCTATGGAAGCAAGAATACAGTAAGCCATCACTTGAAGGCATTAGAGGCAGCTGGATATATTACCAGGCGGCCTGGTGAGGCTAGAACGATCAGAGTGATCAAAGAGGTTTTTTGATTGTCACCTTATTTAATGCGCCTGTTATTATTGCCACGTTGTATCTATGACACTGTACCTCATCAATAAGATCCTCTCGTGCTTGGTCGTATCTAGGGTCATCATCTATTAATATATGGCACACGTCACCCAACTCAGCATTATATTTTTCTTTGCATAGCTCCAGTTGATCACAGTTGCTAGTACAAGCCAAGTGCTTAAATCCTGGGTTATATGGTTCATTTTTGTTCATTTTTTGTACTCCTTTTTTGTATTTATCTGCTCATATTTGTTGTTATAGTCGACGCACACATCAAGGCAATTCTGTTGACATATTGGATCTGCGTATGTATCCAGGCTCTCAAGATATGCCGCTCTATCTTGCCTCATGTGCTCAGATACTACCCCTATTGGTGAGCAACCTTCTCTCATTTTTATTACACACGGATAGTGACGTTTTCCCTTGATGACAGTATCATCTATCATTAACCCACATTTATGGCTGTCCCATGGTTTTATTCCTCTGACATTTCGACCGGTCCTAAAGTTATTTATTCTGTATTTTAGAATTGGGTGTTTATCAAGTATGTCTTTGTTTATATTTAAGTTTTCCAAAATAGCAAAATTATCCCATTGAGCTGCTGAGATTATTCTGATGTCTGAAACGCCTAGACTGCTAGCAAAAAGTATTGCCTCTTGTATCTCATGAGCATTCTGCCTGTCAAATACCATCCCTACTGTTACATAGGTTAACTTTGATAGCTCTATAATGTTTGACACAACCACATCCCATGAGCCTGATATACCTCCTGCCATCATATCCCCTACAGATGAGCAGCAAGCATCAAGAGATATAGAGTAGTCATTAACGCCAAGATCAATCAGCTCTTTGTATAATTCTAGGTCAGATGAACCATTGGTTGACATGGCAATGTGTTCTATTTTCTTACATGTCTTTTTGGTGTATTTTATAATGTCTGTAATCTGTTGGTGTATGGTGGGTTCACCTCCAGAATAACGTACATTTTTTATGTCTTGAGATGCCCATATGTCTATTGAGCTTTTAATTTCACTCAGTGGCATATCTCCTTTTTTGCCGTTTATCTCGGTACCTCTACAATATGGACAGCTAAAATTACATCTTGATGTTATTATCATTTCGTTGCGATATAAGGGTGAAGTTGCTGATGCATTAGCAGCCCGTGAATCTGAGAGTGTATAAAATCCGATGTCTTCCAATCTCATGGCTTAACCTCCTTTGTTGCCTTCGGGCTAGTGTCAGGGTCTGTACACAAAATTATCAGGTGGTGTGTGTGGGTCCTTTCCCCACCTCTGAAAATTTGCCCGACGAATTTCATTCGCTGCTCTGCGTCCCAGATCTTTGCCAATGCAATCAATTATCAAATGGTCGTTTCCATGCATCATGCCCATCTCTATCGCTGTGGAGTCAATGTCTACACACACTCTAAGCCGTCTCATTTTGGGATGTCGTTGTATTTCAAGTTTACACATTTTTTCAGATATATCAGTTACACGCTCACGAAATTCAAGATTTTCTTGCTTTAACATGTCGTTTGTATGACTTAGACAATTTTCAGTTACCCGCGATTCTTTTTTTTGAGATTTTATCTCCATCTCTAGACGTTTAATTCTGTCTTTATACTGCTTTGATCGGGCCTTCGCTGTCTTGTATGTCATGGACTTCTCAACCTGCTTTTGTAACCAATTTCTACAGGCCCTTGTGGTTTTGCTCATCTTCTCACCTCTTATCTATCAATTTGATAGTTATTGATAGTTGGTTGATAGTTTATGGTTTACTGTCAACTATATATTGTCCTTTAATATCTCTAGCTCTTGCAATAAATGCCTTACTAATAATCTTAAATGTGGGTTAGGATATTCTCTACCCCTATATGTCCCATAAACAATAATTCCGCCATTGGCTTCTTTGCAATCTTCCACCCTGAATTTGTCTGGTATGTCCTCCATGCCTTTACGTATTTTCCGACCATATATTTTATAATCGTCTGGTACATCCCATTCATATATTGTTTTATTTTCGTTGCTCATTCCCCACCTTCCTTTACAATTACATGTGTTTCAAGTCTTGGTGGCTCCTGGTCATCAAAACAGCATATTGGTTGAGCTACCCAGCCAGTATCAACCTGAGATGCATCCCATTTAGCAACCCTATTCGGCCCTAATTTAACATATAATCTCTCAGGTTGATCTATGTAAGAAAATCGCGCACCAAGTGCGAGCAGATCAAACTGTGCTTCCCATGTGGTTTTACTCATTCCCCGCCTTCCTTATAGTTGTTTTCTCTCCACTCCTTTAGCGCCTTAAAATTTCGTGGCCTTAGGCATTTGTCCCAGAGATCAACAAAAGCCTCCGCAAATACAGGTCCTAATTTGTTGTCAGGGTCATCATCATCATAGACAACAATAGAGAGTTTAAGACCAAGAGCCCTTGCCCATTTGATCATGTCAGATATGCCCAAAAGCTGATATTCTTCCTTGTTTAATATTTCAAGCACCGCAAGCTTTGAACAGTTGGCCATGTCTGCAAAAGTCTCTTGACTAATATTTTTTTCTTTTAGCCTTGCTTTTATCACATCAACAAACTCATCAACAACCCAATGCCTAAACGCTCCTGCGTCTTCTGTCCAATGTTTCATCTTTTGCCCTCCTTATCTGTCTGCATGTGCTCCAAGGGGTGTTTTTTATACCCTTGTTGGTGCACACTGGCATTTTTTTGCTCATCGCTTGCCGTCCTTTCATTCTTCGTGGATTGTTGCCCCTTCATAAAGTCGAGCAGCAAGATCGACTGCTAATATTTTTTTATAAGGAGGGCCTTCTTGTTCACAAACCTCTATCAATTGATCGTCTGGTATTTGCTTGACGGCAACAGCCTGATATTCTAGGTGTCTAATTGCAGCACAAGCTTTTTTGTAACTAGCTGACACAACCCAGTCTAAACCCAATGATGCCGATGTCCACAAGTGTAGTTTATCACTCATCGCTTGCCGTCCCTCGTGTGTGGGGGTTATGGGGTTGAGGTTGGATCATTTTTCTCTCTTGCCTTATGCTTCATATATTCATCTATGATTTTTTTAATATCCGTAGCCGCTTCAATATCTGGTACTGTCATATGAAAGCTAACTTTTCCATCCTCGAAAAAAAGTTCCGTTACGACAAGGCTTGACGCCTGTTCTCTTGCTGCCTCAGCTAAATCGTACCCAATGTTTTTATAGTCAAGAGCGCGTCGAAGGCGGGTATCCTCGTGCCATTCGTATTCTTCAAGATCTACACCCATATCAAAAAAATATACTAGGCTCCAGATTGCCGAAAAGTAGCCAGATAAAAAATTGTACAGTGTGGGTTCGGATTTGGTGATCGAGTTACAAGATGCAACTCTATCAGTACCAGCAACTAAGCACCATTCGAGTAATTCTTTTTTGCTTATTGCGTCTTTCATGATTGCTCCATCTATCAGCATAATCACATTATAATCATATGTCAATGTAATAGCTGTCTTTTGTTTAATTTTATTGCATAAACCTCTACCGGTTTGGCACCAAACAAAGAACAAAAAACCGTTTTCTTCGTCCATCCCATATATTGAAATATCAAACGCCTAGACATGTTATTTTTAGGTGGATATCCCCATAATATATGTATTTTATCATATGTTTTTTCTAGTCGCTTAGTCCAGTATGGTTTTACAAGCCGATATTCTTCTGTTTTTTTGCCAGACTTAATAGCGTCAAAATATTCCTTTTTTACGTTTAGCATTAGTATTTTCATACATGGCCACCATCACAACCAGGCTGAATGTCTCGATTTATGGCAATTTCCGCAATGCTCTTTAGGCCGTCAGGGAAATCACCAGGCCACTCATTAACTGACCAGCTACCATCTGTTATATGATCCGTCCAGTTGTCATTATCGGCATCAGCACCATGCCAAGTCAAACAAAAGGGAGGAAACTTATAACGAATGCCATCTATGATTATAGCAAGAGCAGCAGAGTGTAAGCTTGGATAATTTTTGCCATGTTCAACCTTAATCATGTCTGGCGTTATGCAACAAAAATTACACTTAGTATTGTTTTCTTTTGTCATTTTAATCTTCCCTGCTCATTTCATCATTATAAACTAAATCAGCCTTTGACTCATCTTCTTCAAGCTCTAGCTTAAAAAGTTTGCATTGTGCATAGTTGCCCTCCCCCACGCAAAGGCCATCAACATAAACGCCATGCCACCAGGTAGAACCCTTTTGTAATTTTATTGTTATTTCTCTTTTCATTTCATGCTCCTTTATTTGGTCATGGGCTACTTTTATTTGGTTGTCATCATCCCAATCAAAACATTCTTCAAATTCCTCAAGTGTCCAGCGTCTAGTAATTGTTGATTTTCTAGGATCAATTGCAACACCCTCAACGTCTTCATTATCCCAATCGCATGGCGATTCTATTTCAACAACTTCGAGGCCATAGCCATCTATATGCCCCTCTGTATTAAATACTTGCCAAGCGGACAGAAAAACATGTAGACCATTGTTGTTTTTTCCATCTGGATCGGCAGATGTAACTGATGTATGATTTTTTATATCTAGTCCGGTTGGCTGTATTCTGTAATATTTGGGCATTGTCTTTTTTTAATCCTCTTTTCCTTTGGTATAAAATTCTACCTCTGTAAGGGAACCATTTAAAAAAACATGGTTGTTAATCGATGAAATTATTCGTGCCACAGCAAATGTACTCCCACATTGTGGACAGTCACCATACTTGAACTTTTTTGTCCTAAGTGGAATGTCTTCTTCATATCCACATTTTTCACAGCGTAATATTTTTATTTTGTTCATTGTCTCGCTCCTTTTGGTTATTAAATCACTCTATAGAGCCCACCATTTCTGATGGACTCTAACAATGATCTAGATAATCTCAACAGAAGCAACCCCCTCACACCATGCCTCGTCTGTGCAATATTTGCCGTCAATTAGTTCTATCTCTGTGTCATTATCCCAGGGCAAATAATCAGGCATATCACCTATGTCATCATATATTTCTCTTGCCTGCTCTACTCCCCACTGTGTGCCTGTCCACCATTGGCCATTTTCACTTTCTATTGCGTATTTTTTGGCTGTATAGGCTCGTCTGGATACTCGCTCGGCAAATATGCCTTCTTGAATGTGATATTCTTCTGTGTGTTCCTCTAATTTTAGATCTGTGACTATTTTTTCCCATTCTGTATTTAGCTCGTCTCTCTCTTGTGGTAAATAGCCTTCTGTGTTGTCGTCTCTAAAGCTTTTCATTGTCTTTCTCCTTTTATATCCAGTTGTTTAATTCATTCAAAAGATCTTCGCAGTCGTCTTGGAGGCTCAAGTTATAAAAAACGGCAGGGCCTAAATCAAAATCTGGTTCCATTTCCCATGGATAATCTGATGCGTCGTCCCTGTCACCATTTTTTTCAACAAAATCCTCAAAATCCCAATATACTGGAACAATCCAAGCCTCATTTTTTTCGTGTCCAAATATACAGCTTCGGCACACCATAGATAATCATGACCTGGGGCGCATTCGTGGTAGGTATTTCTGAGTAATATTAATTTGCCGTCGTTATAATCTCCATGCTTTTTTCTGGCGGCCTCTATTTTTTGATTTATTTTGTCTCTTGTCATTGTCCTTCTCCTTTTAGTTGTTTTTTTCTGCTCTTCTGCGAGCTATCACGTTTTTTGCTTCTGCTACGTCAATTTTTCTTTTTGAGCAATTCCTTACATGTTTTTCAATATCTTCTGCTTTGGCTCCATGATTGATGTAGGTTGCTACCGAGCGGCAAAAACTTCTTACGCTTCGGTTGCCTCTGCTACTGTTGCATTTTTTGCAGCATGTGACTAGGTTGGTTTCTTTATTGTCGCCACCTTTGCTACGTGGTTTAAGATGATCCAAGGTTAGCTGTCCCCCATCCTCTAGATTAGCTCCACAATATGCACATGCTAGGCCGTCTCTGAGGTAGATGGCAAGTCTTTTTTCAGGTCTGATCCACTTGCTGCCGTTCCATTTTTTTGCTTGATTTGTCATTTTGTTTCTCCTCATCATGTTTTAAATATAACCTATCACTAGTGATATGTCAAGCGTTTTGATAAAAAAAAGATAAAATAAATACATAGCAATATCAAACAGTTATAGATTATTTTTAATTATCTCAAAAATAAATAACGTTTTTCTTGC
>JAAGZO010000833.1 GCA_024206195.1 bacterium | reverse complement strand
TTTTGATTGTTCTTGTTCAGTTAACTGCTTAAGCGGATTAAAAATATACTCAAAAGCAGGCATAGTAGAAAACAATGACGCTTGTAAAATAGAGTCTATCCAATCTAAAGCTGGACGTATTTCATTTTCTTGAAAGGCTTGCACGTAATCATAGTAGTTGTACATATCGCTTTCGCCTGTTGCGTTCATACCACTTGGCGATATGCCCACTAATCTTGTAACTGGTATATTAGAAGCACCTGAAACCTTTTGAATAAAGCGATCATCAATTTCAGGCAAATTAGCAAAAGTAGCTGATTTCTTTTCATAAGTATCGGCACCATCAAGAGCTATGCCGTTTAATATACCTTTCATTTCAGCGGCTAGTCTTAAGCGCTCTACTACAAGATCATTAGAACCTTCAGCAACCATCTCGTTTAAACCCTCAATTCCATAAACATCTACACAAGCCTCATATATAAGATTACTAATGGATTGAGAAGTTATTTGAGAATCGCTTATTGGTTCCCACAAACGAGTAAAAAGAGAGTTACCCCAATAATTCTGTCTTTCAAATTCTAACAGGGTAGAGATCTTACCATAGAATTTATACAATCTACTATGATGTATCCTAACACCTTCCCGAGAAATAAAGTAATGTTCCGATTGTCCAAAATTAGGAGACAATATATTTTGATCTAAAGCGCCATGGTAAATATTATACCTGTCCAATACAATGAAATTCAAGGTGGAGTCCGGTCTAATATTTTCAACTACCAAGGGGTCTTCAGGGTCCTCATTGTCAATAACGACTAGGATCACAGCACCACCATAGATTCGAGCATACTTTAAAGCTCTAATGACCTTAGCCTTTATGTCATGATCAACCATGGCTTCTTCAATTTCTTTTTTCTTATTGACATTAGGTATAAGCAGATTTCTCCACTTTCTTGTAGCATCATCAACAGGAGCATCTACAACCTTAGCCGCAAGCCAATTATACGTATACAAATTATTAGCTATAATCTGTGTTATGTATATGCCCATTTCATAGGTAATAGAAGTACGTGGGTCCTTGCTGGTCCCTATACTCTTCATAACACTTTGAAAGCTATCGGCTGTAAATGCTTTA
>JAAGZO010000832.1 GCA_024206195.1 bacterium | reverse complement strand
TTTGTTCCAGTCCCACTCTCTGAACTGCCCAAAGCATTTGGTTTCGGTTGAATTTCCAAGAAGAAGATGCTTCAAAAACACAGCAAAATTTGCAAAAATGAATAGAAAATTTCAACATTTGGAAAATCCTCAAAATAACAAAACAGACAATGCCTCTAAATGCCTATAAACACCTGGATGAAAGTGAGGAAGAAGAAGAAGAAGATAAAGAAGAAGAATGGGCCACCAAACAAGCTGAATTCATTTGTTCTGCTCATATATATAGTTTTTTGATGTTAGAGATTGCTACAAGGGTGAATTGTCGCTTTCCCAATTTTATGAGAGGTGATGTTGCTAAGCCCAAGTCATATGCATTAGGTTAGGATGATTTCATCATAGTATGGATCCTGGAGTTAGGGAGCCTCCAGCAGGTACAGAGCTTGTGAGTCATCTTGGAGCTTGTTAGATGTTTTTTTTACCAAGTACCTGGGATTGGCTAATCAAGTCAATAAGGTTCAGCTATGTTTAAGGTGGGTAAGGAGCAAGCTCTAATTAGGTAAAAAATTAGCCTAATAGGTCTAAGCAACTCAGCCA
>JAAGZO010000831.1 GCA_024206195.1 bacterium | reverse complement strand
TCATATTATGTCCTTTCAACCCTTTAAGGGTTAAGTTTTTGGTTATAAGTTTAAGATTCAAACTCTCGTAATTCCTCAAAGTTTTTAAATCCCTTTGGGAGCTTATTTGTAATGAGAATTTCAATCTTTATGCCTAGCATACTATCATTATTATCTAAGTAATGATTATCCAATACAGCCTCTACACTTTGTAGGACTTCACCCCATGTTTTATCATTCCCCAATTCCTCATAGATGCTATCCGACTCACCAAACTTAGCTGGTGTAATTCTTAAATATTTTTTCTCAGCCATGAATTAACTCCTTTTGAATCCATTCATTTACACTTTAATCTTGTATCTACTTGGAATCACTCTTGGCCGTATTTCTTTTTCAAGATGGTTAGGGTTTTAGTTGTTAGCTCCGCGCAATCATCCATTGCTTTTAGCCAAAACGGCTCACATCCTAATAGCTTTTCATCATTAGATACACGATTCCATTTCTCAAGCGCCTCCATAGCAAGCCGTAGATCGGCCTTCTGCATTTTATGATCTTCAACAAGAGCCTCTGCTATGTGCCAACCTAAAAACTTTGCACTAGTATTATTGGTGCATTGAACATAATTGAAGATATGTGTTTGATATTCTTTTAGTATTTCGATTTCGTCTCGGAGTTCAACCCTTTTAGCAACGTGTTCTGCTATGGTTTCTACAAGTTTTTGATTTTCGGCGTGGAGTTCATCAACAATGGCTAATGCTCCGTACTTGGCATTGCGTCCATAGTGATTTTCGATTTCCTCAATCCTCTCTTGCAGTTTCTTGGGTAGGCTCATTTCTCCCCCTCAGTTTCGGCTAGGGCTTCTCTTGCATACCTACCTAAACCATGAATGAGTTTTACAGCTTCCTCGGTTACCCTTTTACCCTCAACATATTCAAAGCAATCTCTTGCTGCGTATATCTCAAGCGCCTCACGTAGTTTGGTGTTCTCGTTGCGGAGTTCCTTTATTTCACACTCAAGCCTTTGGTTTATTTTCCACGAACCAACTTGTTGAACGTATTCATCCGACCAATAGTTCTTAGTTGATTGGATACACCAATTCCGGACCCAGCGGCCAATCTCCTCAAGCTTTAATGCTAACTCTGGATTATGAACCATAGTCTTTTTATCTCTAAAGACCTTAGACATTTCATGGGCCTTTTCTTTTAACTTTAAATCGAACTCATTCATTTACATTTTTCCTTGAAACTTTCAATCTTGGCGAGGGCTTTCCACTCCTTTAAACCAATGTAACAATGTTCGCACCTCATAAAGTCCATTGTAGTATTAGGCTCCCACTCATGATCACATTTCCAAACATTACTTGTATCTGTATAGCCTTCAAGTATTGCACTCTGAATTAGATCAATAAGCTCCAAGGCCTCAGTGAAGGCTTGCTTTTCTATCCAATCTATTTGTTCATTACGATCCATGACAACATCAATCTGAAAGCCTGCGCACTCACAGCAATCATTTGATAAAGAAACAAACTCCCTAAACTTCGCCATCATCGCCTCCAGTTTCTAATGCTTGTTTAGCGACCCACTTAAGATGATCTGCCAGGTGATTATATGGATCATTATTCCTAGTTGTGTTTGTTATTTCAGTGAGCGCATCTCTCAAGCGAACATTACTTTCTTCCATAGCAACACAACACGATGCTCTTTTTACCCTGTAATCATCAAATTCTTTTTGGATGCGTTGGTTCTCGGTGCGGAGGTCCGAGCATTTAGCCTCAAGGTCCGAGCATTTACTCCGAGCATTACACCACTCCCAAGCCCAGCGAGCACCCCTTTTACGGTTCTCAAACCCACCCAAGGTTTTACTTTGTTCATCTGCCCACTTTTCTAAAGCCTTCTCAAACTCATCCATTATCCCGCTCCTTTATAAGCTCTTCTATCTCGCGACACGTCTGCCAACACTTACCACCGCAACACAGATCAAAATGTATTAACGTTTGAGCCTTTCTTAATACAGCTATTAACGAGGCGTTAAATCTCTTCACTGATCTTTCACTAGACTTTAAAGTTCTAATCTGACTTGCTTGCCTTAGGGCTTTTAAGTACAGGAGCTCTTGGTCTCTCATTCCTTAACCTCTTGCAGGTAATTCTCTAACTCAGTCATCTAGCTCTCCTAGTTCTTTGAGTGTTCTCACTAAACTGAAGGCGCCAAGCTTAGGGTCAGTATATCCTCGCAGATGTTGCTTGATCGCCTCAATCGCCTTATCGTAGTCCGATTTCCTAACAACCTTCACGGCGTTGTCTTCATAGTCACCGTTATCATTTATCCATTTGATGCAACCACAATACCATTTGGTCCTCCTAGGCTTACTCATCAGTCTCTCCTAGCCATTCCAGGTATTCTTTTAAGACCTCATCAATCATGTCTCTTCTATCGTGAACTGCTATAGGAATTGAAATTTCTCTCATTCTTTTGAACTTCTTTTCAAACCTCTCGCACCATTCTGCGAACGGGTTGGCTCCTTCTTCAAAGCCAACATAGTAAGGATAGCTTTGCCCTTCCGACTTATTAGCTAAGGCCTCGATCTTGTCTCTTGTTGCCTGGGTCATTCTTCCCCCAGTATAGGCTGGATATTTACTAGAAGCGCCTTGTGGGTGTCACCGTAAGGTCTACGCGCCCAGGTTTCTTCCCTATCATTAAGGTCACTTGTGTAAACCTCAACAGCCTCATCTAGCATCTTGTTCAATGGCTCTACATTATTGTCGAACCATCTATTTAAGTTATCTTCGCCACCCAGTGGAAAGTTTACCTTGGCCCAATCTGGTCTCTCGATCTTTCTAAGCGTGTCTTGTGTCATAAATCACCTATAGTGCAGACTTTCTTATATCTCTCGGACCCGTCTTTCAGGATCACGTTGTCATCAATAGCCCAAAGAATGTATTCAACCGCAATGTCATTTATATTGAAATGAGTGTAATCATCACAGTTCCAATTTTTGATCGCTTGGGTATTGATCACGACTGGCATTCTTTTTCCGTGCTTATCTCGTATTTTCTCAAGCTTTTTAATCAATTGATTTATAGTCATTCTTCCCCCAGTACAGCTTGGGATCGCTCCTTTAGTTCCAAAAATATATCCCTAAACGGTTCGCCATCATATTTTCTGCCAACTATATCTTTTAGAATATCTTCGGGCTCTTCTTTCTTAATAGCCCGAACGTCTAACAACAGAGCTCTATAAGAGTCATCTCGATGCCCATTGATAATAAAATTACCACCACCGTTAAGATAACCCGTCACACTAACAGCATCATTGATCGCTGCATTCAATGGCTCTACGTGTTCCTTGAACCAATGATCTAACGCACCTGAAGTGTTAGTGTGAAAACTGTTTAGAAGCAGCATATGCCAGTCTGGTTTCTTTATCTTTCTAAGCGTATCTTCTCTATTCATCGTCTTAATCCTTTTTTTATGTTTACCAAGTGCTCCCGCTCCAGTTCCTGCTCCTGCTCTCGCTCCAGCTCTCGCTCCAGCTCCCGCTCCAGCTCCTGCTCCCGCTCCCGCTCCCGCTCCAGCTTCTGCTGGAGCTCCCGTATCTTTTGCGATAACCAGGAAAGCTTACCTGCATTTGCTCAACCCAAAAGACTCAATAAGAGCCATTGACACAAACCACTTACCTACATGTAGCTTTTGAATTGCTTTGTAATTATCTTCTGTAAATGGACCAGTCTCGTAAACAATCCCCGGGTCTTCGAGTTCTACGCACTGTTCGTTTACTCCCGAAAGCTTGCCTTCATAGAAGTATCCCGCACACATTATTAATACTCTGTCGCCTAACAAAGACTCTAGACCTTGATTTTCTGTCTCTTCAATTATTCTTTTCATTAATACTCCCTTGCTTTTTTTATTTTAGATATAAGCTGATCAATGTTAGCAGCTTCCTCAATCTTCTCTCGCATGGATGGGGTCATCTTATCTCCCATTCATATCCACACTCTAAACAAGTTAGAAGGCATGGGCCATATGGTGGTGGCAAAGGATAATCCTCGCCAACTTTCTTTGATTTACATTTAGGACAAATCATTAAGACTCCTTAATCTTCATCATCACACCCCAAGTATTTACACTCTAACTTCTTACCAATTCTCTCCAAAGTCTCTACACCTTTAGTAACGTTCTCTTTATTGACAGCCTCGTTTTTAATGCGGGCTATTTTAACTGCTAGGATTCTGTCGTGAGAAGGTAGCAGTGCTGCAAAGAATATAAAGAAACTAATCGGTACGGTAATCTGAAGCGTTCGGTTGGCTAAGTTTTTATCTGACGTCCTCTCGTACTCGAAAGCCCAAGTAAAAAAACTTAATAGCATAAACATACACAGTAAGAACAACGCTAAACCAAGGTTGTTTATCAGGTAAGTACTAACATCTAACCAACTCATTACAACCTCAATGTCATGTAAAGCATCTTAAGACCGGCTAGATTTTCCTGCTCGATCATCTCCTTGCTCTTCGCTAAAATAGTCTTGAACGCTTCGTTAACAGCAGTCAGTCTTTCGCACTCTGACTCGAAACCCTCACAGGTTTTCTCAAGCACATTAAACTGAGCCTTGTACTCTTCAAACCTCTTAGTTAACTCTAAGAGAGTGTCTCGCATTTCTTTTTCTTCTGGTGTCATATGTAAACCTCTTTGATTGATAAACTTAATAAACTAATCTATTGATTCGTGTCAACAATGTAAATATCCCAGCAACCTGCGCTATACATAGAGCTGTCAGAGTTGACACGCAAGCTGCTGGAATGAAAATGAAATTCATTACGTGTATTTATTATCAATAAAAAAATTACACTGCGTCAAGGGTTGATTGACTCAATGCGCGTGTAGCAACGTTTACGACTTGAGTCTCAGGATCGCTTTAGTTTATCTGTCCCAACTGTTGCTATCGCGGTTCTGAGTGCTCTTTTTATAACAGTGGGGAACGTATGAAACAGCATGCTCAGCAATTTATCGATAACGAACTATCAGTCACGCCTGTTATTGACAAGAAAGCCTTCCTTTCGGCATGGCAAACTATTCACGGCGAACAAATACTAGCTCCTAAATACGACTCTCAATGGGCTAAAGCCAACGGTCTCGGACTCTTGCTCGGTAAAACCTCAGGAGTCATCTGTCTTGATATCGATATTCTTGATGACAACGAAGAGTTAAAGGACATTCGCAAGCAACTACTCGACATGCTCCCACCACTATACTCTGGACGTAACGGACATCCACAGAAACCCACAGCAAGATTCTTCAAATACAACGGGGAATCTAACGAGAAGTTCAACAGTATCTCTGTTGAAATACTCTCAACAGGAAATCAGGTCGTACTCCCTCCATCACAGCATCCTCTTGGCGTACTCTATTCATGGGTGGGAAATAAACTACATGAGATCGACATCGATGACCTTCCAGACCTACCAGAGGAAATCTGTGTGCAACTGCGCACTTGGAATAACGCTCGCAAGAAACAGCCAGGTGGCTCAACTTTGCAGCCCATGCCTGGACGATGTCAGTCGGGCAGCCACAACTATCTCTCTAGTATCGGCGTGGCCATGCGCTGCGCTGGCGAATCCCCACAAGACATAATTAGACGACTCATCGCCGTGGATCAGGAGATTAATGGAAAGCAAGACTTCCTTTACTTTCTCTGCAAAACTAGACCATGGAGAACAATCAGTATTGACGACAATGCCAAGGCGTTCGTTGATGAAATTTGTATGAGAAACAAAGTCGATCCTGTAAACGAGAAATACAAGACACTTAAGAGTGGATTCTACTTCATTGAAGAGCCTGCAGCCGAGGGCGCGAAGCCTAAAAAAATACCAGACTACCACGGGCTAGCGAAATACGTTAGAGAACACCTGTACTTAAAAACTAAGGAGAAAGGAGCATTCATCTTCAACGGTGAGTGCTACGAACCTATAGATAAAACAGGGATTGAAAAAAAAATCTATGAGGCAACTAAGAAAAAAGTCTCACCTCATCACCTTGGCAACTTCTCAAAACTTGCTAAAGTTGAGAGTTATTATCACCCTGATTTTATCAACCCACCAGGTCAACTTAATCTTGGAAACGGCATTCTAAACACTGAGACCATGGAGTTGAGTCCACCTGATAAGGATAAGTTCTTCACATATAAGATCAAGCACAGCTATATCGGCCCTAGCAACACACCAATATTCGATAAGTTTCTTGAGCTCATCTCAACAGGTGAGGCTGATAAACAGCAGGCTATCGTAGAGTTTATGGGATACATTATCTCAGGCTGTGATTACAACCAGTTCAATAAGGTCCTTATTCTCGACGGTGGTGGAGCCAACGGGAAAACAACACTCATCAAAGTCATTCAAAACGTTATAGGAATGGAGAACACCTCGGCTGAATCTCTAGTCTCACTCAAAGATAATAGATTCTCAGTCGACTCGCTCGTCGGAAAACTGGCTAACTTCTGTAGTGAGGAACCTAAATCAGCGTTCTCTGCCACCGGGATGCTCAAAAAACTAACTGGTGGGGATCCGGTCATGGTTGAGCCGAAACATATGAAGAGCTTTAGCTATATCAACTACGCTAAATTTATAATCAGCTATAACGAGATGCCGTTTCTGCCTGATACGACTGCCGGGATGGAAAGACGACTGATGATTGTCCCATGCGTTACTGATCTTGAGAAGAACCCTCAGTTAAAGATTAAGAATATCTTTGAACAGATGAAGCCTGAGTACGGAGCTATCATTCATCGCTGCATGATGGCCTTTAAAGAAGTCCAGAAACGTGGTGAGTTCACTCAAGTCGAGTCAGGAAAAGAACGCTTTAAGGAACTCGTACTCAAGTCCGATCCGTTTCTTGATTTCGTGGACCAGCGTGTTAGAGCATGGGAGGTCTTGTCTGAGGAAGACCGACAGACTGTTCGGTCATTCAATCAAGATCCGTTCTTTGATCCAAGCATTACCACTGAGACTCTGTGGGAAGAATTCCAGAAATTCGTTGGGCCTAAACATAATTATCGAAGAAGAAGCTTTGATACTAGAGTTGGGAATCACTTTAAGAAGTTTAATAGTGTTAAAAAAACAAGCACAAGGCCCAGGGGCTGGGAAGGGGTTGTCTTAGTTTCTGAATGACGTTGGCGCGCTAAAGGTTGGTTGACTAGGCGCGCATTTTTTTGGCATGATTTTTGTTGCGAGTAGTTATCATTTAAGTCAACCATGGTTGGTATGCTAAAAGGTCGGTTGGTTAAAAATTCCTTAATGATTTTAGTGTTATAACCTACCTACCAACCTATATATATATTTTTAATAAATAAATAAATATATATATATATAAAGAATAAAGGTAAAAAAAATAAAAAAAAATATTTTGAATAAAAAAGTACTTTAGGTCGGTATGATGGGTAATATTGAAATCAATTATCAGTTAGATATTTGAGAGTGTCTAAGGAGAGGTGAGCAAGTGGAGCCAAACAACCAGCAAAAAGAGTTCATCATTAAGCAGATCTTGGTGCGTGATGTTATAAAAGTTAAGCAGGTTAACCCAGCAATCACCAGCCTGGAAATTAAACGCCTGCTCGAATCTCTGCTCGGATTCTATATCTCAAATGAGATGTTCAAAAAGTGTGCACGTGAATTCGGCTTAAGAGAAATAGGAAACCGGGCCGCCCCAGACAATCCTCGCTACAACATCAGCAACAAAACCATTCGCTACTGGAGAGCCCTTGATAGGTGGCAGTAATAATTTAAATGGCTTGATTCTGTAATTACAAAGTGTAAGACTTTCATCATGAATCAGTTCAAATGTGCTTACGACAAAATCGAAGATATCGCAAAACTCGTACCGAATCCAAAGAACCCGAACAAACACCCAGACAAACAGATTAAGATGCTTGCTAAGATTATCAAGCACCAAGGCCAACGTTCGCCTGTAGTGGTTTCAAACAGGTCAGGCTTCATAGTTAAGGGTCATGGTCGATTGAGCGCGATACAGAGCCTTGGGTGGGCTGAGGTAGCAGTTGATTACCAAGACTACGAATCAGAAGCTCAAGAGTTTCAAGACATGGTCGCAGACAATAAGATCGCAGAGCTCGCCGAACACGACGACGCGTTCATGATCGAGGGCATTCACGAGCTTGAGCTTGAGGATAGTGATTTTGAATTACTTGGTATGGATGATTTTGAACTGCCACTTGAGGCAGATGAAGCTAAGGACGAGATCGAAGACGATGTCCCAGGCGATGTCGAGACTCGATGTAAGCCAGGCGACCTTTGGATATTAGGTGAGCATCGTTTGCTCTGTGGTGACTCAACAGATATCTTGGCGGTTGAAAAGCTTATGGGTGGTGAGAAACCTGACATGGTTTTTACTGATCCGCCTTATGGGATTTTGTATGACGATACAAAAAATATCAACTCTTATGCAGGGAGTTTAAAGAATAGCAAGTTTGGAAAAATACTAAATGACGATTCTTCAGAGCATTTTAAAAAAGTTTATGACCCATCTATAGACTTTCAATTCTGGTGGGGTGCTAATTATTATTGTCAAGACTTACCGCAAGACGGTGCCTTTTCGGTGTGGTCAAAAAAAACACAAGCTCAGTCAAAAGTTAAGGCTCTTTTTAATTCTGATTTTGAGATTTGTTGGACTAATAGAGATCGTAGAAAAAAGTTATTTTCAGTTCCTTGGACTGGTGTGATGAATAAGGAAAAGGGTGAAAAAAGGCTTCATCCCACACAAAAGCCTATTGAGTTGATCCTTAAATATTTTGACGAATGGGCTGATAAGAAAATAAACATTCTAGATTACTTCGGCGGCTCAGGCTCAACACTAATAGCTTGTGAAAAGACAAACCGTAAGTGCTTTATGTCCGAGCTTGACCCGCATTATGTATCAGTTATTATTGAACGATGGAAAAAGTACACAGACAAAGAGGCTTATCTAATAGAGGATCAGAGCGGACCATTAAAAGAAAGTGTCCCGTATGCCGAAATCAGTTCATTCCGAGGGGAGACACAGTAAACCGTAAGCAAAAGTATTGCGGGAAAGATTGCTGGTCTAAGAGAGGTAAGTATAGAAATGTTGAATGCGCAAACTGCAAAGAGTCAATACCAATGCGAGCGAAAAAGTTTTGCTCAAGAGATTGCGCCTTTGAGTTTAGAAAAAACCAGAATCACCACGCTTGGAAAGGTGAAAAGGCTACTTACTCGGCAGTTCATAAATGGATGACAAAACAATATGGTAAGCCTGATATTTGCTTTAATTGCAGTGGAACCAATCCAAGAGTCGAGTGGGCGAATATAAGCGGAAAGTATATGAGAGATATGAAAGACTGGATTAAATTGTGTTCAAGTTGCCACAGGTATTTCGATAGAAACGATGATTGGCATAATGTGATACTATCTAGGTGGGAAAAATATTCAGGCAAGGAGGCCAGACTTGAGGCTCCCTCTGAGTTGTGAAGCTAGTCCCTATTCGCAGGGACGAGTTTCTGTGATTTTAAATTCTTCTATTTCAAAGATTTCTTTTTTTAAACAGTTTCTAATGAAGCTTATCAGGTTTGGTTTAGTTACCTCAAAGCAGCTAGGCAAGCCGATATTTAAAGCTGTTAATTCATATAAATCAGCTGGAGTTTCTAAGTACGTTACTGTTACTTCGTTAATCTCGTTTAAGTTTTTCATATCAAGCTCCTTTGCTTATAATAATGTATCGGCTTACTTAAGAAAAACTTTAGTATTAAAGTTAAGTTTTCATCTGCCGATAACGAACAGGGGTGGCTTGGCAAAAAATAAATTCTCAATATGGGATAGCTAATGGCCAATAAGAAACCTTTAATCAAAGAACTAAGCCATGATCAACTCAAGGCTATCTGTAGGCTGAGGCCTTCTCTAAGAGACTGTGCAGCTTTCTTCGATGTCTCCGAGGACACTATAATGAGGCGATGCAGAGAGTATGAGGACTCGACGTTTGCAGAGTTTCGAGACAAATACATGGTAGATACGCGCCTAACCCTAGTCCGCAACGCATTAAAAATGGCTAATAACGGCAACACAGCCATGATGATCTTTTGTCTAAAGAACCTCAACAAGTGGCAAGACAAGATCGACGTAGAGCACGGGGTAGCAGACTCTTTTGTCGACTGGGTCAAGCAGGTGCGTGAGAATGAATCTAAACAAATCTCTGGTGACGTTGTAGACGTGGACGCTAAAGACAGTGCTGAGTGATTCAGAAATAATCAGACAATACGAGACGTCACCCTCTAAGTGGATGACTGATGTTCTTGGTACAGCTTCAATCGAAGATTATCAGAAGCGTGTAAGCGACGCTGTTTATAAGTATGACAATGTAGCAGTTAAAGCGTGCCACTCAGTTGGTAAGACTTGGCTCATGGCACGTGTGGCTCTTTGGTTTTTCTATATGTACGAGGACTCGATAGTTATCACAACAGCTCCGACGCACCGGCAGGTTAGAGCGCTTCTATGGGGTGAGCTTAGAGACGCTTACAAGTCTTCTAAAGTAAAGCTTGGTGGTAAGCTGCTCGATACGTCTCTTAATATAAGTGATAAATGGTTTGCCATGGGCTTTAGCCCTCAAACTAAAGCAGCGAGCACAAGTAAGGAGCAGCAGGGTTCAACGTTTCAGGGATTCCACAGTAGAAACATTCTGATTATTTTTGATGAGGGTGTTGGTGTGCCAGACGATGTTTGGGTCATGGCTCAAGGTCTACTCACCTCAGGTGTCACCGTGAAGTTCGTCTCGATCGCCAACCCGACCACAAAAAACTGTAAGTTCTTCGAATGTTTCTCAGATCCATCATGGCACAGTGAGACCATAACGTGCTTCGATTCGCCTAACCTTATAGCCAATGGGCTAGTTGATAAGGAGTCATTGCAGGATGAGATAGACAGACTCTCTGTTTTGCAGGACGATGAACGCATAACCGAGATACAGAGTTATAAGAAGCCCGTCCCGTACTTACTAACGGCTCAATTTGTAGTTCCTTATGTCATGCGCCTGGGGCTTGAGCACCCCCTTGTGCTTTCTAAAGTGTTCGGTGAGTTTCCGAAAACTGAAGACAATGTTCTTGTTCAGTACGAGGATGTGCAAAAAGCTGTGGAGCGTGTGGATAAGGGCGGCCCATACCAGAAGCGCTTCATCGGCGTTGATGTGGCCAGGTTCGGTGTGGACAAGACCGTGATCACTGAGCTCAGGGATTACGATCAGACAGATCTGAAGGTGCTCGTTAAGCGCGACATACCGTTCGTTACAGGCCAGGTGATCAATCAGATTAATGAGGACAAAGCTCTCCCGTGCATAGTTGCAGTCGATGCGACGGGCTTAGGCGCTGGGGTTTACGACTTACTTGTCGAGAAGCAACGTGAGAAAATCATTGGCAAGAACGTTCAGATAGTAGAGGTTCATTTCGGTGGTGGTCCAGCCAATCCTGATCAGAATAAAGAAGAGCAAGACCAAGAAAAAGCAAGGTACGCTAATCTCAAAGCGAAGATCTTCGATCTATTAGGCGACGATGTGCGACACAAGATGTCATTGCTAAATGAATCTATATATGCTGAGGAGCTTCCTACGATAGAATATAAGTTTGACAGCAAGGGACGCATCGTTATTGAATCTAAGAAAGATTACAAGGCTAGGACGGGCAGACCTAGCCCGGATTACAGTGACTCTTTAGCTTTGGCGAATTACTGTAGGTATGTTAACATTCAGTTTGGAAGCTTTAAAGGACACACATCAGAAAAGCCCCTCGTAAAACAGTCGAAACGGAAAAGACGAAAAGCGGGAATAAGGGTCAAAGAGTACTAGCATCTAGGGAGAATAAGCTTTGGGGGAAATTCTAAAAAGGCATGACAAGCCTCTTGGTGCGTCAGGCACTGATGTTGTTGGTAAAGTCCATAACGCCGATGACCACATCGAAGTATTACAAGGTTATCAAGCAGCACAAATATATGACAAGATGAGGCGTTCAGAGCCTCAAGTTCGCAAGATACTTAACGCGATTATCAATCCAATTAGGTCTGCAACGTGGGCTGTTGAGCCTGTTTCAGAAGAGCCTAAGGATTTAGAGGCTGCTGCTCTTATAGAACAAATTCTATTCAAAGATTTAAACTTCACTAAGTTTCTAAACGAAGCGTTAACCATGGTGCCCCACGGTTATTCAGCCTTCGAGGTTGTTCATCAAAATAAAGAAAGTAAAGAGCACGGTCAATACACGGGTCTTGCTCAACTAGGCTTTAGACGTCAGAGCACTATCACCGAATGGTGTCATGACAGAACAACGGGTGAACTTCTTTGGATCAAGCAAGAGTCTGACTACGACATTCAAGTTAACGCTGAGATACCGGCTGATTTCTTGTTGTTATTCTTCTCAGAGCAAGAGGGCGATAACATCGGGTTTCCTTTATTAAGAAACGTGTACGGTCCTTATAAGAGAAAGCTTCTCGCAACAGAGCTTCAATACATAGGTATCGAGCGTTTCGCTATCCCGACACCTATCCTTAAAGTTCCAAAGAACATTAAACAGACCGATGCTGAGTACGCTGAGGCCGTAGAGGTTCTCAAAGGTTTCACTAGCGCTGAGAACTCTTATATTACTTATCCTGAGGGATGGGAGTTAGAGTTACAGAACAACAACTTCGATGCGACAAAGCTCGTTGCAGTCTTAAAGAATGAAGACGAACAAATGGCATCAGCTATTCTTGCTTCATTCTTAGAGCTTGGTACTGGTGGCAACACTGGTGCTTATGCTTTGTCTGCTGATTTATCAGATTTCTTCTTCGCAGGATTAGTTTATTATGCGAACATTATTCGAGACACTTTAAATCATGTATTAATCCCTCAGTTAATAGCGTTAAACTTCGGTGATGCTGAAATCATGAATCCTGAGGTGTCTTATAGTGGAATCACTGACAACGCTGGCAAAGAGTTAATGGAAGTTATCACCGGACTCACGGGCGCAGGTGTTGTTTCACAAGACGAGCAGTTAGAGGATCACGTAAGAAAGGTTTTCAACTTACCTAAGAAAGCCGAGGGTGAGATGCTTGAGAATCAAGAAACTCAAGAGGAAAGCAATGATGGATCAACTGATCTTCGGAACGATAGTGATGATAATGCTGGTGATGATAATACTTTTAACGACGGACGAGCCTTAAAGTTCGCTGACGATTTAGGTCATCACCACAAGGGCACGGGACCTAACATCGAGCGCGGTCAAAATCACTATCATGATCTATTGGACAAGGATGGAAACGTCACCGGGCGTACAGCGCTTGCGAAGTCTGGACCTAATCACGTACATGTGATTGATCCTAGCACCAAGACTGGTAAGCCGATAAAGAACAAAGAAATTAAAGAGTCTAAGGAAAATCCTAAAAAATTAATCGAGTCTGAAGAGATTCTAATGGCTGAGGTTATTCGCAGGCACTTAAAAACTATTTCAGATAAGTACATAGCTGATATTCTTAGGAACTATAAGAACCTTCCAGAGAATCAGAAGCTTAGAGCCACTGAGAATGTAAAGATCGGTGGAGTTGCTAAGTTCAAAAAAGAGTTATCAGCAGAAATGACTTCAGCAGCTAGACAGTCCTTAGACATGGCTAAGGCTGAAGTACCTGACAAAAGGAACGTGAAACTCTCTGAGAACACGGACGCTCTCTTAAAAGAGTTTGGAATGGACACGTTTAAGTTTAATGACTTTAAGTCTCTTCCTAAGCGAGTTCAAATTCTAATAGCCTCACAAGCTGGACTTCTTACAGATAAAGAAGCGCAGTCTGTTGCTGACAGTGTGGCGTTTCAGTTCAACAGCAGTGAAGCTTCAACGAACGATATCGAAGTACTGAAGAAAGATCTTAAGGATGCGGCTGACGCTAATATTAACAGCGGTGCTAAAGACACTGCTGCTGCGAACGCTGCTGCAACGATAGTTAACGAGACGAGAAACACGTTCTTATTAGACCCTGAGGTTCAGGAGTCATTAGCTTCATACACGTTCGTAAACAACAATCCTAAGACACAAATTTGTACAACTTTAGCAGGCACAACTTTCGGGGTGGAAGACACAGAATTAGTACGACATCAACCCCCACTTCACCACAACTGCAAGAGTTATATTAGGGCCAACTTAAAGACGAGCACGAATCTTCCAGAGGTAACAGGGATGCCGCCTATAAGCGAAGAGGCTCAAAAATCAATCACTTTCAAGGATGAGTTATGCTGATTCTGGGTGACTGCCTCAAATTAATGAAATCAATACCAGACAAGTCTATTGACATGGTTCTAACCGATCCACCTTACGGCACCACAGCTTGTAAGTGGGATACTGTGATTCCTTTTGAGCCTATGTGGAATGAACTTAAGCGCATTGTTAAAGACAATGGAGCTATTTGTCTTTTTGGAAGTGAGCCATTTTCTAGTCACTTAAGATTGAGCAATTTGAAAATGTTTAAATATGACTGGATATGGAAAAAGACAAAGGGCGGCTTTGCCTATGCTAAATATAGACCTCTAGGTAGGCATGAGATAATAAGCATTTTCGGCACGGGGAAGATAAATTATTTTCCGATTAAGTGGGACGCACCAGAAGAGTTGATAGACAGAAGAAAAACGCATAGCGTAGGCAATACTCATGTTCACCATAACCCAGGATTAAAGCCATTTGCCAGACCAGTTGATACAGGAAAAAGAAACCCTATCACAGTACTAGACTTTAAAAGCTTTTGGGCCAAGGATATGCATCCAACCCAAAAACCAGTCGCACTACTAGAATACCTAATCAAAACCTACACTCTGGAAAATGAAACAGTCTTAGACTTTACAATGGGTTCAGGCTCAACAGGCGTGGCTTGTAAAAACTTAAACAGAAAATTCATCGGCATTGAAAAAGAAGAAAAGTACTTTGAGATAGCTAAAGAGAGGATTGGCGCATGAGTTTATTAAAAGAACTACTCTTAGATAAGAAGATCTTCGAGGCTAAAGAAGAAATAGATAAGTTCATTGAAGAGCAGGGTATTGAGGCTGGTTCAGTACCTCAGCGACTCGAGTTCGATAAGTCTGTGTTCACTCAAGTTGAGCAAGTCGACGAGTTTTTAAAGGCTCATATCTTTTCTGAGATGCGAATCGACGAAGAAGATGACAAGTATCTCGTTAACATGTTCGATGAGGTCGGATTCATCGAGGACACTCTAAAGAAAATAGTTATCAGAGACGGCGTGATGATTGTTGTAGGCTTCTTAAGGCCTATGAGTGAAGAAGTTAGTCCGTTAGTGTTTAAGTTACCAGAGAAGTCGATGAAATTCTCATCTGATCTTCCATATATTATAGAGCTAGCCCAAGTTGTTAACGGGTTTCATCCTAACTACGGTAAGGTTGAGCTAACTAAAGCACACTTATTAAGTTTTAAAAATAATTTTGAGAAAAAAGTGTATGGCATCGACGTCTCTTTAGACTTTGATCATGAAACCCGAGAAGCGGCTGGGTGGTTGAATGAAGTGTTTTTGAGCGAAGATGGCAACTCACTATTAGGAGTTGTGAAATGGACACCTAAAGGAGCACTTAGTTTAAGTGATCGAGAGTTTAGGTATTTCAGTCCTGAGTTTAATCTCAATTGGGTGCATCCACATACAGGAATCGCTCACGGTCCCACTCTACTTGGTGGCGCTCTCGTGAATAGACCTTTCCTAAAGATGGGTGCCATTGTTGGTTTAAAAGATAAACAAATTAAAGGAGCAAATGTGGAAACTATTGCATTGAGTGACCACACAGCTAAAGTATCGGATCTTGAAAAAGATATCGCTACTTTAAAGCTGAGTGAGAATACTCTTAAAACTACCAATCAAGGTATGAAGAACGAAATCACACAACTTTCTGAAGAAGTGAAAACTTTAAAAGAAGAGAAAGCTCAAGCTGAGAAGCAAGCTTCTCACAAGCAGTTGTTTGATGACGGTAAAATTAACAAAGCACAACTTGACGCTTTAAATGAAGGCAAAGACATGCTTGACGTTTTAGCTTTATCTGAAAAGATGAACACTAAAGCTGCTGGTGATGACAAAGCTGACAACAAAGATTTAATTCAGTTGTCTGATGCTGAGAAGAAGATCTGTGCACAACTTGATATGACTGAAGAAGATTATGTTAAGTATAACAAGGAAGGGGTTCAATAATGGCGGCTCTAACTGAAAGTATTAATGTTGAAGAGCAGCATGGTGTAATCGCTGATTCACCTTGTGCTGTTGATGTGATCTATCGTGGTGCACTTGTAATGCATAACGCTGCTGGTTTCTTAGCGCCTTGTGCTGCTGAGTCTGGTGCTGTGTTCGCTGGTATCGCTGAAGAAGAAGTTGATAATTCTGCGGGTGCTGCTGGTGATAAGAACTGCAAGCACATCCATGATGGTCGTTTTCTTTTAACTGGTGCTGGATTTGTTCAAGCTGACGTTGGTGAAATTGTTTATGCATCTGATGATCAAACAATAACTAAAACGGCTGGTTCTAACGTTCTCGTTGGAAAGATTCAGAAATTTGTATCTGCTACTCAAGTTTGGGTATTGTTAGAGAATAACCCTGCGCCGGCAGCATAAGAGGAGTTTTAAATGGGAATTATTAGCAATAACTTACTCTTAGAAAAAGGCCTAAGAGCAGAATTCATGAAAGCCTTTAACAATGGTGAAGATCCTCAGGACGTTATCCCGATGATCATGACAACTCAGTCTAACTCAGACCAAGAAAAGTATGGTTGGTTAGGTGAGGTTCCACAGATGAGAGAGTGGCTCGACGAGCGTCAACTTTCTGGTCTACCTGATTATGATTACACAATCCCTAACAAAGACTACGAAGCGACTTTAAAAGTTAATCGTAACGTTATGGACGATGATCAGTTAGGTGCAACGAAAGTTCGTGTCAGAGACTTATCTTCTCGCGCGCGTACGCACTCCCGTAAGCTTTTCTTTGATCAACTTATCGCTGGTGACACTGAGTTTGGTTATGATGGTGTACCGTTCTTTTCAGCTTCTCACATGGAGAGTGGCGCAGCTCAAGATAACACTTACACTGGAACTGGTGTAACTACTGCCCAATTTCAAGCTGACTTTATTGGAGCTCGTGCTCGCATGAGATCTTTTAAAGACAACCAAGGTGAGCCACGCAACGAAGGTGAAATGAATGACCTTATCGTTGTTGCCCATCCTGATCTTGAAGGAACTATTGACGAAGTGTTGTCAGCTTCAATGCTAAACAACACTACCAATACTCTTAAAGGTGCGGCTAAGAAATTAATTTCATCTAGACTAGTAGATACTAACGATTGGTATCTTATGAACGCTGGTGGAATGCTCAAGCCAATGGTTATGCAGAAGCGTGAAGCGATTAAGTTCGAGAGCCTTGAAAAAGGTGAGCGTGCATTCATGAGAAAAGAACTTCTATTCGGTGTTGATTATCGTGTAGGATTCGGTTTTGGTGTTTGGCACAAAGCTATTAAAGTAACTAACGCATAATGTGTTAAAGGCCCTCTTTATTGGGGGCCTTATTTTATAGGGGAATTTTAATGAAGATTAAATTGAAAGCTGATGCTCCTGTGAGAGCTCGCAAGAATGGAATGCATCTCGGAGAGAACTTAATCACAACCGAGGGTGTTGAGTGTACGTTTAAGAACAAAGAACAAGAGAAAAAGTTACTTAATAGCAAGCAATTTGAAGTTTACTGTGAGTTATGTTGTGACGAGAAACCAGTTAAGAAAAAAGTATCTAGAAAGAAAGCTGAGCAAGACTCTTAATGGCAGTAACTGACGAACCGTTATTATATGAAGACGAGAATGGCGACAGTGCTCCCATACCGGGCACTAGTACCCAACAAACGCGTGAACAAAGAATGCGCGTTGTTGTTAAAGAGGGCACAGTCAGTATCGTTGAAGAGGGTTCGTCGTTTCATTTACCTTCAAGTGCTACAACAGTCGTATCAGGGACTCCGTTAACGGTTTTATCTTCAACAGTCCCAGCATCAACGACAAGAAAAATCACTAACGTTCGTGTGACAACACGCGCCAGTGGAAAATTTGAGATTAAAGTTGGTTCTACTGTGATTGGTTCCGGGAGAACTGGACCAGCGAACATGAACGTTGCTGTTGAGTTCTTACCTAGTAGGGCCGCGTTAACAACAGAAGTTATCACTGTGGATTTCACTATGCTGCATGGTAAAATTGGGCAAGATATTGAAGTCTATTTGATGGCAAACGACACATAAGTAAAAGGAGTTACTATGGCAGAAACAAGAGAAACGTTTACAATTATCGAGAATGGCTCGGCTGAGGGTCAACCATTATTATCTAGACAGGATGGTGTTACCAGTGCGGCAACTGGAAATCATGCTGGTGTTTTAGCCTACAAAGATTCAGGTGGGAACGATGTAAAACCCCAGTTAAGTGCTGCTGGTCAAGTGCCCGTTACATTCGCATCTGGTACGCCAGCTAGTGGAAGTGCTAGCGTGACTATGGCCGCGTTATCAACAGAGCAAGACGTTGTTAGTGTTGCTGTTGCTGTTAACGACGTTGTTGAGGCTAACATGGCTATGGGTTCAGCGTTTCAACCAATGCTTTGGGTTTTATATCATAATGATGATTCAACTTTGAATGAGCTTGCTCGATTCGTAACAGGTCCAGGGGATTTCTCTCACTCAACAGCGTTAAGTAATATCAACTTTACTGCTGGTGCGAGTGGAACTCAAGAACTTGTCCTTAGAGCAACTCAGTTACGAGGAGCATTAACGGACGCTCACGGAACTATTAGTTTGAGTGTAGCACCTTAATAGAGGATTGAATGGCTTATCAACGTGAAGAATTTGAAACAACGGATAACTTAGGTAGCAGCGAAGCTTTCAGTGGAACTGCTACCACTTCGGTTGCGAACGTGCCTGCTGTGGCTGATAAAGTTATCAGTGGTATTTCTATATGGAATAAGAGTAGTACAGAACTTCAAGTTAGTTTTGATGGTGGCTCAACGTTTCATGATCACGATAAAAAAGCGTTTATGTCTCATAACGTTAAGGGTGAGCCGACTCAGATTCAAGTTAAGACGGCCTCGGGTACGGCTGATTATAAAATGATAATCAACTTCGAGGTTTATTAGTGTCAGGTAGTCCGGGGCGTTATTTTCAAGACACATTATCAGTGAGCGCGTCTCCGGGTTTTACTTGGGGACGTAGTGGAAACGTAGCTAGTGGAACGTGGTTATTAAACGATACGGTTCCAAGTAATAAAGCAGGTCGACTTAACTTTCTAATCGACGCTGAGGTTATTAGTATCTTCGTATCAAGCGAAACAGTGAGCACATTCGACGTTAGTGTTTATGAGCATAGTGGTGGAGTTCCAAGTCTTGTTGGAACAGTTTCAGTTGTAGCTCAAAGGGGTGGTGATTTTACTGTTTCTTTACCTTTAACAACGGGTCAAGAGATAGCTGTTCAAATATCTAGTGGAAGTGCGAAAAATCCTCAAGTTGGATTGATTATAAACGGTGGTTTACCATGAGTAAGATTTTAAGAAACGATACGGTTAGTCCTATATCAATCAGTGATACTGGTGTGACTATTAATCCTGGCGTGGGAAATCAATACACGATACCTGCCAATGATTATGATCTATGGGCAGCTTCGAGCGATATTATAGGTCCCGTTGGGGTGTCAGACATTGTTGTTAACGATGGCTCTGATGATTTAAGTATTTCGGACGGCATTGATTTGATAAAACAAATGAATCCTAGAGTTATCGACACGGATTCTAACGGTTTAGTCGACGTTGTCGACGACGGTGGAGTGAATCGCTTAGCGATAGACATGAAAGTGTCTCCTAATGAAAACGACTTCAAGGTTAAGGTTACGTCTAACGACACGACTGGAAACTTTCTACTAGATAAGGTCACGGCTGGTTCTGGAAAGATCACGTTGACAGAGATCAACGACGGTGGAGACGAGGACTTACAGTTTGATGTGGACGAGTCAGAGATCAATCATAACGCCTTACAGAACTATGTAGGCAATGAGCATATAGATCATAGTGCAGTTGATATCAATGGTGGATCAGGGCTAAGTGGTGGTGGTGACATTACTGCAACTCGCACGCTTAACGTGGATATTAATCCTGAAACATCCGTGGCTCCTCAGAGTGCAGATGAGGTCTTGATTGCAGACTCCTCAGACTCTTTTAATATTAAGAAAACAACGGCTCAAGAGATAGCTGATTTAGCGAGACCATACGTTGACACGATAGTGGACACTATAGGTCTTATTAATCAGACCACTACGTTAGAGCCTTACTTAGAATTAACAACGAGTGTTCCAACGACTAAAGATTATAAGCTTGATTGGTCTTACGTTTGGTCACTAAACGATGGGGCCCAGGATTTTATAGCAGAGCTCAGAGTGAATGGTGCTGTGATATGGGATCACAGGCAAGAGCCTAAGGACACGGGCGGTGCTGGTGTTACGCTTCCAACAACAGGTGGCGGCACAGCGAACAGTGGGACAAATCAAAGGCATTTAGCGACAATGCACGAGATTGTTAACTTAACAGCAGGGTCTAACACGATAAGCATTTATTTTGCAGGATCAAACACTAACATTGAGCCTGCTATTTACAGGGGTCGAATCTCTTTAATGGAGTGGGGATAATGGTCGATTTATTAGATATATTTTCTGAAAACGAGCTTAAGACTACGAACGTTAAAAACTTGAAGTGGTTCGGCATTCATCCAACAGCATGGGATTATTCAAGGGGTGCTAAGACTGTTCGGCGTTACATAGATAGTACCATTCCAGAGGACGGTTCAGAGTTACGAGTAGCTGTTGAATATAGCTATGTGATGGACGAGGGAAATCGAAACATCATAGATCCGATAAGAACCATTAAGTTTTACGAGTCCGATGGGTTGACTGTATTTATGGAGCAAGAGATCTCAAAGCCTATGACAGTGAAGTCTTTAGGTGAGCTCAACCAAGAGGTTCGTGCAGGTCGAATCACAGACCTTGTAAAGAACGCCGAGCAATTGCCAAGTGGTCAAACAATAGTTGATTCACTTTATGAATGGTATGGAACAGAGATAGACGACTACGTTGGCGTGCATGGTTCGTTATCGTTTGAGAATGCATTAAAAGCTGAGGCTGATGTTGCCAGACTTGCAATGCTAGACACTCAGATTGTTGAGTTCGGTGGAGTGTCAGTCATGCAGCTTTTAGCCTTTCAATTAGTGGGGAACTACGCATGGACTTAACAAATTTCTTAATGCTTTTTTGGTTATTGGCGATATTGCTTGTTGATCTATGGTTATATTTAACGAAGAGAGTGACGTACTCTCAAAGAATAATTAAGTGGTCTGAGAAGCATCCGTTTATAGTGCCTTCATTAATAGGATTTTCTGTAGGTTTTCTAATGGGTCACTGGTTCGGATAAGGGGAGAGTATGGCTTACACAACACTTGCGAAAGTTAAATCAATGTTTAGAGGTATCACCATTGAAGCTGATACTGGGGATGAACAGACAAATACAGCGGTAACAACAGAAGATGTTGATGACTTTATTGCTGAGGTTGACGCTGAGATAAACGGTTTACTTTCAGATTACTACGTAACTCCTATTACTGGGACAGAGGCGCTACTTGTTATTGGCAGAATTGCCAAGTATAAAGTGGCTCACATCATTAAAACTATACTTGAGGCTAGGGAAGAGCTTTCGGACAAGAATCAAGAGGTTCAGACGAATCTTGAGAAGAAGGCGAACATGATGCTAGATCAGATTATTCCTACATGGGATAGCGATTGTTGTGAGTGGGTTGATCCTAGGTTACAGCTTGCTGATGCTGTTAGAAAGACAATCAGTCCTAAGACTGGTGCTGTTTTCGGATCAAGTAAGAACGTTGCTACGATTAAAAAGGGTGGGGATAACTGGTAGATGCCTGATCCAATTATTAGCTTTATAACCGAGAATGATAAAGAGTTCACAACGGTACTCGATAATGCTGCTGAGAAAATCAGTGACTTTCGTATTCCGTTCGGTTTAATAGCCAATCATTTTTATAAAGGTAATAAAAAGATCTTCTCTCTAAAAGGTCCTGGTTTGTATGAGGATCTATCTCCTAACTATAAGAAAGCTAAAGAAAAAGAAGTTGGATTTATTTATCCTATTCTAAAAAGAAAAGGTCGTTTAGAGCGATCACTGAGTGGCAAGAACGCCAACGAAGCAGAGTTTTTTGCAGGCAGACAAACTCTTGTAATGGGTACGAAAGTCCCATACGCTATATATCATCAATCTGATAAGCCGAGGAATAAGTTACCTCAGAGAAAGATGATTTTCATTGATGGTGGCCCGGCTGAGAGGTCCAAAGACGCGTTGGTGTCAGGTCGAATCGAAGCTTGGACTAATATTGTTAACGATTATGTAGCACAAGTTTTGTCGGGGAGTGCGAAAGTATAATGGCAGCATTTAAATACGATGTAGAGAGTTTATTAATAGATGTTAAGAAGATCTTTCGCGATAATCTTAACGATAAGATCGACTGTATTAACACTGAGAAAACTACGATAACTCCAGAGACAGATGATGACTTTTCGATTAGCAGGATTAGTACTAGTGCTTGGTATATGAATCATATACCAACTGTGCATAGTTATCCTCAGTTTGTTTGTTGGGGATTGCGTGACATTGATTTAGAGCAGAACCAGTTCGATGGTGCTAAACAAAATGTCACTATTTTCATTGAGGTTGTCATCCCGGACAGGGGTGAGCAGCTCAAGGAATCAACTATATTTCAATTATTAAGATATACACGCGCCCTTCAAGACATTGCCTTAGAAAACTTCGATAAGATTCGTGGTTATGGCAATATTCAGGTTGATAGTTTGTCACCAACTTTAGTGGATATCAGTGGCAAAATGTTAAGGATGTCTGGAATCAATATAACCGCTTCTATTGGTATCAGGTAAGGAGTTAATTATGTTTGGAGAAGGTAAGAAAGAGAAGGTCGTTGGTGATCTTCCAAAGGCAAAGAAGCTTATCGCCAAAAAAGATTTCGTGATTTCTCACAATGGTGATCGATTTGAAATCAAGGAAGGTGAAGAAGTTAAAGTGCCTAAGAAGTATCTTCAAAATTTAAAAACTGAAGGAGTAATTTAATATGGCTTTATCAAGCAATAGAATTGTATATGGTATCCATAGTATGGCACCTTATCGTCGAACAGACGGTTTGCCGTATGGTATTTTTAAAGTAATCGGTGGTGGAACTATTAGTTTCGCGGCTGAAACAGAGAAGCTTTTTGGTGGTTCTAACAAGTTCGCATGGGCGAGTGAGTCTAAAACAATCGATTCAACTTTCACATCGACTGTTAAGTCTATGCCAGACTTTTTGTTCGAGCTTTACTTAGGTGCAACAGCGACTCAAACAGCCGCTGCTACTCTTGGGACAATAGTTGATGCTGCTGCGAATAAGAATGGAACATCAGTAATTGACGCAACGACTGGTATCGCCAGTGTAACTATCAAGTCTGGTTCTGAAGCTGATCTTAAGGATGGTTCTTATGTAATCAAAGCTGTAAGTGCTACAACTGTTGATGTCTTCGTTATGTCTGACATCGCTTTTGATAAAGGCACAGACGCTGTTTACGAAAACGATCTTTTAAAGATCACGGCTACGCCAATCACAGTGGTTGCTTCAACTGCTGCCGATATTCCGAATTTCGGTCTTGAGATCACTGGTGGTTCAGGGACTATCGGAATGACTGCTGACGATACTGCGATCCTTAAGGTTGCAGCGGCTCACGGTGGTGTGAGCGAGATCGTTATCGGTAAATCTACGACAACTTTCCCAGAGCATGGAATCGTTGCGTTATCAGCTAAACGTGCTGACGGATCTCTTTTCGAGATTGAGATGTACAAGGCTGTTGGAACAGGTTTTCCTATCGCTCTTGAAGAGACAGTGTTCTCTGTTCCAGAGCTCACGGTTGATCTTCTTTACGATGAGTGTGAAAACGCTATCGCGAAGATTGTTGCCACTGCTGGCGAAGCAACTAGTTGCTAAGTTTAAAGCCCCTCATTTGTGGGGGGCTTCTTCAAAGTCGCCTTTGTTTGGTCTATGATTTAGGGTAGAGAAAACGATCCACTCACTCAGGTTACCTTCCGTGTATAACTGAGCTTTTATTTTCATTTTGTTGAGTTCACTCTTACTAACTCTGAAGCTAATGGTTTCAGTCTTGGTGTTATTTTTTTTCTTCAGTCGCATTGTATAACTCCTTGTAATAACAAAACGTATTACTAATAATAAGTTGAAAATGGTCACTGATCAACTATAATAAATGCAGAGGTCTCTAGTGAAGTATCATGAGTTAAACCCTACGAGTGCGAAGTTCGAGCTCGACAATCAAGAGTTCACGCTAAGAGCGTTCGACCTTCAAGCTCAAGTCTGGGCTTACAACGAATTCGCAACAGAAGAAAACAAAGACGGCATTGAAGTTTTATCTAATAGAATCTCAGACATCAAGGATGCTGACTGTTACTTGCGAGTGGCGTGGCACTTGATGAGACGCAAAGTTTACTTCGGAACGTACACTAATTTTTTAAATAAGATTCAAGTTGAATATAAGGGTGATCGTTATTGGGATAAGGTTGTGGAAATATACAAGTGTGTGGTTAAGACTTTAGGAGTCAGCCAACCTCATATTGAAGAGTTAGAGGAGGACCTCGAACTAAAAAAGTCTTTAGCAGCACAAGGGTCGACGAAGCTTGTTTTTCAGAATTCTATGATCTTTTTGCTGCTCGATACGGTTACGACTTGGATAAGTTCTATGCTCTTACGTTACGTCAGATTCACACCATTAAGAAGACCATAGAGAATAAGAATTTAGAGGAGTTTGAAAGACAAGCCAAACTTCATGATAAAAAAATACAAGGTGCAGGGGCAATTAAGCCAAGAATAGTTTCAAGGGAGAAACGAAAAGAAGAAGATCAACAAGCGCAAGCTTTATTAAGTCGACTAAGGAAGAAACACCAGGATGGCAGCAGATCAAGAATTACTGATACGGATTAACGGTACAGCCAAAAATTTTACCGATGAATTAGACAGAGTTAAAAGGAAAACCAAGGACCTTGAGAAGTCCTTAACGCAGGTTGCGAAAGTCTCAGCAGTCGCGTTCGCAGCATTCGCAGGAACAGCAGCAGTTGCCCTTAAAAACTTTGTTGATTTCGAGAAAGCTCTAGTCGGTGTCGGCAAAACCGCGAATCTTGAAGGTAAAAGACTCGAGCAGTTCGGTTCAAGTATTCAACGACTCTCTGAAGAAATACCGGTTGCTACTAACGAGTTACTGGGTATTGCTCAAGCAGCAGGTCAGTTGGGTGTAACAGGTGAAGAGAATCTTCTGAAGTTCACTGAGACCGTGGCGAAATTGGGGGTCGCCACTGACTTAAGTGGAGAAGAAGCGGCGACAGCTCTAACTCGTATCTTGAACGTAACTAACGAAAGCATTGATACTATCGACACGTTCGGTTCAGTTATCGTGTCCCTCGGAAACAACTTCGCAGCAACTGAATCAGAGATTGTTAAGGTTGCCACTGAGGTGTCAAGATCAACATCTGTTTTTGGAGTAACATCAGCTCAAGCCGCAGCACTTTCAGCGGCCCTGAAGTCCGTTGGTGTTCAGGCCCAGCTTGGAGGTTCCGCAGTCGGGCGAGCGTTTAGAGAAATCGATAATACGATTAGGCAGGGTGGCGACGGGCTTCTAAGGTTATCACAGATCACGGGTATTGCTGCTGATGAGCTTCAAGAGAGATTCGGCAAAGATGCCATCGGAGTGTTTCAGGCATTCTCGAATGGTATTGGTGAGATCGGAGCTGCTGGTGGCTCAACAGCCGAGGCGTTAGCTCAGTTTAATCTTAAAGGTGATGAGATACTTAAGGTATTACCTGTATTGGCTCAGAATTCTGAGCTTGTTGGTAGAGCGCTACAGCTCGCTAATGATGAGACTGAGAACGCGACGGCTCTAAATGAAGAGGCCGCTAGAGCGTACGCTACAGCAGGGTCTGAGCAACAGAAGCTAATTAACGTTACGACGAATCTTGCGACGGCTGTTGGTACTGAGTTAGCCCCGGCTTATACAGACATTGTTGTTGGTTTGAAAGACTTCATAAAAGAAAACAACTCAAGCAACAGTTCACTTGTTAAGGGCATAGCCCTATTTATTAAGTATGGTGGTATAATAACAGGAACCGTTGCTCTTGTTTCAGCTCTGACTCTTGGTTATCTAAAACTTAAAGCCATACTAACAGTCGTTAACACCACTCTAGGTTTCACAACGAAAGTTCAAAAGGCTTACAACCTCGCAGTTGGTCTTGGAGCTAGAGCGATAGCTTTATTTAGAACAGGTCTTATCGCGGCGACAACAACAGCTCGAGGTTTCGCAGCGGCCACCGGCATTGGTTTAGTGCTTGTTGCTCTAAGTTTACTTATCACGAACTTCAAGGAAGCAAGGGCCGCGGCTGTTGGAACGTTCGCAGCTCTTAAGGCTGCTACTGAAAACTTCTCATCGGCTTTCTTTAGATCTCTTCAAGGAGTATCTGAGTTACTTGTTGGACTCTTCACCTTCGATGTCGATAAAGTTAAAGCTAGTCTTGAGAAGATTAAGACAGAGACACTTAAGGCGAGCAGTGAGATTGCTGACGAGGCCGGCAAGGCTTTCACTGAAGCATACAACAACTCGATTGCTGAGGCTGAGGCTCCAGAGGTTCCGGCTCCAGAGGTGGCTGAAACGACTCAACCGGAAGCTATCAGAGCGCCGGCCGTTGAGCGAGCCCGAGATACCTCTGGCGGGGAAGAGTTATTAAAGAAAGAAGAAGAAGCCGCTCGAAGAATCAGAGACATTCGTGAAAGACAAAACGAACTACTCACAGCGCAAGCTGAGAGAGCCGCACTAGATAGGGTTGAAATTAAGGACGCTGAACTTCAGAGGCTTGCCGATGAAGAAAAGAAAGCGTTCGACGATGAGATTAAGCTCAAGGAAACTCAGTTAAATCTTCTAAGATCTATTGATAATCTTGAGAAGGAAAACGCTGAACTATCAGCTAAAGATAAGCTTAACGCGAAAGAACAGGTCACACTTGATGCGAATCAACGAGAGCTTGAAATTCTTCAAGGCCAGTTCGATTCGATTAATACGATTAATGATCAGAACGCTGAAGAGCAGTTAGCGAAACAACAAGAGCGTGATGCTGCAAGACTAGAGAGAATTCAAGAGCAAGCTGAAGAAGAAGCTGCACTGAAATTAGAACTCAGTGAACTTTCTGAAGAGCAGCGTGATCTTCTTGATGAGCAAGACATTCAAAAAGCTCAAGAAACAATCCTTACTAAGCGTGAAGCTGAGAAGGAAGCCGCTGCTGAACAGCTCAAAGAGAATATTGCTCGCAGAAATCGATTCATTAAGGATGAACAGAAATTTGGAACTGCTGTTGCGAAATTAAATCAGTTCTTCTCATCAGAAGAAGTTATGCTTGCAGATCAAACGGCAGGACAACTTGTACAGTTAACTCAGTCTAAAAACTCACAACTGAAGAGCATTGGTAAGGCGGCCTCTCTTGTTCAGATAGGTATCAAGACTGCTGAGGGTGCTATTGGAGCGTATTCAGCTCTAGCTGGGATTCCTATCGTGGGTCCTGGTCTTGGTATCGCAGCGGCGGCGGCGTTAACAGCGTTCGGAGCTGAGCAAGCGGCTTCGGTTATCTCAGCACAGCGTGGTGGTATTGTTCCTGATGGTATTGGCGGATCCAACGATAGAATTCCAGCACTACTTCAGCCAGGTGAGCTAGTGGTTCCACAGGCATTGGCTCCTGATTTTATAACAGCGGTTGGAAGACCAGAGGTTGATCCAGAGGGTGATACTGGGACGTCGCAACAAGTTGTTGTAGGATTTACAGATGATGCGATACCTTTTATTGAGCAAAAACTTCAAGAGCGTGGAGCGATAGGAACAGGTGGTTTTTAATGTCATCAACAGACACGGGTCAGATTAGATTTTTCAAAAAGAGCAAGCTTGATATTTCAAACGTTCAGGCCTCTATAACAGTTACCGATCCAACAGCGACTAACAACGGGCAAACATTCGTTGATTTCCTGCGTAACAGGAACAACGTTTCAGCTTGGTTAACAACAGGGTCTAATGATGCTGCGAAAACAGTCCTTGAATTTAATCTAACAGAAGAGCGCGATGTTGATTCTGTATTATTTATTCTTCATAACTTTAAGGGGTACACGCTCAAGTACTGGGATGGATCAGCGTACGTTGATTTCAGTACTCCTATTAACGTAACTGGTAATACTGCGAAAACAACGTTTCACGAGTTTCCAACAGTAACAACCTCAGCTCTACAGCTAGTTATTACAGGAACTTTCGTTGCTGATGCTGATAAGAAAATGCGGCAAGTTATTATAACTGAAAAACTAATATCAGGTCAGCTCGAGGGGTGGCCAGTTATTCGCAAGCCAAGGCATACAACTAACAAGAAAGTAAGCTCAATGTTAAGTGGTAAGGTCAACGTGGTTGAGAGTGTCGGCGGGTTCGAGGCTGATCTATCAGTTAGGAACTGGAATAAGGATGCTGATTTGGAGATAGTCGAGGAGATTTACCTTGGTAAGCGTGGGGTTCTCATGTGGCTAAGTGGTGGTAAAGAATCTCAGTTCGGTCAACAGCGAATCGGATATCGTGACGAGGATATTTATTTGGTTAGAGCCATTAACGATTACTCTCCTGAGTGGGTTAGTGGAGTCTATAGGAACGGCCTAAGAATACTCATGAGATTGCGTGAGGCCATTGGATAATGTCTAGATTCAGAGCTTATATAAACCCAAGAGGGGACACTGGAGATTTCACAGGCTTTATCGAAGTTACTGAGGATATCGATTTCAACAGTATGGGCACGATCAATCAGCAGATTGATAATAACGAATTCAATGTTGGATTATTTCGCTTTAACGAATTCAGTTTAAAGTTGAGAAACGAGCATGGTGCGTACTCTGATGTTGATACTCTACAGAGTATTTTTAGAACCAGAAGGGCTGGTTCACAGTTCAAGTTAACGTGGAGTCCACACGATCATGGTCCTGTTTGCGGTATCGCAGTGTGTGGTGCTTCGCATGGAGCCAGTATTAATCAGGAGATTGACGTTCTCACTGGGGTTTTAAACGATGAGGCAACCAAGCTTGATATCGATGACCAGAGAGTGTCTTTTCGAGTTCTGAGTACTGATTCCATTTTCACTGGGGTAGAGACTCCTTTTTCTTCGCTTAACGCTGGTGACCTTTATTCAGCTGCTCTTCTGACGATACTCAATCAGTCATCTATCACAGAGTATCTAACTGTTAGTGCGGTGAATATTAACGTCGGCCTAGATCAGACTTTAGATAACGTTGCTAACTTTGAGAACCAGACTGTTAAGGAATCTTTAGATGAACTTTTATTTCAGTCTAACTCGGTTATGTATATCAAGAACCAGACTGTATTTATTAGATCAAGAGATGGTGGTGCTGCGTCGACATTTACTTTCATCGGCCAAGCCTCTAATGACGGGATTGAAAATATAAAGAAGATCAGCGATGTTTCCACTGGGTTGAATCAAGTGTTTAACTTCTGGACTTGGGATAACGTTAACCTGGTAGCCTCTGATCTTGAGTCAATTCAAGCCAACGGAATTAGGAAGAAGTCCATCTCGTTTGACTCGATAACAAACACGGTGAAGAGACAGGAGATACTCAACGCTCAGCGAACACAATTCAAGTTAAAGAAGATGTCGTTTCAGCTAACAGCTTCCATTGCTCCAGACATGCTAGACATCACGATGCTAGATCAAGTCCGCGTTGATTATCCTACAACATACACCCCAGCTGAAACAGATGGCGAGTTACCGATTTATGGCGTAGCTGTTTATGGTCAGTCACGTTATGGGTTCGGCCAGTTTTCAATAACGATAAGTAAAGAGACGCCAATGAAGATACTTGGCATTAATATAAACACGAAGAATCAAGAATTAATTTTTAAGATCAAGGAGATTTAGGTAATGGGAACTAACAACATACCAACGGCGACCGATGGAACGATCATTCCGTCAACAGACCACAACGCTATCAAGGATGCGTTAACGAACAGTCATGTTCCTCGTAATACCTCAGGTGTAGCAACGGACCAGGCCGGGTCTCTAGGTTCATCAACTTTCGGTTGGTTAAACGCATTCATCAAGGGCGTTCTTAATATCGGAGCAACTGCCAGCGGTATTTCGTTGAGCGATGATTCAGGCGAGCTGGTATTCAACGTTGGGGCGTCTGAGGTTGCTCGCATAGATGCCAACGGAATAACTGCGAGTAGTTTTCCTAACTCGGGTGTTCTAACGAAGATGAAATCAGTTAACTTCACTGCGAGTGGGTCATGGGTAGTTCCAGCAGATACGACTGGTGTTATCGCGTTGCTTGTCGGCGGCGGCGGCGGCGGCGGAGCTGGTGGTGGTACGGGTGCTGGTGGCGGCGGAGGCGGCGGCGGAGGCGGCGGAGCTGGGGGGGGTGTTCTTATGGAGTCCCTGATTACAACGCCAGGAGAGACGCTGACGTTAGTTGTAGGGGCTGGTGGTGCTGCTGGCTCTGGTGGCGCGAGCCTTGACGGTGGTAATGGTGCTGTTGGTGGTGATACTTCGATTACCTCAGGCATTTGGACGATAACAGTTCCCGGCGGGGACTTCGGAAACGGCGGTCTTCTAAACGATACGACAACCGGTGGTCTTGCTGGCGACGGCGGCGCTGTGTCCATCGTCAGTGGGAACTTGAATGCCCTTGGCGGTAACGGTGGTCCTGGATCAGACAGTGCAACTGGAAACTCAGGAAATGGAAACTCGGGACAGACTTCACCTAGAGCAGCCGGGGGACTCGCTGGGACTACAGCTGGTACGGCCTCAACAGGCGGCGGCGGCGGTGGCGGCGGCGCTGCAGTTGGTATTGGCGGCGCTGGCGGAACAGGCGGTAACGCAACTCCAACATCAGGTACGGCAGGCACCATTGAAGGTGGAGGCGGCGGCGGCGGCGGCGGTGCTGGTTCTGGTAACAATACCGGTGGTAACGGTGGCGCTGGCGCCAGTGGTTTGATCGTTCTTTACTACGTAGGATAGGGGATTTAAAAATGGGATTTTTTGCAAGTATACCAGTTAGAAGCAATGGTGAGGACATCGAGCATTCCTGGTTTAACACGATAAGAACAACGCTTGAGAATTACGTTGCAACGTTAGTCATAGGTGATTTGAATGATGTTGATACAACGACAACAGCTCCAGTCGATCAGGATGTACTGACTTGGAATGACAGTAACAGTGAGTGGGAACCTCAGTCAGCAGTCAGGCAGATTAACGATCTCAGCGATGTTGACACGACAACGGTCGCGCCAACAGACGGCCAGCTCCTTGGTTGGAACAACAGTAACAGTGAGTGGGAGCCCAAGACTGTTGTTGCAGGGGCGCTCAACCCAACAGTTAAAACGGCGACGGGCACAATCTCCATAAGCGAGACCATGGTTCTAGCTAGCTCAACAGGCGGAGCTATCACCTTAACATTGCCTGCGGTGAGTGGTAACGACGGTAAGGAAATCATCATCCAGAAGACGAGCTCTGATTTCAACGTTATCACCATCGATGCTGACGGCTCTGAGTTTATCGGAGGATCGGCAACAACAACCTTAAACACTCAGGGTGAGACTATACGAATTGTTTGTCACGAGTCTGCTACTAACTGGGTGATTATCGATAGGCTTATTCCATCGATCCAAGGATCGTACGTTCCATCAGTGAACACTGGAACCAAGGGTACGACAACAACAGATAACGCGTACTACTGGCGTGATGGACGCTTCCTATATATCGATTACCGTTATGTGCAAACAGCAGCGGGCTCATCAGGGTCTCAGTTCTATACTTGGACCATCCCGTCAGGTCTTGCGATCGACTCAACATTACAGCCTGTTGGATCTAACGGTATCAGTGATATAGCTTTTAGTAGTTGTGCTGTGTTTGATGGTGGCGCATCAGCTCCTTATCTTGGAGTTTGTGGTGCCTTTAACACCACTCAATTTTACATGGAGGTTATGAATGATACTCAGGTGCCAGACTTCGTTGGTCTAACCAGCGGTATAGGTAACTTTGGGGATACTGCAATAAGGTATTCAGCATCGCTGCGAGTGCCAATAAGCGGATGGAAGGGGTAAGCATGTTGACTACTGTTTTGTCATGGATGTTAAAGAGTCAGGGCGCGAAAACAGCAAGCGCCGCGGCGAGTGGATCGGTTGTAAGTGTTGCTGTGCTGATGGGAGTCATGGATCAGAATGCAGACAAGAAGATAGAATCTGTCAAAAAGGAGATGTTGGTCTACGTTGACAGTCGACACAATCAGGTCTCTACTGACATGAGATACATACGAGAAAATCAAAGAGAGATTAAAGAATTAGTAAAAACGATTAACCAACGGGTTTACGAGTTAAACCAAAGATCAAAGGAGTATTAGTATGGAAAAAGAACTAATGGAAAAAGGTGAGTTAGTTATTAAAATGATCAACGAAGATATCGCTATAGAGTACGCCGGTAAGGGTGGTAGTGTTATGATCAAGATCGAGGGAGAGTATCTTCTAGACAAGTTGGCTGAAGCTATTCCCGGTGAAGTTGATGATGTTGTTTTAAACGTTATCAAGTCTGCGCTTAAAGGATAATTCCTTTGGGATTTCTAGAGGGCGTACTTACGAAAGTACTAACAAGTTTTGCAAACAGGATAGCCGATGAGGTTATCCTGGTTATTCGCAAGCGAACCCGAATGATGGAACTAGACAAGGCAGCGATCACTATTAAAGATGAGCTTTCTAGTGCTGAGTCTGCCGCAGAGAGGGAGGCTATTCTTGATAAAGTCCATGATCTTATTAACGATATTGGTAGTATTTAGTGGCTGTGCGATAGGTCCAGCTCCGAAGATGGACACTTGTATTGTTTATATGAAGCCAGTCAGACATTTCGATTGCAAGAATCATAAAGGCACACGTTTTAAAATAAAATTTAATACGACTAACGAAGATAATATTAAATATCTAGATAGGCATATTAGCGCACCAGGCAATCAAGTTATAGACTTTATTACTTGGGTTAAGAAAGCTATGACTCATTTGAGTAACACGTATTATAACAAGAGGTAGTGAATGAATAAGATTAAAGATCTTTTATATAGTGCTCGCTGGGGCATCACGAAGGGTATAGATGAGAGTGATTACTCGAAGCTTGATTATGCAGCTGATAAATTGATTGAAGCGAAAGCTCTAATTATAGAAGAAGAGTTCGACGAACCTGATAGACCTGACACTACTGAACAGCAGATCAATGATCTTGATAAATACGAGATTCCAACGATCGTGAAGCTGCCTGGGATTAAATATAAGAAGAGAGGAAGATATAAAACTCCATCAGGATTCGCTAAAGGGTTGGTGGTTCATTATACTGTGAGTGGTAGAACAAAAAGAAGTGCTCGAAGCATTGTTAACAGCTTGGCAAAGCGAGGTCTCGGGTGCATGGTTATGGATGAGGAAGGTACAATCTATATTCCAGACAACTTTGATATAGATGAGGATGTAGCTTATCACGCAGGTCCTAGTCAGTGGAAAGGTAAGTCTGGGGTTTCAGCTTTATGCATGGGTATGGAAATTTGTAACTGGGGAAAACTTAATTCTAAGACTAAGCCTAGGGCTGATAAGATTAGAAAAAGTAAGGATAATGATAATATAAAAGCTGGTGAGTATGAAGAGTATACGATGCTCAAAGGGCAAGAGGAGGCCTTGATAAACTTCATTCTTTGGCAAGCTGATACTAATCCTGAATTTGATATTGAATGGATAGTCGGTCACGATGAATGTGCTGTTCCCAAGGGGCGAAAATCCGATCCCGGAGCCAGTCTAAGCATGACTATGCCTGAATTGAGAGAGTTAATCCGAAAGAAAATCAGTTAGAATAACACTGATGAAAACCCTTGTCTTCACAGGCTAGGGTTAGTCCGCATGGTTCTTTCTCTATAACTGTGCAGTTAATTGATTCACCATTCACATTAAAAAGCTGCGGCTCGTTAGAACCGCAGCCAGCAAAACAAAGAGCTAACACTAAGTATCTCATAGGCTCTCGCTTATAAGATCAAAGAGAGTAGCAAACGTCATGTCACTTCTGGACAAGTAAGTAACAGACGAAACTTGATCATAACTTAAACTCATTAAAATTTTACCATCTTTCGTTTCAATTAGATGTGGGTCAGCAATGTGAATCCCTGGTAAGACGATATCAAAAGCGTTGATGGGAGCCGTAATCCACTGAGCTTCACCATCGGGTAGGATCGATGCTCTGATTCTCCAAAACTCACCGTTCTCACCGTGCACTGAACCATGCACTGATAATAAACCTTTGCCTGGGATGTGTTGAATCCAAGCGTTACCACCACCTTGGACGTGCTCAACAGTTAACTCTTCAGTGAAATTGTTGGTTCCACTAGGAGCTGTGAAATAAACAAGCCTTACGTCGGCTTGATTTCCAACAGATGATCCTGACTCTAATAACATGTGCGCCTTGCCGGTCTGGTCATAAGTAACTGCGGCGTTCCACTGCTGATGTCTATAAGAGTTTCTATTAGCATCGTTATCAAGAACAATTCCCTCTTCGTTCCAGTTAACTAAGTCTGTGCTTGTTAATAGGTGGATCTTGGATGCTCTTGTTACGAAATTTTTATATATTCCATCGTGCTCAAACACGTATGAGAATCTAGCGCCTTGTTTTAATACGCTCTGTTCATTGGCGTAACTTTTCAGATCGTCGCCGACGTTAACGAGTGTCATTTCCCCACTGGCGTTCAAGTCGTATAGAGAGACGAGATTATCGTTATGGTAAACATAGCTATTCTCAACAGCGAAAATACCGTTATAGAAAGATTTCTCAAGAACTTTGAATGATTCTGCAACACCTGTTTGAGTTGCCATAGGGCGATCTTTTGAACATGCTGTAATCAGCATGGCAATTAATAGTAAACGTTTCATACGTACCTCTTATTTTGAAGCTTCTAAGATCTGCTTATTAATAATCTCAACCATTAGCCAACAGACAATAGCCTCGAAATGTGCTTTAGATCTAAAAAGACTTAATGTTAGTTCGTTTTGCTTTGCTTGTTTTTTATTATTTGTTTTGTCCATGCATTAATAATAACGCGTTGCGAAGATATTGCAACTTAAACTTGCACATCGACTCGTTTCGAGACGAGCTCGTCAACAAACTCGCAAGCACACTCCAGGGAATCGAACCACACGGCCAGTAGTCCAGCCTGCTGCATTCTTTTCATCTGGTGATATTGAATGTCAGAGGGTTCCTTGCCCTTGTCCTTAAGCTCTATGTGAGCGCTCAGGCCCCTGAAGGCTATATAAAAATCTGGTATTCCCGAGGTGTATCGATCTGATACTTTATAAAAGAAGAAGCTCTTGCCGTGAGTTTTCTTGATGTCTTTTAAATGGTTTTTAAAATCAGCTGTGAAGGCTGCCTCACTCAATTGGCCCCCCGGTAATAAGCAAGTACGTTGTCTAAATAAGCCACCATTCCCAGGCGCTCGTTTTCAATCATTTTCTCAAAGATTTCCTCTGGAATATATTCCCACTCAACAAGCTCTCGATAACACTCAAGCCTATCTTTGGCAGCCAGAGCCGTCTGCTCGAGAAGTTTCGCTAGATCTAAAAGAGGGTCTTCGATTTTATCTTTGTCTGCTTCAGCCATGTCTCATAAAAACATGGCCGAAGGTCTTATTCTAGTCTAGTTTTAGTACTTCTCTACAGGTCTAGTTTGAGGAGCGTAGTTCGGAATATCGTTGACAGATTTCTCTACTGACACTTCTTCCATGTCCACAACCTCTAAGTTACCAGCAGCTCGTGCAGCTTGAGACATCTCACATAGAGCAGCTGCAGCCATCTGAGTTTCCTTCAGAGCTTGGCCTTTCTTCTCGAAATCATAAACGAAGAACGATCCGTGCTCGTTAGAATCTTCTCTTGCAACAAGGTTAAAACTTACGCACCAAGACGGCTGACCGAACAGTTCGTAGTCCTTACATAGTTGGTTGAATTTCTTGGCATTCTTACCACTGGCACCCTTGAATTTCACAACAATCGGAGAGGCTAGATACTTCTTCTCACCTGTTGGTAATTCAACCTCTCTAATATCAAGTGGCCTGAAGCATACGTAGTTATAACACTTCTGATTTTTTCTCTCCACACCGTCAACTTCTTCTGTGTACGGAGCTTTTTCCATCTCTGGTTCCCAAGCTTTCGTGGCAACCCAGTTGTTACCCTTAACTTCCGTAACGACCTGAGTCTTGAACATGTCAACCACACAGAGCTCTAGTGGCTCATCGATTGAACCCATGATCTCCTTGGTGTTAGAGTGTACGAAATCACCACTCTTAATTTCACTGGTTCGGTCTTTAACAATTTCAGAATTCGCCTGCATTAAAATCACACTTGGCATCTGAATATCACTTGATGTGACCTCTTCAGCAACACCCATGGTTTTGGTTTCAGTGAACACTTGAATCTCTTGAGTCACTTCTTTCTTAGCTATTTCTTTCTTAGACATCTTACAGTCTCCTTTTCGTTACGGCGAGCAGTGCTCGCATTTAATCAATCTAAAAATCTGATATCTCTATACACGTTCGGCTTACTGACACCGAACTCCTCAAGGCCCTTCTCAAGGAAATCAACGTTGCCGTCCTCAATAGCTGCCTCTAACTCATCCTTATAAATCTTGTTGAGTCTCGGGGCTGCCACACTGACAACCTCTTCAAGTTCTCCGCGACGCTTGAGCCACTCGAAGAACTTATACTTATCAACCATCTTCACTGAGCGTCTTTCTGTTAAACTAATCTTACCGTTGCCGTGATCAAACGATCTTAAGCCATGCTCATCAAGATGCTCTACCATCTCTAGTTTCAGTTCAGTTAACTCAGCGTTAAGCAATTTCTTCTCTGCATCGTACTCAGCAATGACCTCTTTAATCTCAAGCATTCGGTTACAGATCTCTTGTAGTTTCGATACTTCCATTCTCACAACTCCTTAACAAGTTTCTTAATATCTAAAATGTTATCAGCGAATTTCTTCTTACTTAAAACAGACTTCAATATATTTGAAGTAATTAAACCAGGATGACATAGGTAGTAATGAGTTATCTTACTAAACAAATCAATTGATCCACTGCGATAGTTACGTGCACGCGACTGCTCGAAGTCAACCAGGCTATGACCTAGAGAATAATAAATAGTGTACGATGCTGACTTAAGATTAATCCCCACACCTGCTGCCTGTGGGTTGGCTATACACACACGCACGTCGTTAGATAAATCATTAAACGTATCAACGTTTTCAAGCTTAATCTTGGTTGAAACGCCACCATGAATTTCAACGTACTTGATCTTAGCTTTCTCTAAGCGCTTGGCGATATCTATATAGTTCTGTTTGTAGTTACAGAAAACGATGACCTTGTGGGGATGCGTACTTTGTAAAAGTTCCACAAGGCCATCCAACGTAGGATTATCCTTTATAGGATGAATGCTATCATCTTCAAGACGCATGTACCCGGAGAGTATCTCAGATAACCTTAACAGTTTGGTTAACGCGTTCTGCACGACTAGAGGGTTGTCCTCTTGATCCTCAAGCCAGGTGATCAGGTTATTCTTCACAGCCTTGTAGTGCTTTAACATCTCTGGGCTCGGCTCGATTTCAACAACCTTTTCCACAAGGTCTGGCAACTCGACACACTCTTCTTTTTTCATCGATACGGCATGTGAGGCTAACCGCCTCTTGTACTCATCTGTTCTAGACTCTATAAAAACCCAGTTCGGAAAAGCTTTACTAGAGTCCCAGCCCTGATTCTTATTTACGAAGTACTTTGATTTAAACGAGTAGTACCTGTCGCCGAAAGTCTCACCCCGATCAAGAAAATAATATTGACTCCAGATGTCCTCAGGGTTTGGCGTCGGCGTTCCCGACATGATGATTCTATAGTAACTGTCTCTTGAAATCTTAAAGATCGAGCCGGTGAGCGTGTCTTTTTTCTTAGGAGTCTTAAGTCTGTTGCCCTTAATCTTGTGAGACTCATCACACACCACAACTCTTGCCTTGAACTTTATTAACGCGTTCAGTATCGCCTCTGACCTCGTCGCCTCGTAGTTAATAATCAAGATCTTGTGACGTGGGTTCTCGATAACACTCAAGCGCTTCTTAAGGGAGCCCATCACTACACCAACGCTCTCGTCTGGAACCTTCGTGCACATCTGAATCTCTCTCTGCCAGTTCTTTAAAACAATGATCGGACAAAAGATTATAGTCGGCAACACTCGCTCATGGGCGTTGTACTTGTGCCTTAAGATATTAAGAGCGATGAGAGTCTTACCAGCACCAGCTTCCATGAGAAGAGCCACTGATCTCTTGTCTTTAAATCGATCTATGATTTTCTGCTGATAAGGATACGGAGTTAACACTACAGTCGACCTAGATCTCTAAGCTTCAAGTACATCTCGATTTTCCTCTGCGTCTTCATACACTGAGTTCTAATGGTAAACTCAGTGACTTTATGTTTCTTAGCTAACGTTTCAAGCTTGTAGCCCCTATACATTTGAGCCAACACGTCGAAGTACTTCAGAGAGTTGATGTAATAAATTCTCTGTCGGTTCTGAATCTTATTGTAATCGTACGTGTAGTAATCCTTAGCAGCCTGTAAGTTTTCACGAAACTTAAGGTCAATAAAATCTAGTCTTGGATCTATCAATGCCATTCTCCCCTGAATATAAGCCGTCAATATATTCAATATTAAGAGAAGCTCAATACCGATCGCGTCAATAAATCTATTTATCTGTTGATTTTAAAATGTACTTCTTAAAGATCTGACGCTCTGTCATATCGGGATGCTGCCACATCTTCGACTGTAACCATATAGTGAGTACACAGACGCTGAAGATTATCAGCGCCTGAATTATCTCGTCCTTATTCTTCCTCATCGCCTACCCCCTCATCGCAGTCAATGTCGATCTCTGTTCCACCATACTTCGGACACCTCTTAAGGCCACCCTCGTACCAGTAGAAGCCACAGACCAAGCATGTTGCTATCACGCAAGCCACTACTTGATCTTGGCTGTGAACGTGTTTCTGTAATCCTCTACGGCTAGATTGATCAATGTGCTCTGCTTAACTCGCAGAATCTTGCTTATAGACTTGAGTCTATCTGGTGCCATCACGCACTTACCCTTCTCTACGTTTGAAAGATACTGCGCGCTTACTTCCATTAACGCGGCCACTGTTTTCTGGTTCTTGTTTTTCGCCATTCTAATTCTTTTGATTTCGCTTCCTAGTAAACTCATTTTAATTCCTTAATCGTTAGAGCGTCTTTGTTAAACTTATCGTTATCAATTCTTATTAGTATTTGTTTTATGCCAGGTAGGATCGCATTAGATTTCCTTCCATTAGCTTCATAAAAGAAATCAAAGATCCTCTGACCTTTTATCTGATTCATGGCAAGCCACTTAATAATCTCAGGGTATCTCTTGTACTGAGTTTTGATCCTCTTCATCAGATCAAGCACCTCGAGATTCCCCTCCCACAAGTACTCTGCTATTTTTCTCTCTTCGTATCTGTTCATGTTCTCTCGTCCGTTTATAAAAACCACTCACCCCCAACTGATTAAAGATCCGGTTAGGTGCCAAGGGTGAGTGGGGTGTTTGTTTATTCTTTGGTTCCGATCACTTAGAAGTGAGAACACAGTTACCACTAACTTCCATCAGTTTTCCAGTATCTCTGTCCCTGAAAAAATATCCATCTGAAGATTGCTCGGATTGAATTTTTCCAGTGCTCACACCTGAATAGATAAGTTTGCCACCACTATAACATTCAATTTTTCTGCCCTCTCCAAGCGAAAATGTTTTATCCCAAACAGCATCAGTGCAGCCCGCTAGACCTGCAAAAAGTATAATTGTTAAATATTTCATATTATGTCCTTTCAACCCTTTAAGGGTTAAGTTTTTGGTTATAAGTTTAAGATTCAAACTCTCGTAATTCCTCAAAGTTTTTAAATCCCTTTGGGAGCTTATTTGTAATGAGAATTTCAATCTTTATGCCTAGCATA
>JAAGZO010000830.1 GCA_024206195.1 bacterium | reverse complement strand
GGATAAGAGACTTGAGTGGGTAATAGAAACTGACGGAACCAACCTTTTCGATACTTTTCTTAAGAATGAGGTTGACTTCACCAGGACTACCACCAATGACATCATTGAAATTTACAAATGCCTAGGCGTTGAGGCTGTGAGATATGCCTTACTCAACGAACTTAGAGCAGTTTTGAAACCTTATGGCGTCTACGTCAATTATAGACACACGGCAATTCTTTGTGATGTGATGACTCATAGAGGTCTCTTAACAGCAATTACTAGACATGGTATTAACAGAGCTGAGCTTGGACCACTGAGAAAGTGCAGCTTTGAGGAAACCGTTGAGATTTTACTTGATGCTGGGTTATTTTCTGAAACAGACAATCTTACTGGAATTAGTGAGAATATTATGGTAGGGCAGCTTGCTCCCCTTGGAACAGGCTGTTTTGATTTGATTTTGAATGATCAAATGACTAAACTCGCCAAAAGCTTTGGGAACTTGAAAGTAGGAGATACTGTGGATAATGAGTTCATGGGTACCCCTATTCTACAGTCAGAGTCGCCTACTCAAGGAACTCCTTTTCTTGAAAATCAAACACCAAAGCCTTTTAACCCTACTCAGACCATGACTTCCTCGAACTTTACACCTGGGAACTTGAGTTTCACTCCATCTTATGACGGAATGATCAAATCTCCTTCTTGTACGTTTAATCTCTTAACTATATTTAATATTAGACCCAATTAAGAATAACGAGCTGGTGTATATCACGACTCCTGCTAATCCAATGTCGCCTGGAAGTATAAATTCACCTTATTACAACCCCACTACCTCTGAACAGTATAAGACTCCTGTTCCAGCATACTCTCCGATTATTGAGCGTGAGGAAACCTTTACTCATAATACCAAGCACCCAAATTCTCCTTATTCCCCAAGCTCTCCTCTTACTTATACTCCAAATGCCAATGAGTCTATTTTAACTAAATCACCGTTTATTCAACAAGGAGCTTCTTCTAAGTATGGCGCTTCTTCAAATACCGACTCTCAAAATCCTAACAATACCTACTCCCCATCAAATATCCCTAATATTGGAAGCTTCAGTAGGAATAATGTCCCTAGCTATAGAAATACTACTAGTCCAGGATACAGTCACAACATGAATAGTCAAGGCAACTATAGCCCTTCTACTAGTATGTACAATAAGAATAGCGTTTCACCTGATTATACCAACTCTGGGTTTAGAAACTCATCTCACTACTCAGGAGGAAGTTCTCCGCGAGTTCAAGAATCAGGTGGAAGCCCTGGCTCTCAACAGCAGTACTCGCCCAAAAGTCCAATTTACAACGCTAAAAGCCCCAGTTACGGCATGAAATTAGGTAATTTTTTATCTTAACGCTTTAGGTGCAAACACTGTCAACTCTCCATTTTATAACACTAGTTTAAGAAACTTCACAAATCCCAACCAGCCGAGT
>JAAGZO010000829.1 GCA_024206195.1 bacterium | reverse complement strand
AGCTAGTAGGCCGTTATTTAGATGACTGGTCATGTTAGATAATCAGTCCGACTTCCAGTGTATTATAGGCGATTTTTGCCTTGTTTTGTTTAGCGTTCGTTTTCATGTATGAGTTTTGCTTAGTTTCCATACGGAACTAGTTTTGATGCCTTGCCTGCGTGTTATATACGCGCCATCTTGTAGCTCCAGACAGCTGTTTTTGTTGGCATGCGCGAAGCTGTTTTCCGAGCGGGGACCGGTGGCTGCCTCACGGGGCCGTGCACCCCCGCAATCATTATTACTTTATTAGATTGATATTGATATGTGCATTGTTATTGTTATTGATATTGAGATTGGTACTATCAAGTTAGTTCATTGGATGTTTTCTCAGTCACTGTTAGAAGGGCTTGTATTGATAGCAGTCGTCTGTATGGTTGTGTCTGGGCTTTGCTCAGAATTCCTGTATTGATACCATTCGTTTGTCTCACTACTTAGTTACTGTCTTGTCCAGGAGTCAGCTGATGGTTGCTCCTCGGAACAGCTTCTCTATTAACATGTGTACAGATTCTGTCTGCTATGTGCCATCGTTATTCTCTTAATAAATCGTTTGCCTTTTATTATCATCATGATTCAATTGTACATTGAAGAAATCGAACTTCACCTTTCAAGAACAAACCAGGGAAGGCACAGTCTGATAACCCTCTGGGTCAAGATCTTTTAAAAGCTGCTGCTTT
>JAAGZO010000828.1 GCA_024206195.1 bacterium | reverse complement strand
TAAGTTTTATTTCTTTACCGGAGAATATATCTGCCAAAGCAGTACCTAAGAAAGAATCAAGGTTTAAGTTTTGAATCTCCTCAGCTGTTAAGTCCTTAGACATTTTGAATTGAGACTTGATGTAGTTCCACATACCGAGTAACCACTCCTTGAACTTAGACTTAAGTGCGGCATCAGTAATTGTCTGTCCTTTATTACCGATAAGTATAGCCATAGTTTCGTTAGTGGCTTTTACCACATCACCATCAAAAGCTTTAAGTTGTTTCTTAAACTCATCAGTCTTTTGTATAATCTCAGAACCTTTCTTGTATATCTCTTTACCTTTCTTAGTGGTCTGTAAGTAGTCTGTCCAAACGTGACCCATCTCGTGAATGGCTGTGTTATAAATAGATGACTTACTATTATGCACATCAGGATTAATATAAACATCCCCATCTACGGTAACACCATAAATAATCTCATCTCCTTTTAGGTATTTCTTAACACCTTCTGACTCTATAACAGTGGCAAATGTTTGACTATCCGTGGATATATTAACACTCGGAAATGAACTGTTCATAAAGTTAATGAGCTTATTCACATTGTCTATATTACCCTCAGACACAGCACCAATAAACTCAAGACCGGGTAAACCGTTTTGAACCCCAATGGTTTCTGTGAGTATGGTTTTCATACTCGCTGCTTTTTCCTGACCCTCTTCAAGCCTACCGACCTCAAGAGCCTCTGCCTCTGCCTTGGTGAGTTTCTTACCTTCTTTTTGTTTTTGCGTACCCTTATCAAAAGCAGCTTGATTTTCTTCTGCTTGCTTCTCAGTTACCTTCTTAGGTTTAGCATCAGCCTTAGTCAATCCTTTTAAGGCATTGTTGTATGCTGTTCCGTACGCATCCTGTATAGCAACCGATTCCTCTAATATACCAATGGTTCTACCCTTAATACCATAATCATAGTTAGGGTGAATAGTTTTCATCGGACCTCCATTTAAAACATCAACCCCTTGAATAGCTACGATACTTCTCTGAGGAACTTTAGCCATTTGATTGTCGGTAATCAGGTCAGTGATGACTCCAAGATTAATTAATCTCCTAGCATCAGCACC
>JAAGZO010000827.1 GCA_024206195.1 bacterium | reverse complement strand
GTTATAAAGCATTACTTTTAAATATATTAATTTAAAATTCTTCTCTGTATCCTTAAATTATTTAATGTTTAAAGTTATAAAATAATAATTACAGATGAACAAGAAAAAAGGGAAGGATTCAAATTATTCCTCCCGAAAAGGAGGAAACAAGGAAGAATTAACCTCAAGCAGACAAAAAGATAATAATACAAGTAGAAGTAAAGGGAAATACGAAGATGTAGAGGGCTCCCAAACCAACGAATCAGGATTCAAAGAAGGAGGAGTCTACCTTTACGATCCCTATGATAACACTGGTTTCAATAACCGTGGTATTTCACCTATTACACAGGGCAGAACGACAGGGCAAACTGGAGAATACAGTAAAAGCCCAGAAGTCAACAGGAAAAACGTTTTTTCACAAGCTTCAAACGACTTAAACCTCAAAGACGCAAAAGATGATGAGTTAAGCACACTTTCTTTGAAAATAGCGAAGAAGAGAAGAGGAGAAAAAGAAAAAGAAACAGGAGCAGGACTTGTCAACATTGGGGAAGAAGACCCTAAGGATGGATCATACATCCCCAGGAAAATAAAAGAGAGAGACAGATCAAATAAAAAAATCCCCAAAGTAAAAGATGAAATGAGCCCAAATAGAGGCAATGACAGCGGAGAAGACAGGCAAAAAGAGCATGAACGCCAAATGAGCAAAATAAAGAACTTCCAACAAGGAGCTAAGCCTTCAGATATTCCAGCTTTTGTGAGAGGAAAGTCAAAGGGAGTTTTATTCAATGAAACTACCAAAGTCATGAGCTTAATGGAACCTGATGATAGAGATAACCTTAGATTTTTGGAAGGGAAAAAACCTGTTCATAATGTAAATAGACTTAGCGTAGTACTACTTAATAAAAAGTCCCAATCCTCCCCTACCAACAAGGATTCAGTTGATTTCCGAAAAGAAGGTAAACTGGAGAAAGCCTTTAGTACTAGCCCAGGTAAGACGAAGAAATTCTCCAAAATTGCCAATGCTATGATCGCTTCAAAGGGTCCAAACTGCGAGGATAGAGTCATCACAAAGGTCATGAGAGGAGATGATACCGGAGGAGTAGTCGATCTTGCAGTAATAAAGCAGCAGCCTGGAGCAAAGAAATACGAAGTAAAGAAATTCGGACAAAACAAAGTCAAAGGAAAGCAAGACAAGGCTAAACAGACCTTTAACCCTAAAATGAGAACCAAGGCTGCAAAGTGTATTCAGGGTTGGTGGAGATATATTTTAAGTAGCTACGAAGGAGTCGAAGATAAAGTAGTCAAATTACAAGCAGTATGGAGAGGATTTTGGTACAGAAAGTACCTTTATGATATTATTTACTACACCTACATGACTAAAGCCTTTGTAGAAAAAGTCGGAAACCCATTGAGAGGAGGACTCAAAAAGTGGTCTTTCAAAATCCTTCAAGCCAACTACGCTCGCAAGTACTGGGTAAGAAAGAATCTCTTTAAGATTATTATAATTCAAAGGCTTGCAAGACGCTTTTTGAGGATTATGAGAGACAAGAAAAAGAGAGGTTGTAATCTTATAGATAAGTTCTACCAACAAAAATTGAACTTTGCTTTTAAGAAGCTTGAGAGGTTTTCAGAAAACCAAGAGAACAAAGGAAAGAAGAAGCAGAGACACATGAATGACCTATTCAACAGAACAAAACGCGCTATGAGAACAAGAATCTTCCATGAGCTCCTATGGAGAATTATTATCTGCCCTATTAAGGAAATTCAAGACGAAATCTTAAACAAGACATTAAGATTCTCATTCATGCAAAAGGCTAAGACCAATATAAGAAGATTCTTCAGAAAATGGTTTAAGAGATCGTTACAGCTTAGCGGAGCTCACAGACCTTTAGGTGCAATAGTTATTAAGAGAATTCTTTTACTATCCCAATGGAATCAACTCATTGGAAGATTTAGAAAATTCCCTCCAAGAGGTTTGAAGCAGAAATTCTTAAAAAGATTTCTTAAGAAGTCTGATAAGTTCTCAGATGCTTTATGCAAGCACTTTATCAATCTTTGGAGAGTTAATATAAAGAAGCTAAGAGTGCTTGAGTTTAAAGGAGAGATCGGACAAAAGTTCTTGTTCAGATCTGCGAAAAAGAGGGAGAACAGAGAAAAATTAAGATTTTACAAGAGATGGAGAAGCTATGTCTTCAAAGTTTCTGACATCGGAGCATTTATTGATGGTTTACCTTTTCTTAAGCTTGGCATCCTCAGAAAAATTTGGACTACAAAGATACCCAAGCTCATGAACTCAGCTGATGGTATCAAAGGAAGATTACTCCACGGTATGTTCTTCAGCATGCCCAAGTTCAATCTTACACTACTCAGGAGATATCTATTGAAATGGAAGAAAATTAAGGCCCATCTTGGAAGATTAGAGGCCAGTTGCCAATTCCTTAAGAGCTTTAAGAGAGGTCATAATTCTAAGATCATTAACAGGCTTATGGGTACTAGATTTAATGATTGGAGAAGAAAGGCTGCTATGATTGCCTATAAACAAGAATTTGACTCAGATTGGAAAGAAAGAACTCAGTTCTTAGCTACTATGGACTTATTTGATGCTGTAACTAGGCATGTTAAAAGAAAAGCTTTCCACATGACATACCCCAAAGTGAAGAAGTATTTAATCGATGTGATTAAATCTATGGCTGTTAGAGAGCTCTTCAAGAGATTCAAGTTCCTTAACAAAATTTGCTTGAGGAAATATCACAACAAGTGGAAGAAGAAAGTTGAAGATCTCGAAAGACGAGAGATGACTGCTAAGATGGTAGGTAACATGATGAAAGGTTGGACAACAACCTTAAAAAATAGACAGCTTCTTGTTTACTTTAACAGGTGGGGAAGAAATATTCCCAAGCACACCTTACTCGCCTTCACTAGAGGATATGAACACTTAGAAAAATACAGTAGATTAAAGACCCTCAAGTTCGTAATCATCGCGATGAACATTAAGACAGAAAAAGAAAATCTTGAAGAAGCAATGAAAAAGGGACTTGGCTTCTCAGAAAAGTTCATGAAGAAGAAATGGAAGGAATTTTTCTATACTTGGAGGAATCAAGCTGAAAGACTTAGAATGAAACATGCTGAACATGAAATGGCATCTAAGTTCATGACCAAATTCACTAAAAAGCTTGTAGCAAGGCTTTTACGTAAAAATATGAGAGATTGGTGGACTAAGAGACACGGAAAGCAACTCACCATTCACCAAATCTTCATGAGAAACAAGAGTTTCGGTAAGGCAATTGAGAGGTTAGTCAACGAAAAGATTTTAGAGAGAAGGAAACAGTTTTGGAAGGCATTTAAGGAAACAAGAGGAAAGAGGGTTTTACTAATGTGTTTACACAGATTACTCGCTATTGCAATTAATGGTAAAAAGTTGCAAATGAGTCACCTTTTTAGCAGATGGCTTGATAAATGCAAAGATGCAGAACTAAGAGATCTAAGACATCAACTCATGAGGATGGCTGTTAATCAAGAGCTTTTCAAGCATAAGGCTAAGCGAATTAACTCCTTCTTCCATAGATGGAAAAAGCAAGTTCAACTTTTGAGAACTGAAAGCATTAAAGAGCAGTACCTTCATATTTACAATGGTATTTTGAAAGCCAATGCTTTAATTGCTGCAAGACAATTCTTTTTCTTTACTAAAATGAAGAGACTCATGACACTTGATACCAGAGGAAGAATTATTCACATGCTTTACAAGAGAGCGAATAAGCCTAGATACAATACTGCTCATGCCTTTGAGAGATGGGCAAGAAGAGCCGAAGAAATGAGAAAAGATGCTAACTTAAGAGGTATGCAAAGAAAAATTACCGCTGTCTACACTAAAAAGCTTACAAAAAGAATGGAGAGAGATTGGCTTAATAAGAGATTCAGGCTTTGGAGATATAGAGGATTCTTCTCCTCTCACGTGCTCCCTGATGTAGCAAAAGCTGTTCCTAAGTTTAATACTGCTTTAAAAAAGAAGTATTTAGGTTTACCTTTCACATATATCAATAGATCAAAGAACTATGCTAACTTCTTTAAGAAAATAATGCCTCAAGGAAGTAAAATGATGAAAAGATGGGAAAGAAATGCAAAACTAAAATGCTTTAAGAATTGGGTAAAGCAGAAGGACAGATGTAAAACAAATGAAATGAAGGTAAGACTCTTTGCTAAAACAAACGGAAAATTCAGCCTCAAAATGAAAATTGCTAGTTTGAGCAGAAGGTTCAGAAAATGGAAGCAAAATGCCTATAAAAGGCCAATGGAACTGGAAGATGTCGAGGAAGGATTGGCCCTTATCGAAATTTACTGCAAAAGGCCTATTATTCCACCTTTCCTTGCAAACGCCAGGATTAAAGCCCAACTCAACGATAAGAATAGGGGACTCGATAAACTCCTAAAGAAAAACAAGGGATTCTTGAAAGTGGCTAAGAGGCTCAAATTCAAGAGATGGTGGAAGAATATGTTACTCTTCGACGACAAGGACAGGCCTAGAGTAATGAGAAACATAAGAAGAATGTTTATTGAGACTTATATCATTGGTCCTAAGGAGATATTCTTCAGAAAGTGGATCAGAGCTATGTACTTGAGACCTGTTGATGGAAAGCTTCTAAGAGAAGCTGCTATGCACTTAAGAAAATTCTTCCTAAAGAAGACTGTTATCCCTATGGGATTCTGGTGGAAGTGTAGACACAAAGTATCTTCTGGTTACTTGGAGAAGCAAATGATTAGAAAGCTTCTTCCTAACATGAAAAGCATGACCAAAAAGCAATTTAAAAACTTATTCTGGAAATGGAAGAGAACTGCAGATAAACTCGCAGTTCTTCAAGTTCAAGCTAAAATGATGAACAGTCTCTATGGAAAGACCCAAAAAGCAATTCACTTGAGATTCTTCCAAGAAAAATTCAGAAAATGGGCAGAAAAAGACGCTAGAAGACCTGATATGAATATCAGAGATGTAATCAGATTAAACAATATCATGTTTAGAATGCTAGCAAGAAAGTACCTTAAAGGCTTCATCCCCGAAATGAAGGAATTTAGTACAAAAAGGTTCTTAAGATCATGCTTATTAAAGCAATCAAAGTACCACAGGAAGCAGCTGCTACCCTTCTTTAAGACATGGAGAGAAAAGTACGAGAAGCTCAAAGCCAAATCAATGAGAGATGAATTCAACTGCAAGATCCTGGTTAAGACCAACAAGTACTACAAGAACAAGAGATTTAGGGATATTATGAGAAATAGATTCTCAATCTGGGCTACAAATGCAGAAGAGATGGCTGCTTGGGAAAAAGAAGCAACCCCTAGATTCGTCAAACTCCTCAAAAGAAAGAATTTGAAAGAGAATCTCCCCACTTTCCTTAAAAAAATGCATAGAGAAGCCATGGATACATTGAAGAAGAGATTTGCGTTTGGACTTACTAAGAAAAAGGGAATGTGCAGTAAGAGACTTACTCACCAATACTGGAAGAAGTGGTGCCGAAAAGTTACTGAATTACAGATTAAAGATGTTAAGCTTAAACTCTTTAGCTCAAAGATGAAGTTAAGTGAGACTAAGAGAAAGAAAGTAAGCTTACAAAGAGCGTTTGAGAAGTTCAAAAAGCGAGAAATTGAGGTTCCCATTCAGAACGCCACAGCTTTACAAGTTGCCTCAAAGACTGTTAAGAGACTTTTAAATAGAAGACCTTGGTATAATTTTAAGAAAAAAACCAAGATGATGAATCTTAAGGTGCCTTACGGCTGTACTATGGGTCAGGCACTTGTCAACTTCAATCCTAACGTCTGCAAATCCATCGCACTTAGAAATTACATTGCAAGGAAGTACTTCAAGAGATGGAAAGCAAATGTTCAATACGAGAAGACTAAAGAACTCGAAGCTCAAATGTTTAAGAAACTCTTCCTTCCCAATGCAAATAAGGCAGGAAGATTAGCCATGAGAAGAACCTATAGAATGTGGGCTGATATTGTTGAAAAAATGAAAACTCAAGAAGCAAAGATGGAGTTGCAATTAGGATTGATGAAGAACATGTATGCTAATAATTCCAGGCTTCATTTGAGAACATACTTCAAGAAATGGGCAAGAAAGGTGGAAGAGTACTACAATTTTTTGAATAAAGTTACCCTTGGGTCAACTAAGCTTAGCAATAGACTAAAGAGATCTCCTTGGAAACAATTCTACTTTAACGCCTTATTCGGAGAAGCCTTTGATAAGACTCCTTACGCTAAGAAGATCATGCTTAATTGGTTAAGGAGAACTGATAAAGGCAACCTCTTCTGGGCCTTCAACAACTGGAATAACAAGATTAACGCTATTAAGACTTTAATGCTTAAGCATAGAATCGCTAAGAATATCTTCACCAAGCTAGACTTTGGGGAGGAGATGAGGTTAAAGAACCTCAAGATTCAATGGTTTACTTTCTGGAGAATGTACTCCAACAAGCGCAACTTCGATGTACTAAGAGCAACAAGACTTGGATATGAGGCTCTTGCTAAAGGAATGAGAAAAGAATTTAATGAAGAAGTCTTCGATGGCATCAATAAAACCGCAAAGAAGAGACAATTCGTCAAGAATCTTAACAAACTTGTTAATAAGTACGATGATGATTATAAGAAAACTTGGTTAAGACTTAAGTTTCTTCAATGGAAGGAGACAGTTGAGGACATCAGAGCACAACTCTTAGATGACTTAGCTAAACTCTTTAGAGACGCTGTTGAGGGATATTTAAGAGATAAAATGATAAAGGAGCCAATCTCTAAGTTATTAAGCCAAGCTTTAGGCTTTGATGCGAATATGGAGAAAGCGGCTAATAAGATCAATAGATTCTTAAGGAAGAGTCTTCAAAACTCTTGGGAAAAGCTCAGCAAGTTGAAAAAGAGGAAAATCGCATATATTATGGAGTCTTTAGCCAAAAAGGATGCAGGAAACCTTAAGCTTAAGTTTATTAAATGGAGATTCAAAGCCAATATGATGTCACTTGCTTGGAGTTCCAACAAAATACAAAACTATATTAGAGAGAAATTAGAAAATCTCAACAGAGAAAGAGGCATCTTCGGCGAAGCTTGCCATCAAACTGAAATGCATATTAGAAAAGAGGTGCTTCACAAGATCAATGATGAGGCAAGAAAGAGAAGAATTTTACAACTATTACTCAGAAATATGAGAGACGTACCACCCGAGCTTAAGTTGAAATTCTTAAGAAAGTACTGGAAGCTATGGTTTGGTGATTATGTATGGTCACAGAATAACACCGCTGCTAAGTTAATCATAACCATGTGTAAGAGATACTTCGCTGTGAAACTCAAGAAGAAGTTATTAGCTAAGAGATTTAGACTCAACAAGGTCATTTTAAGACTAATGATGCAGTACATGGATCAAAAAAAAGTGTATTTCTGCATGTGGAGAGTACAAGCTAGAAAAATAGCTACTAAAACAGGAGCAAATACTATCCTTAGATACTTAGGAGTAAAACTCAATAATCTAAAGAAAACTCAAGCTAAAGAAGCCTTAAGACATCAATTCCTCAGATATGGTTGGAGTTTCATCTTAGATCAGATGAGGGGTGGATCTAAGATTAATAAAGAAAGAGGAAAGATTATGTTCAATACCCTTGAAAATATTTTCATTGCCAAGCCATTTGATAACATAAAGAACTCCAGTAAATGGCTTGGAAGACTTAGAAAAATCGGGGATGTACTTCCAAAAATCTTGAAGGCTATGAAGTCATACTACCTTCCCTACTACATGAGAAAATGGAGAGACCAAGCTGAAGAACTCTACCTTGACGCTCTTATCAGAATTCAAAACATGGTTAGAGCAAAGCTAATTCTCCTCAAGAAGAGAGCCGAAACTAGAAAGCGGTACCTTTATACTAAGATGATCAACAGAGCTACTAATGATGAAACTATTAAGAAGACTATCTTCTTACGCTTCTGGCAGCAAAAAGCCCAAATTCTTAGCATGCAGAAGGCCAGTAACATGATCGGTAGCATTTGGAAGGGCAATACCTCAAGAAAGAATGTAGATAGACAGAGAAAGGGTATGGTACTAAAGAAAGTCTTCAAAAGACTCTACTGTAAGATGCTTAACAGAGATTTCCTAAAAGCCTTTGATAACCAGGAAGCTTTAAGACAGAAGTTAAGTCAAATGAAGGGTAAGTTCGAGAAGAGATACACAACCAACAACATTCTTGATTACTCCAACAACGCCATTAGAAACATGCTTATGTTCAAGCTTACAAAGAACATCAATTACAACAACTATTACTCCACCTTACAACGGGCCTTTTATAAGTGGAGAAGAAACACTGATAAACTTGAGAAGAATATAATATTACTTCAAAACAATTACAGAAACTTCAAAGCTAGAAAGACTTTAGAACTTAAGAAAAAGTGCAGGAACTTGCTCGTTGAACAAGTCAAGAGATTTGCCCAGTCTGATAGAGACAAGGCTAAGGTTTACTTCCTAAGATGGATGAGTAAAGCTGGTTTGAATATGTTCAACATCATGGCAAGAAATATTCAAAGCTTCTTAAGAAAAAGGACCGAGAACTTAAGAAGATCCACTATCAAGAACTTCTTCTACAGAATGGGAGCTGCGCAGGTTGGTGTCTTACTCTCAAACTCCTATAAGTTCAAGAAACTTAGAGATGCAGTTGCAATTGATCCAAACAGACATTTCTTACATAACCTCAAGTATTTCCTTACTTTGAAGAAACTTCTCTTCCTTCTTTCAAGAAGATTCTCAAGCATTGATGATCAACTCAAGAATTTATACATAAAGAAGTACTTACTCGACTGGAGAAATCAAGCAAAGAAGCTCACTATCGCAAGAGAAGCCTCAGCTTTATTGATCAACAGCGTTACAAGAGGATTCCTCGTTAGAAAGTGGATAAATCCCATCCTCGAGAAGAAGAAGGTAATGCTTAAGATCAGAGATCGCTTCCTCAATATGATGGGGTTAAAGTTCCAAGTCTACTTCTTATTCTGGGCTAATATCGTTAGGCAGAAAAAGGCTAAAGAAGCTGCCAACGTCATTCAAATCTTCTCCAGATTTGTAAAGAACAAGGCCCAATTGAAGAAAAACAACAAATTACAATACAAAGTTACGCAAGGGGTTAACAAACTTCAAAAGAGATTTGACAAAGCTAACATCAAAAAGGCATTTGCAGGCATCAAGAAACTCGCAGAACTCTCCTTCTATGCCGGTCTTATCAAATTCATTAATAAAAAGGCTAAGAACTACAAGCAACACGCCCTTCAGAAGATGAAGGACTACCTCAAAATTCAAGAAAACTGTGCCAGTTTCATCCAAAAAACCTTCAGAGACTTTTTATTCGGCAGAAAAATTGGAAAAGTCCTCTACAAGATAAGAAGACTGAGATGGATCCTTACGATTATGAGTGATAGAGACGCTAGATTTAGACATAAATGTATAATTGAATGGCAAAAGAGAGCTCACGGTTTAAGACTTCATGTTGCAGCACAAGACCTTCAACTCTTCTTAAAGCAAAGCTTACTCAAGTACAGAAAGGCTCAGAGAAGAATGTACAAGGCAAAATTCAAAAAGTTCTCTATCTTAAACGTGTTCTTGAGAGGAAACCTCAAAAAGTATGCAAGACTTTATAATACCCATGTAAGACTCACGAAGGTAGAACCATTGATTTTCTTATATATTTTCAAGAGATTTAAGAAAAAGTGCTTAAAGTGGGATAAACTAAAGAACTGCTCTTTAATTTACAACTTCAGACAGGGATTTATTAAGAGACTCTTGAAGAAGAGGTTCATCCAATGGGCAGGAACATCCAACAACATCAAACTCTTCCTTAACATTCTAAAACTCCAAAAGGCTGTTAGACGCTTCATTAGAAATCTGAGACTTAATAGACTTAGAGAGAATATGAATAACATCCTTAAGACACTAGCGAAGAGATACAGCGACAAAAAATCCTTCTACTTCAACTACATGTACAATATTACTAAGAAACTCCAAATTAAGGAAGCTGTAAAGTCACTCAGCAGGTTCACTATGAAGTACCTTAAGAGACACAGACTTCACAAGAAGTGGCTCAAGTGGGGCAGCAGAATGTGCAAGTATCAGAATAGCTTTGACCTTTTAGATATCCTTGAAAGAGTCAGACAATGGAAAGTCTTCAGAGTCTTACTCCCCGATTTACACCTACACTTACTCAGGCCAACCTTTGAAGACTTCAAGAATAGAGTGAGAACCATCAAAGTTTGTAGATTCATGCAAATGATCTTCGGTAACTTCGAAAAGAGACTTGAAAACCTCACCAAGCTTGGAAGATTAAGACTATGGCTTAAGAAAACAAGAGGGTTTATGCATATCGACGAGACCATTCTTAATGGACTAGATGCTATTCACAGAAGAAGAGTTATTGGTGACACTGCTACTATAGGAGACTTCTACATCTACAAGAAACTTATCGATTTAGCCATGACTGTTAGATGTAAAATTGCCTTCAAGGCTCTTAAGGATAAAAGAGACCGCCAAATCAGAATTACCAGACTCTTCGAATTGCTTAAGGAGGCTGATGAAGATTGCCTTCATCAAAATATAGAGATTGTCAAAAAGAACAATGATAAAATATATACGTACAGAATACTCAGCACATTGGTAGACAGAATTAGGAAGATTGACAATAAGTACTATATGCCTAAATACCAAAAGTTCCTTATCACCAGACTCGCTCTTCTCTACTTCTCAGGATCACTCTGTAACTACCAAGACATTCATAAGGAAAAGCCTGTTCAGAGGGAATACTCCAAACTCAGCTTCTCATGTATGGCTTACTCATTAAGTGACACTCCAAAAGAGAAAGGACAACAACAAGAAGGAGAAGGATTCGGTGCTCTGGCTCTTAGTGGAATACTCAGAGATCTAATCAGACAGAGATATAGGTGGGGATGGATTCAAATAATGACTGTTTATAAGGGCAGCAAGTTAAGTGAAGATCTTAAAAAATACGCTCAAATGAAAATTCCCAAGTTTACTTTCTTCAAAGATTTACGTCAAAAATACCTTTACAGACTTAGAACCCCAAGTATCCTAAAGAGATTCAGGAGAATGCTCAGAAAGTATACTTTGGTCAATTGGTTCGCTGATAATACTGAACTCTCAAGAAGGTTACGCCTTAGATACTTGTTACAACTCTGTTTGATGGAAGGACATATTGCACGAATGAGAAGGAAGACTACTTATATTAGAAGATGGTTATATAAGGTCACTATCTCTAACGTCGCCAAGGAGAAGATGATGACTCTCTACAAAAATATGCATTTACAATTCTTAAACACGACAAACGACATGTTCGCTGATGATGAGACAGGTCTGTTCAATGAATTACAGACTATGCAAGATAAATTCAATACTTTCAAAACTACGAATAAATCATCAGGGCATTTTAAGAAGCAATACTGCAAAGGAGGAGTTTCTAAGAGATACAAATTTACCTCTAAAGCTGATCAAACTGAAGAGGATCAAGAAGAAGAAAATCTTGAAGAAGAGCAACTTGAAGATGAAGAAGTAGATACAAAGTCTAAGAAGCATGAAAAGAAGAGATAACTTATTTTTATTTTTTGTTTTTATTTAATTTAAAGTCTTTTTTTTTATATTTGTTATAATATTATAAT
>JAAGZO010000826.1 GCA_024206195.1 bacterium | reverse complement strand
TATTTTTAGGAAATCTACCAATGCTAACCGTTATGTTCATTACAACTCAGCACATTCCCGGTCTCTGAAACGGAACTTGGTAAAAGGTCTCTGGCTTCGCGCTCAACGACTCTTATCCAATTTTCCAGAAAATCTCAAATCTGAACTTCTCTTTCTTCGAAATACTTTGATTACTGATAATAATGGATACCCGCCCTCTACTGTTCTGAAATGGTTTCGCGATTTTGCTGTTCAACTACGCTTCAACCCGGAGATGCTCAACATTCGTTCGCGCATTGACTTTGATTGATTATTTGATGAGAATGGCCAGCAGATATTCATTATTCCAACTGCTACCACACGTTTCCCGCCAACTCTTGATGAAGATCAACCGGCTGATCCGGACTTAGCGGCTGAGCTGTCCTTAGATGTGGATGGTTCAATCCCAGGGGATGAAGGGGAAGAAGAAGAACCTTTAGTGGGACCTGCGCTGCACAGTGAACGCATGATTATCCCCTTCGTCCCTGGGATTAGTGAAAAGCTCAAACATATCGCTGGAAGATACGGTATCTCGACATGGTACACCTATTCTGGAAGAGCGTCGGACAAATTCCATTGGCACAGAGGCATAACTCCACCATCTAAAATCCAGAATGCCGTCTACTCATGCCAATGTAGTTGCGGTACGCAATACATTGGGGAGTCCTTTAGAAATCTGAAAGTACGAGTCGCTGAACATCTCAATCGCTCTTCTTCTAGTACTCTGACTACTCATCTATATTTCAATAATAATGACCACTTTCTCGTCCCTCATAATACCTTGGTTATTGCTCGTGAAAAGAATACCACTAAGAGAAAACTGATCGAGACAATTTGCATTCAGCATAAAGCCCCGAAACTTTGCAATGCTGGTTTATCGGTCGATTTTCCGGCAGCCTGGCAACTCTGTGTGGATAGCATCACAAAGGAATTACAACGCTTGGACTGATACCTACCTGCCTAGTGGTATCTGTTGCCATAGTCAGTAGGCTGTTGCTCATTGCGCACTCTCATATACTCGCGTTTTTAGTCGGCCCTCCCTATTTAAGCTTAGCTTTGTCTTCTGCTTTGAGTTTGTATTTTATTATCTTTGGTAATTGTCGTGTTCTTTTCAGGTATCTGGGTCTGAAGAAGTAGTCTCTGTGACTATGAAACGTTACCTCAAATAAAGATCTTGGGATTGTGCTTAGTCTTTAAAAAAGTCTTCTGTGTTTTATTCCAACTTCATTGTTTAATTGAAACAACTTTATAGAGTACAACGATTAAAACATTACTTTTCTGATCATCTCCACAGAAACCCCATTTTATGGTACAAATTTAGAGCATCTTCAGAGCCATGCAGTGATGCAAAGCATTGTAGACTGAAACTGTGTTTTCCTGCACTGTAACCTCAATTTCAGTTACAATGTTTGAATAAAAAGCCAATAGTTCCATCAAATTGTCATCACGCATTCCTTCTCCTTGCCACGAAATAGTCAAAAAAGGTCCTCTCGGTGCACAAATAACTTGGTCCACAAATGCCAATACAATATGACTACCGCCAGCTACCCACCAACCACTGTAACGCATATGCAGCTCTTTCAGCAAACCACACGTTCTCAAAAGATGGTGGAAACTGATCATCTTCTTTAGCCGATCTTTGTCCATTTTGGGACCCAATCTCATAATGGCAGCCAGGATTTCTTGAGACATTGACAATTTGAAAGTAACAGATTGAAATTTAATTCCAGGACCATTTGCAGTGTGGATCCATTTCTTGAAATCTTTACAAACGAGTTCTGCCTTCAGCAATGTACAAAAGCCGATCCAATTGAAAATGTACATCCACAGTCCTTTAGGCAAAAGTTCTTCAAGATTTCCCATAGTCTAAAACAATTTATATATTGAAATGATTACCATGTATAAGATTGGGTGGTTTTCTCAAAGATACAGCATGATTTTCTCAAAAATGACTGTTATATTATTTTTGAAAGATGATCACATCTTACTGGCAAAAACACCCAAACGACCAATAAGACAGCCAAGGAAAACAGTTCACAAAAAAAATTGTGACCAGTCGCCATCATCAAGCCATGAACAAAAATCATGATTTTCATTTTCACTCTTTACAATTTGATTATTGT
>JAAGZO010000825.1 GCA_024206195.1 bacterium | reverse complement strand
CTCAATAAATTCAGAGATATAAAGAACAGGATATGTCCAGACATTGTTTTCTGTCCATCAGAGAAAGACTTGCATCAAGACCATGCAACAGTTGGCAAAGAAGCAATGAGAGAGTTTAGAGATACAACATTGCTTGCTTATGATAACCCTTGGAAGTTCTTTGATTTCAAGCCAGATGTATTTGTACGCATGAATGCACTGACTCTTGAAAGGAAGATAGAAGCTGTCCAATGTTATGAAAGCCAGAAAGGAAAGAAGTTCTGTGACAAAGAAGCAATAAAGTCATGGGCAATCACAAGAGGAGCATTAGTAAGACTCGAATATGCAGAAGCCTTTGAGCTTAAACACATGATACTATGAATGACTTAAATATATTATTGACAAGTGCAGGAAGTCCAGCATTTCCAGGAGCATTCCGTAGCTTGAAGATGAATGGAGAAAGGAACATTAAGATAATAGCTACAGACATGAAGGATGATTGTCATGGCAAACATTTAGCTGATGGATTCTACAAAGTACCGAGGGGAGATAAAAGAGAATACCCTAATGCAATCAGAAAGATAGTTGTCAAAGAAAAGATTGATGTGATTATCCCATTATCCACAAAAGAGAATCTCTCATTATCAAAGGAAGGGATTGCAATGGGCATTCCAATTCTAACTTCTGAACATCGTGCAATAAAGGATGTCATAGATAAGGATTGGTTGTATTCTCAGCTATTCAAAATGCATTCAAAGTGCATTCCTTATAGAAGACTCTTATCAATAGACCATATCGATGGGGTTGCAGAAGACTTGGGATATCCTGAGAAAGTTCTTTGTGTCAAGCCCTGCAAAGGAGAAGGGAGTGTAGGATTCATAATCATTGATGCTAAGGCAGATACGAATAAACAATACTTCAGTCAGAAGCACATTACTAGGATGAAATTAGAACAGTACAAGATGCTATTCAATGTCAATGGTGACTTCAAGCCTTTAGTGATGATGGAATACATTGAAGGCAAGGAGTACAGCATCGACCTATTAATGAGCAAAGGGAAAGTAATCACTGGTGGTGTGAGATTGAGACAGCATGTTGTCAATGGAATATCCAATATGGGTGTGATTGTTGACAGACCAGATATATTTAAACTTGCTTCTAAGATGGTTGAAAAGTTTGGATTGAATTATAATGTCGGAGTTCAAATTATAGAAAGTGAAGACGGCACACTCTATCCATTAGAAGTCAATGCAAGATTACATGGGACTGCTATCCTATGTACTGCAGCTGGAATCAATCTATTGTATCTTGGCTTGAAGCTATTGCTGAAAGAGAGCTTTAGAATCCCGGCAATGATGAATGGAGTAAAGATGTATCGTGCATGGAATGAACTCTATGATTATCCTGAAGACAAGAAGTTACCATTAAGACCGAATGTCTGTATAGACTTCGATGGAGTAATTGCCGGTAATCCTGCAATATGGAATGGGCAAGAAGACTTTGGCAAGAACATTGTAAGAGGGTTCGTTGAGAAGTTTGCACAGAAATTCACAATCATAATCTACACATCCAGAAAAGATTTAAATGCAGTCAAGGCTTACCTAAAGAGTAACCAGATACCATTCGATAGAGTGATGAGCAAACCAGATGCAGTAGCTTATATAGATGATAGGGCAATTCAATTCAAAGGGAATTGGCCAGATACATTGACGCAATTAAATAAACTAAAGAGGCAATACGATGACTACTTCGGAAAGAAATGATGAGAACCTCATAGTCCCAATGAAATATCTGACTCACTTAGAGCCGATACAGGCAGGAGTGTTAGGAATCTATCAAGGGATGATAGAATCTGATTTTGAGATACTTGATGTTGGCTGTGGCCATAAGATAATGACAAGATACCTCGCATGCAAGAAGCTTGTTGGTGTTGATGTCTTTAAAGATTATTTGGGCAAGTTCGATGTGCATGGTGATGTAAGAAAGTTGGGTAAACTATTCAAGCCCAAAACATTTGATGTATGCTTATGTCTTGATTTGATTGAACATCTTACCATAGTTGAAGGGTTGAAGCTTCTGAAGGATATGGAAAAGATAGCAACAAGGAAAGTAATTGTATTCACCCCAAAGAAATGGAGTGACAATGAAGATGCAGTAACAAATGCTGATTCGTGGAGTTTTGGAAACATATACAATAAACATAAAAGCTTATGGGCACCAAAAGATTTCAAGTCAATGGGATACACAATTATGGATACAGTCTACAATGAAGACTATATCATCGCAGTAAAAGAAGTACCAAGAGGGGATAAAAAATGATACATGATTTTGAAATAGAAAGCAACGACCCAAAGAATCTTACACCAGAAGGAGCTAAGATTTGGTGGGAAAAGAAACAACGAGAAGATTACTTCGGCCAGAAAGTAATGGGTGAAGCACACTTCCATTTTTCAAAGCCAGAGTTAATAGCAAAGATGGGACTCACAAAAGAGAGCAGAATATTGGAAATAGGTTGTGGGTATGGAAGAGAAACATTGAAGTTCTGTGAGATATCGGACAATGTGTTCGGGATTGACATATCACAGACTGCTGCAGATTTGACAAAGAAACACTGTCCTGAAGCAACAACAATGTCATTTGACGGGACAAGGATTCCTTTCCCAGATGGGACTATTGATTTTGCTTACAACTGCTTTGTGATTCAGCATATGAGCAAAGAGAATGCAAAGGCATTAATCAAAGACACTATGAGGGTATTGAAGCCAGGTGGAAAGTTCCTCTATGAGTTCTTCGGTGGCAATTATTGTGCTGGAGAAGGAAGAGAGACTTATTCTGGTGGATTAGAAGGAATGTATAACAACGGCTACACTCAAGATGAGATAAGGAAGTTGTTGACAGAACTCGGTGTCTTCATAGAGTACATCAAAGAGAATCAAGTAATAGCAGATGGAACTACAAATCTGTGGGTGTGTGGCAGGAATGACTAAGAAGATAATCATAGCTGCAGGAATATGGGCTGTCGGCAAGTCTTACTTTGCTGACAAGTTCATCAAGGAACATCCAGAGTATAGGCTTGTCCATGCTTCAATGGATAGAGAAAGATTCTTCAACGATATCGCACAGCATGAATATGTAATCACTGATTACTATTTCAATGGAGACTACAATGCAGAGAAGCTAAAGAAGGCAATGAAATGTGCAGTGGAAATCATAGTCTTATTTGAAAGACCAGAAGTGACAACCTATCGGCAGATATTCGGTAAAGACCCTTCTCCATTCCACAATGTATCGATGTGGGTATCACAAGAATGTTATCAGGGCGGTCTAAAGGAATTATTCAATACAAGAGATTGTAAATTCATGGATGGCAAAGGGATGGTGTATTCCCGTTCAAAGTTCATGGCCAAATACAATGACTTCTGGTGGCCACCTGACAAGGAAGAGATTGAAGAATACCTCGAAGGGATTGCACAGAAGGAAGGTTATGATTGGGAATACCATGAGATGATACTTCCTTATAATATCAAGATAGGCAAGGAAGGCTACGCAAGGAATGTCGGGACTTGGGAGATGATACAGACTCTTGACATTGATTGGAGATGGAAGAAAGTCCTTGATTGTGGTTGCTTCCATGGATACTATTGCCAGAAGATAGCAAAAGAGGGTGGAATTGTCACAGGATGCGACAGACACCAAGATGCATTGTATAGTGCGGCTATCTTCTCAAAGTGGAATAATATCAAGTTCAATCTACATCTATGTGAATTAGATAGTGACCTTCCAGGGGATAATTATGATGTTGGTCTTGTGTTAAGTGTCTTTCATCATATCACAAAGCAAGATGAATTTATGACAAGGATTTCAGAGAGATGCAAACAAGTCATCTGGGAAATCAACAATGAAGATAGAGATAAAGTATTATCCCGTTTCAAGCTAATAAAAGAAGTGAAGACCCCAAAAGACAATAGAACCATTCTGTTGACTGAACCAAAGGTGGTAGGATGACTTTTCATCAATCAACAAACACAGTAGCAGAAGCCAGACTTGCAGGAGAAAAATGGTGTAGTAAATGCAAGAAAACTGGCCATTATAGTTTTGAGCATGATGATGAATTACATGGGAGGGTGTTTAAATGAACATAGATAAGAACGGAGAGACATTTATAGTAGACGACAACCATCAAAGATTCTGGGAAGATTTCAATAATAATGATTGGGAAGTTCGCACATTTGAAATCATCGATTACTTTGTAGATAAAGAACACTCTATGATTGATATTGGTGCATGGATAGGACCAGTATCATTATATGGTGCAAGGAAAGCTAAACATTGCTATTCAATAGAACCTGACCCTGTTGCATTCATGTATTTGAAAATCAACAAGGACAAGAATAACATAAAGAACATGACAACACATGAACATGCATTATGGCACATAAATGGACCACTTATTCTCAAATGCATAGAATGGGGGGATAGCCAATCAAGTTATTTCACTGGACCTTGGAAAAACAAAGACAAGATAAAGGTCAATGCAATAACACCAAAGAGGTTCATGGATGCTCATTCAATAGAAGATTGTAATTTCATAAAGATGGATATTGAAGGTGCAGAGATGCGGGTCCTATATGTAATGAAAGAACTCATCTTGAAGTATAAACCGACAATGCTTATCTCACTGCATTTCTTCAAGTTCGGCAATCCAAAGTTTCAATTTGAAAATGTCAAAGAAGCATTGAAGCCATACAAGTACATCTATGATAAAGATGGTGAGTTATTAGATATGGAATGTTTACTAAATACCATACCTAAGATGTTTTTGACGGAGCAAAGCTTCGATATAGTAGCAACAGATAAGGAGTGGATATAAAATGAAGATATTAACGATAAGCAGTACAAGACCTGATTTCATAAGATTGATGCCTACAGTGAATAGGTTGGATAAATATTTCGGAGATAAGCATAAGCTTGTATGGCTAGGGCAGAACTTTGACCCATGTTTAGCAGACCAGTTCTTTAAAGAGTTCAAAAGACAACCAGATATAAAGCTGGATAACACAGACAAGCATATTGGTGTAAATTATATATCTTATGCACTCCCCCTTATGGAAAAGATACTGAAGGAAGAACAGCCAGATTGTGTCTTGACACTTGGAGATACAAATGGAACATTGGTTGCATCTATGATGGCAAAGAAGATGGGCATAGTGAACTTCCATGTTGAAGCAGGAAACAGATGCTTTGACCCTGCAAGAGTTCCAGAGGAAGTGAACAGATACATGATTGATTCGATTGCAGATTGGCACTTATGTTATACTCAAAGAGCAAGGGAACATCTACTTGCAGAAGGTAAAAGGATTGACCGATGTGTTGTCGTGGGAAATCCCATTGTTGAAGCCATAGATGATGCAAAGCCATTGGGAGCACCTAATGGGGATGATTACTGCCTCTTTACAATCCATAGGAAAGAGAACATAGATAATGAAGAACGATTGAATGAAATCATACAAAATTTCATAAATATGCCATACAAAAGCAAGATAATTCTGCATCCTTCTTTCAAATCAAAGGCAGACTATAAGGCAATCGTGCATAAGGATATAGAGTTGATGGAACCGACAAACTTCAGAGACTTCTTATCATTGGAAGCTAATGCCAAATGCATCATTACAGATTCAGGCACAGTTCCAGAAGAAGCACATATGTTTGGTGTTCCCTGCGTTTTATTGAGGTTCAGCACTGAAAGACCAGAGCTATTAGAGAAGAACAGCATGATTGTATGTTCAGAACCTTACAGGCTCAGGAAAGCTGTTGACATGGCAATCGATATGAATGGTAAGCAATTACCAATACCTGAATATCATTATCAGGCATCAAGCAATATAGTAAAACTACTAATGAGGTGGAAAGATGATTAAGAAAATGTTACCAGAAGAGCCGTCAATATTCCCTGGCGGAATAGCAGTAGATGACAGAGGGAGTCTAAGGTTTTGTAATGACTTTAAATTCCAAGATGTCAAAAGATTCTATCATGTAGAGAATATGTCGAAAGATACTATCAGAGCATTCCATGGTCACAAATTAGAAGCCAAGTATGCATATATTCCAAAAGGAACAGCAATGATTGGCATGGTGAAGATGGTTGATGGGGAGACTCTTGACCATGACACTAAACGCACAGTCATAATGAGTTCAAAGAAACCACAGATATTATATATTCCTCCCGGATGGGCAAATGGAATGCGGTCTCTTGAAGAGGATACAATCATAATGTTCTTCTCCACTACAACAATGGAAGAAGCAGAGAATGATGATTTCAGATTTGATTGGGATGTTCTTGGAAAGGATTTTTGGAGTCCACATAATCGGTGAAATGGAGGAACTTTTAAAATGGCACTAACATTAAAGGGTAAAGGCGATGATTATAAAAATGGACAATTAACCATCCCCAATGGGAAATACTTGCTTAAAAAAGCCACAATCACAATAGGAGATAATGGCATTGAAACCATCAATGATGGTGAATGGGTAAGGTTAAAACAATGAAAAGAAGTGAATTTTTTGACAAGTTCAGTAGCTTAACTCCAGACCAACGAATGGAAACTGCTGTCCATTTGAAGATGAAGGGCAGACTTGAACCATTCAGCTGGAAAGTTATCTGGTTCGAAGTTATGCAAAGAACAAAACTCAGCGAGAGATTGCTGAAAGAGATTGATAAACCAAAAATGAGGATTATAGCACACAAAATAGGTGATAAACATGGTGGAACATAAAGTATTAGTTGTCGGTGGCTCCGGATACATTGGAGGAGCTGTTACAGACTATCTCAAAGATAACAGAGTAGATTTCATAGTATATGATAATCTCATGTATGAAAGGGATTACAGAAAAAATGTCCCATTCATGTTTGGAGATGTCTTAGATACTCAAAAGCTTTTAGCATTGATTGAAGAGTATGAGCCTACAGCAATAATCTGGTTAGCAGCAGTTGTTGGAGATGGTGCATGTCAAACTAATCCAGAGATGACTGTTGCAGTCAATCAGGAAGCAGTTAGATGGTTAACTGAGAACTATGATGGCAAGATTGTATTCACATCAACATGCTCAGTATATGGAAAACAAGATAAGGTGTTGGATGAAGCTTCTGACACTAATCCATTATCACTTTATGCTCAGACGAAATTACAGGCTGAGGAATTTCTCAAAGACAAAAACGCCATAATCTTCAGGTTAGGAACACTACATGGAATCTCTGATGAGTTCAGTAGAATCCGTCTTGACTTAGTTGTCAATATCCTGGCAATGAAGGCAGTGAGAGGGGAGCCGTTGACAGTATTTGGGGGTAGTCAATGGCGACCTATCTTGCATGTTAAAGATGCAGCTTTAGCAATAGTAGATGCCGCTATAAATCCAAACATAGTTCCAGGTATCTATAACCTTGCATACAAGAACAGAATGATTAAGGAGCTTGCTACAGATATCAAAGAGATGGCTCCAATTTCTGTTAAGATAACTTATTCAGATATAAGCTTTGAAGATGCGAGGAACTACAAGGTATCTAATGAGAAATACAAGAGGCAACTAGGAGTTCCTATCTTTGAAAGGAATGCCCGCATGGGGGCAAGAGAGATTATGCTATTACTGAAAGATGGGCGAATCAAGGACCCGATGAATAAGGTCTTTCATAATGCAAATCATATGAAAGAGGCAATGAAGAATGGTTAAATGGAAAAATTCAAATGAATTAAAAGAGAAGATACGGACCCGTAATAATGAGATTTACAAAAAGAATTTCAAACAAGAAGAAGGAGAGACACCAATTCTAGCCACTGATTTTTTATGTCACAGTTGTTTCAAGCCAATGAATCCTAAAACATGGCCTGAAATGTTTGATGGAAAGGCTTGTGGGTGTCAGATGAAAGTGCCAGGCACACCAATACTTATTGAATAAGGAGGAAATGAAAAATGGATGATGAAAAACCAAGGATTTTAGTTCTAGGAAATCGTGGGATGGCAGGTCATGTCATCGAAAGGTACTTCAAAGAAAAAGGATATGATGTGTTGGGGGCGAACAGAGACAATATAGACGCAAGGGAGTTCACTGACCTCGACAACTTATTAGTTAGGACATGGGCAGAAGGTTACGAGCCGATGATAGTGATAAATTGTGTTGGGATATTAAAGCCAAACTCCACTGATAGATTCCTTAATGCACAAATCAATTCAGCATTACCTCATGTATTGGCCCAGATGGCAAAGAGAATTAAAAAAATAAAACTTATCCACCTATCGACTAATTGCGTGTTCAGAGATAAAGGACCACATGAACCATTCTCAGAACCAGACGCATTGGATGTCTATGGGCAGAGCAAAGCATTTGGTGAAGTCAATGATGACCATAACCTAACAATCAGAATGAGCATTGTTGGACCTGAACTGAAGGAAGATGGATGCAACCTATTCAACTGGTTTGTGAAGAAATCTCCAAAGGAAGTGACAGGGTTCACAAATGCATATTACAATGGAGTAACTACTCTTCAGTTGGCCAGATTCATAGAGAAATGCATAACATACGATAGAACTGGCTTAATCAATTATTATACGAAGAAGACAGAGAATAAATACGATTTCCTGTGTATGCTTAATGAACTTTATGGTCTAGGAAAGACTATGAAGTCAAAAGAACAGCCTGGAGCACATTCGGCCCTGCTATCTGGACCTGATTACACAGAGAAGACATTGAAACAACAATTTGAGGTAATGAAGGAATGGTACGAGAAACAATAAGGAACCCAATTTTCTGGTTAACAGGATTACCATGTTCAGGGAAGACCACAATAGCAAGAGAATTAGCTAAACGGATAGGTGCAGAAATAATTGACGGAGATGACATAAGAAACCTTATGCAGAATACTGATTTCTCTCCAAGTGGAAGAGCAAAACATATGTTGGCTGTTGCAAACCTTGCTTGGAGATTCAGCAAGTATACTCCTGTTGTTGTTGCATTAGTCAGTCCATTGAAGAAAGTAAGGGAAGAAATAAAGTTCAAATACTTGGATGTAATTGAAATCTTTGTTTATTGTGACCTTGAAATATGCAAGAAGAGAGATGTCAAGGGAATGTATGCTAAAGCAGAACTTGGTGAAATTAAAAACTTCACTGGTGTTGATGCTCCTTATGAAGAACCAAACACTGATAGGCACACCCCTGGCTATACAACCTTTGTTGATACTGAAATGCAGACTGTTGAAGAATGTGTAGATGTTATTCTAAAGAGAGAATATAAACAGAAAACTTATAGCCTTATGATAGGAAGATATCAACCATTGCATGCAGGACATTGTAAACTAATCCAGAAGTTATTAGATGAAGGAAAGAATGTCCTTGTTGGTCTAAGGAATACTGGCATTGATGAGAATAACCCTCACTCTGTCGAAGAAAGAAGAGATATGCTCCAAGCAGAATTTGGAAATAAGATAAAAGTCATGGAGATTGCTGATATAGAAGAAGTAATTTATGGCAGAAGAGTTGGATGGGGCATTAGAGAAATCCAGTTGGATAAGGAGACGGAAAAGATATCCGCTACTGAAATAAGGGAGAAGAAAAAAGATGCCAGAAGACCAAGAAAGTGAAGACTTTTGTTTAAAGGATTATTATAACAACCATTGCTTTTCAAGTATTGGGGTTTATCAGAGACATGATTGCACCATAATTGAAGTGTTTAAATGTTCACAATGCGAGAAAGTGATTTTAAAAGAATTAGAGGTATTGCCATGACAATAAAGATTGCAAGTCACCGTAGGTCAGGAACCCACTTGGCAATGGTTACATTAGCTTACAACTTTGAGATAACCTTGACTGAAGATGATAATAAGACGCACCTTCCATATGACAGATTGAAAAAGCGGTTGAAAGAAGGAGACCAGATTGTCTATGTTCTCAGAGATGGAAGAGATGTCATGCTCAGTTGCTTTCAATGGTGGCAAAAAAGCAAAGAAGCATGGGGCAACAATATCATCGGGAGCATGCATAATAAGAAGTTCATTGAGTTCCTGCAGGGAATTGAAGTTCCTGACTTCAAAGAAGATGTTATCAAGCAATGGGAAATGGATGCAGGTATGCTATCAGACCCGATAATGTATTGGATGAATCATGTCAGAAGTTACTTGCCACAGAAAGATGTCATTGTAATCAAGTATGAAGATTTAAAGAACAGGGAGAAGGTAATTGAGCTTGGCAAGAAATTAGGCTTGAAGATGAAAACAAGTGATGTTAGATTTGTGAATCAGGCTGTCGGATACTACATTGGTGGTAGCAGACAAATCCTTGATAACACCAACAAGTGGAAAAGGTTTTATTCATCAGCTGAACTCAAGGCATTCAATGACAGATGCGGGGACTTCAATCATAATTTAGGATATGACAAAGAGAGGTGATTACATGGAAAAAAAGGTGTATCTAGTATTCGGTGGTGAATCGTGTGGCAATCATTTGGCTACTGACTTACTACAAGCAGCTGGGATAACAAGGGCAACAAGTGCATTGGATATCCCTGGATTGATTCCAGAGAAGCTGAGAGAGAATCAGTTTCCAGTTGTATACAGAAGGAGCTTTCCTCATGGCGGAACATGGTATAATCTTAGGACTATGCTTGGACCAATATTCAGGAATGGATTGATTGTAGATAAGGACATCCTTGTCATAATCCCAATAAGGAATTGGCATTGTGCTATAAAGTCACAATTAAAAAGAGGACATACTAAAGACAGAGAACAGGCAATAGAACACTTGCAGAAAGCTTACAGGAATATCTTAGAGCAAGTGAAGGAACTGGATTATGTTTTCTTTCCATTTGACACAATCGTGTCAAATCCAGAGAATGTCAGATATTTTTATGAGTTGATAGGAATGAAAGTTGATGATGAAAAGCTCAGAGAGATATCATCAAAGATAAGAGAAGAGAATCAGAAATGGTACGGAGATAAACCATTCACCGGCCAATTAGCAGGGGTCGAGACAAAAGGATTGTGAGGGGATAATATGACGGCAAAAGAATTAGAAGTGGATTATGCTGGAGAAGGCGGTAGCCAAAGATTCATCAGTGAAGAAGCTATACTTGAAGCAATAGAGAAGGTGTGTGGTAGATATGTTGGACCTAAAGCAGATGTAAAACTTGTTTATAGACAGGCTACTGCTGAACATTTTAAAGAAGCTTTGAAGAAGGAATTGAAACTCGAAGATAAAAAGAAGTATAAAAGTTATGAAGAATTGGGGTTGAAAAAATGAGATTAATATTCAATGGTGGATTATTTGGAAAGGAAGCATTGTGCTATCAAGGTAGAGAGATAGTCAAGCAATTATCAAAGAACAACACAATCAAGCTGGACTGTCAGGAAGTTGACGGGTATTGGAAGCAGTTTTACAATACATTCAGTGAAGAAGAGGATTTCTACATTATGAATGGTCATGTAACATACTTGCCTGAATTAGTGAAGAAAGGGCATAAGAACCTCATAAGCATCTGTGTATTCGAGACAGAGCTCCCTCAAGAGTGGATAACATCATTGAATATCCCTGAAGTCAAGCAGATATGGACTGTTTCTGAGTTCTGCAAGGACCTCATCATCAAGAGTGGCGTAGATAAGCCCGTGAAGGTCATTTACTTGGGCATAGACGAGAGATTCAAGAAGATTAATGGAACAATGTTCCCTGGAGATAAGAGCTTTAAATTCCTTAATGTGTCTGCTCCTCATTGTCGAGGGAAAAGAGATAGGAAGGGACTTGACATTCTGATTAAAACTTTTAAGCGGGAGTTCAAAGATGACCCTAACTTCACCTTAATCCTGAAGATAAACCCAATCTATGCAGACCAATTCTATGGGAAGCATGGCATGCAGTTCGACCTGAATGCATACATCAGGACACTAATCCCCAAAGGGATGAGCCCATGCAATATATCCATAATAACAACTTATTATGATATGGATAAGCTGAACGGTCTACTCAATTCAATAGATTGTGGGGTGCAACCAAGCAGAGGAGAAGGATTCGGTCTTCCAGAAGTTGAGATGATGAAGATAGGAAAGCCGGTAATCACAACTGACTATTCAGCTCAAGCAGAGTTCTCTGACCCAATACTCAGGGTCAAGGTCAAAGAGATGAAGGCACTTGATGGAAACTATCATCCATACTACACTAGCCTATTTGCAGAACCAGATTGGCAACATCTGAGAAAGATTATGCGAAAGGTCCATGAGAAGTATGATGAAGAGAAACAGCTTGCAGAGATGCATGCGGACACTCTGGACCATCTCACTTGGTGGAAAGTCGGTGAGAGAATGGAAGCTGCTCTAGAAGAATTAAAATAATTTTATTGTATTGGTCTCCGCCTAGTATATAAGGTCTCTGATGAGCCCAGACATACTTGATTCCTTTTCGTTCCCAATCGGCAACATCCTTCTCATAAACTATTGCTTTGACCATATTGTTCCCGTAAAGGAAATAAGCATTCCAAAATCCTGCTTCTCCTTTACTGTTAACAAACGGGTCATCTGTGTAATCGACACCTTCTTTAGCAACTTTATCATAGCCACCTGAAGATGCATTAATCACAACCAAATCCGCATTTTCGTATTTCGTTTTGAGAAAGTCAGGAGTAGCATTTGGGGATTCGTCCCCATTAAACTTTTTTCTATCAACAACACTACCACCAATAACTTCACTATCTACTGCCATACCATCAACCATAATACCACTTACGGCCAATACAATAAAATAAAAAAATAAAATATTTATTTCTTCTTTGCGGTTGTTTTCTTGGTAAGCATACCAATAATCAACTGAACGAAGTTCAAGATTTGTGTATTGTTGACCTTCAACTTGTTTGTTATCTGGTCTATACCAATACCACCAATCATAGCCATAACAATGCCACCTTTACCACAACCGACTGCAAGGCCTGCTGTTGCACCTACGGCGACTGACTGCCAAATCGTATCTACGATTTTCTTCCAATCAAATTTGAACTTCTTATCAACCTTCTTCTTGTGATAGACTGCGAGTCCTGACGCAATCAATGCACCAATAAGGGCTGAGGTTCCCATAACAAGTTGTTGTGGGTAATTACAGATTATTTCCATCATTTTCTTTACCTCCTTAGATATGTCCTGTTAGTTTTAAGATTAAGGCCAGCAAACCCGCTAACCCTGTTATGAATAAGGGAACCACTGTGTATAACATCTTCCCTTGTGATTTGACTTTCTGTCTAGTTACTGCAAAATCAGTCTTGAGTTCACCGACATCTTCCTTAATCGCTGCAAGTTCTTTCTTTGTCTCTTTCCTGCCTTCATCCAACTTGACATGCACACCACCAACGAGCTCCTTGACAGTATAATTGACATTGCCGTTCTGTTTCTTGAAATCGTTAACTTCTTTCATTTTCCTACGACATTCCTTAGACTTCATCATCATCAGGGATTCTTGGCTCAGTGTTGTCAATCATCCCCTGGAACTTCCAGTTGCAAACGCCCCAATCTCCTAAGTACTTAGGGGAGTCTTTCCATTTCTTCAGCTTCATCCTTGCAGATGTCCCTTCAGACACATACCAGTGCTGTCCAATCTTGACTACACAGTATGCATGACCATAATCTTTGTCATAGACCCCACATGCACAGAATACTTCATTAGCTTCCCACCCGCAAATACCATATGCGGATGTAAGGACAATTCCGCCAGAGTCTTCACAATCTCCGAATCCAGACAACAAAGTATCTGCAATCGGTCTCCAGTTCTCATCCTTATCATGCTCATACTTAATCTTCCTTGCAAGGAAGTCATGTATCTTCTGAGCATTCTCTAATGTCTTCTTGCATCCAATGAATCCCTTTGCTTTCAGTAAATCATACAAGTATGTTGATTTATCAAATGCGTATTGTGGCTTTGCAAACTTGATTACTACATCGTTGTTCTTACTGACCACTCGTCTCTTTGGTTTATACTGCATCTTGCCAGTAAGCCAGAATGGAGCTAAAATCTCTTTCTTAGGTATCTCTGACAACTCCAACACTTTCTTCTCTTTTGCGGTCAATAGTAGTTGCATCTTCTGATGCTTGTCAGCCAAATCATTATATTCGGCTTTTATCTGTCTGCTCTCTTCAATGATTTCGCTACACAAAAACCCCCTTATGAAATTGATTATTCCCATGTTTAGCACCTCATTTGTATAATAGATTCAATTTATCGAAAGCAGGAGATACACCGGCTCTCTCTTCGTTCAATGTTACTCTGACAACCAATGATTTTCCAGTTGTACTGAATGTTATCAGTTCATCCAATTCAACCGTTGTATAATTTGCACCTGCATCATTGCTCACTTCAAAAACACAATTCCACTGGTTATTTGCTTTCATCCTGAAGACTGCTTGAGTTACATTCTCATCTGCTTCAATAGGGTCAGTAGTGCAAGTTCCACTTGTCTCTCCATCTTCTAATGACAGGGCATTATCTATAATCTGGCAATTAGACAATTCATAATCATCAGAATCAGAGAAGTCCCACGCATAGCCGTTCTCCATACCATCTGGATTGTCTGATGGTGTGACATTGACATTTTCATCTATCCTGTCTTTAAACATCTTTGAAAACGTAGTTTCTTTATCCTGCAAGTTCACATTGAACTCTAATCCAGAAGGAGTGCCGAAATTAACTGTGAAACTCTTTACCTTCACCCTATCTGCTATGATGAATGGGATGTTCACAGGGATTCTTTCTCCAGGATGCAATGTAGGAAGACCCATTGAGTTCACTGCACCTTTCTTCAAGGCTTCCTTCAATTCAGCCAATCGTGCAACAGCTTTTGCAGTAAGGTCTGTGTCGGAAGTAATTGATGATGTTGTCTCTTCCTTGTCCTTAATCCATAAAGCTGCCTGTCTTGCCGTATCTTCTTTCGTTCTCATCATCAAAATGTTTCCATCCTTGAATCCCTTTTCTTTTACCCTATTATATTCCGTAAGGGTGTCTTTACCAAATCTGTTCATGCTCATTAAGTTCTGACCTGCAGTGATGTGTTCAGTGTCATTTGTTACAGCTTCTTCTGGATGCACCATTAAGTAATACTTGCCATCTGAAGAATCATAGAATATCCTGAAATCATAATCGCCCTCTTTTGCTATAGCTTGGGACATTGTTAGCCTTGATTTCTCTACAAATGTCTGATAAACAACAGAAGTGTAACCCGTCAATGCTTTCAATGTGTCTTGCTGTTCTGATGTTAAGTCCTTGTATACTTTCCATGTTCCACTTGAAGTATCATACACTTTCATTATCAGCTCACTATTGTATAAGATTCCATCAGCATAATTGCCTTGGGCGTCTTGGTCCCCGGTTGTACCAACCCAACAATCAAGATTATTCCTTCCTGAAAACTGCAATGTGGGATGTGTGTCTGCAAAATGCTCATACGCTGCTGAAGGCGGAGCATCCCTTCCTTCAATAGATAAGTATATGCCACCATTTTCATCAAAGTTATCATAAGCACCATCAACAAAACACCTGCATCTTACTGTTGTCAATGAAGCCTTTGCAACATATCCATAATAGAAGTCAACAATATCGCCAGCTGCAAACTTACCAACATACCTACCATCATTATTATCTATAGAAATATTGCAATTAGAGAGACCAACTGTTGCTGTCCTTACAAGAGAACCTTGAAATAAATAATCAGTCACGTCATGCTGGACACCATCTGCATCTGTGATTATAACTTTCCAGCTAACAACACGCATATCTTTTGGGATTGGTATAAATCCCTTTCCGGGTTTTTGACTTTTAACCGCCATATTCAACCTCTTTTATGTGATTCCAGAACCGCAGTCGGAGCAGTTAAGGCAACATCCTCTAAATATATATCCTGGCGTATAAAATGCACCATATGAACAATCTAAATCAGCCCATAACCAAACTCCCCCGGATTCAGTATCAGTGAGATTAAATACAGTGTTTCCAGCCCAAGTATTGTAAGACAATATAGAACCTGCAGCCTTACTATTTGTGGCACTTGCAGTTATATTAATACAGGATATTGTGCTGTTTAAGTACATTGAAAAGTTGAATCCTTGGCCACCATATGCAAGACCTGTAATGTTCAACACAGGTGTTGTTGCTGTCTGACCGTAAGGTTGTAAGTTCTGTTGAGTTGGGCTATAAGGAAGGAACATTATGCTGTCCATACCTTGTGGATAAGCTAATGTGAAGTTGCTAAACCAGATGCTTGCATTCCAAGTTGCATCTGCAGTTGATGTTGAATGTGCAGGGTCGCAACTTATTGGAAGAGGGAACAAATTACCATGGAATATCACACTCAACTGAGAGTAAGTGATGTTGCCATCATCTGAGTTCATTGTCTGTGTTCCATTCATTGTCTCAAGGTCTGTGACATTAAGGATGTTCACAGGATTAACATTATATGTGAGATTACTCAAGGTTATTCCAACATCTCCTGCTGAAGAAGTTGTCAACCTTATTGGGAAATCATACACCAATGTTGAATCTTCATAGTCTGCTAAAATTTCAAATGGGTCTGTCAATTCAGATGTAACATCAGCTCTCGCATATGAAAAGGCATAAGTGCTATTCAATGTGCTATTACCCCTATATTCATAACTTCCATCAGCACCAAAATCAACAGCTATAGTGTCTGGATACTGACCAACAACCTGAAATCTTAGCCATTTGTTTAATGGAGTGTATTCATTATCTGAAGTGGTATAACTCATTTTCCATCTTGTTATATTTCCTGCATCCGCAAAGAAATATTCGCCGCCATTCACACTCGCACTTACCCAATCCGAACCATTATTAGTGCTTACCCAATAAAGTATTTCTGTTCCTATAGCTTCTTGGTCTTCCCAAGTTACTGTTGCAGATGTAACATTGAATGCATACTCTTTCTGGATTGGACTTGTAAGATTGCCTGTAACTGAAGTATTGTAAAACATAGGGTTATTATTTTCTTCAACCATTCTTGGTTGGCTTGTATTCAAGTAATATACCTTTGTTGTCACTTTTGTTGCACTGCAACTATCAAATGGTATTGTTGGGCCACCAGCCCGTGCATAATTTTCAAATATTATTGACCATTCAGAACCACTATCAAGGGTTGCCACACTGACAGGAGTTCTATGTGCTGCACCATCCCATATCTCCATATTTGTCCCATTCTTGTAAAGAGTCATATAACCAACATCCGTAGTTATTAAAATATCTGTAACTCCATCACTCAAGTATGTTCTATGCTCGCCCAGAGTTGCCGTACAAGTACCATCCCCTGTGGTTGACTTAGTGGCCCGGAATGATATGTTCGTGAAGTAACCAAGATTGAGAGAAGCAATACTTGCATCATTTTCGGCAGTTGTTTTTGCCCAACTAGAACTATAAACTCCATTTCCCGTTTGTGAATACATATACAAGAAACCATCGCTTGCACCATTTTCATCAATGTAAACATAATGGGTTTTTGTACCTGACCCACCATCACTTTCACCAAAATCCCATTGTCTTAATTCTGTTTCATTATTTTCAAAGCTATCTAATGGGCTTGGCAATACAAGATTGGTTTTTGTGTAAGATGCCGGAGCATTGTTATATGTGTCATTTGTAACGCTGTTTATTCCATCATTAGATTCTATTCCCGTCAAAGAAACCTTATAACTGAATGAATTGTTAGTTGCATTATGGTAATCAGCATTGTTTGTACTGAACTTCACATAATAAGTCTTTGAATTTGCCCTCGTATATGAAATGTTTTGTGCAGTAGCATTAGCATCACCATATATGAAGTAGTTATTGTAGATGTTTGTTCCCTGCAGTATCCCCTGGAATTGTGCAAAATCCCATGTTGAATTATCAGACTTTCTCATTGTCAATGTAAAGTTCTCTGGGTAATCAGCTACATTGCCGGATATATTCACTGTTCCGTTTGCCAATATTGTCCTGTTATCAAGGATAAAGCTGACACCTGCAGGAGCAACTGCAGTCTTTGATGTTGTGCTGTCATTGAATTTCCATACCTTCAATGTATTGAATGTGTAATTGAAGCTGTTTGTTCCAGGCGGATGCCAGCATTGTTCACTATTAATCCACCCGATGTCAATACATACAGACCCGTCACTTGTTGTTGTAATGTTTCCTACAGAACCATATTCATAATTTCTCAATCCCTGAACACCATTCAAATAAAGATTGCAATAAGTGGCATTCGCATAATCAACTATGAAATCAAAATTATAGATTGTGCTGTTACCAAATGAATTATTACACCAGAATTTCGTACTATATGTGCCAATCATGGGGATTGTTGGCATTGACAAATTAGCATAACCGGATGTGATATTTAAATCGAACATACTTGAATTTGTATTATACTGCACAGATGGTGCCCCATTAAGAGTGCAGTTAAATTGGTGACTCCATGGCACGCCGATAAAAGCTGTATAAGATGATGAAATATTCAACACTGTTGGCGGACCACCAGTGATAATTCTTGTTGCATTTGTGAAGACTCTACCGCTTGTGCCATTCCATACACATAAGTACATCCAGGTTTCATTGAATGATGTGTTTCCAGAACCAAGGTCGAAATCTGTTGTTTGGCTTGGTGCTCCAGAATAATTATATTGTGTACTACTAGTATAACCGGAAACATTCCAGCCTGTATTTTGAATTTCAGTTCCCATAGTTATACTATCACTTAAAGGATTATCATATCGCTTCTCCCAATCATAACCCTGCTGGTTATAATCCCCGCTTGGTTCTGTAATGTACTCCCATCGGAGTTCATTGTAATACTGGCTACTATTCAAAGGGCATTGTGTGGCACCATTATAATTTGCCATCATGTAATAAAAGTTAGCAGTAGTGCCAACTCCTGTCAATCCCACATGCTTAGTACAACCCGTGGTTAAGTACCTGTCTTCATCCCATAAAATCATCATTCCGCTTGTGCCAACTCCCGCTGCACTGAAGGTTAAATAACCATTCACTATATCAACTACATTAATATCGGCATTTTCGGCCTTACTGGTATTATGATAAAAAGTAGTTCCAATATGAGCTGCAGTAATACTCAAACTAAACATATTAGCCCAAGTTGCTGGAGTATAATCATATAAAGTAACTGCCATATCCATATTGTGCGGTCTAAAATACCATTCATTCTTAGCATTACTATAATCAGAATTAATACAAGTGTATTTTGATTCATAAATACCATCATAAGTAAAGCTACAAGTAACGCCAGTGGCACCTGTAAAAAAGAGATTTTGGCCAGTAGCAGTAGTTCCACCAATATCATCATTGGTTGTGTAAACAATATTATCACTTTGATTCTCTAAATAAATTCTTATCACTACTCCTGTAGTATTCTGTAATTGAACTTTGTACCCCCTATTTGTAGTGTGCAAAGTTCTGATGATTGGATTTGCTGCACTTTCATTTACAAGAACAATGTCTGTAAAGGTTGGTTCAGTTCCTCCGCCGTAGTACATCCAGAACTCACTACCGCCAAGGGCTGTTTCATCCTGCAAGATAGATATTTCACACCAGTCACTTCCGTAAGTAAAAGTCTGTCGAGGTATTTCGGTTGTCTCAGTACTATCTACTATCCTCAAAGTACTGCAATTATCAAGATTGGTTAAGCCAGTGAAATTCTTTTTAACATACTCTTCATCCCTGCTCAAATTCTGGTCTTCAACCCAACTAAAATTAATCTTATACTGGTAACTATCATTCCACCAAGTTCCTACATAAGTGGTTGTCACATTACAAGGACCATTACACCAGTAGATATCTAATGTTCCATTTTCTGGAGCATCATAAGAACAAGTACCATTCAACTTGTCAAGTACTGTTGCATTGACCGGCACAATACTGGCAACAGTATTTATTGGAACCCCACCAACTATTTCCATCCATCCGCATTTAGTTTCTCCATCTGGGTCTTGGTCATTTGGTGTAAGGCAACAAGTCCAGTTCTCTCCAACAGAAGTGAAGGCATTATCTAAAATCCAATAATACCCTGCAAACAATTCTCCAAGTTCTTCCCTCATATCTCTTGGGAAAATCATGGGATAATCGAGTGTGCCGTTGAAGACTGTATATTCTGTTCCGCCATCTTCATAACCTAAGTAAACATTTGTAGCAGCAGGACTTGCATTAAGTTCGGCTATAGCTTGTTCAGTCTGCAAAACATTATCCTTATACAAATACATGGTTGTGCCATCATAAACTACACTGGCCATGAAGTATTCTCCGCTTGTGAAATTATCACTTCTAACTTCACCCGGACTGCCACCAATCAAGTTGACACCCCAACCATCATCTCCGTCAGGGTCTCCACAAATAATTTCTATACCTTCAGAGCCATCACTATCAGTATAAACAATCCTTCCATCACTATCGCTTGTCTCGGTGCAATTTATGAAAGCATTGAATGTCCATGCAGCCATCTTACTGACACTCATATTGTCATTGCCAGATATATTAATGAAATTATCGGCATTACTATTATTAAAAGAATATGCACCATCCCCATAATATCCTGTGTCATTGCCCCATGTAGCACCGCCAACAGTACCATGCATTTGTCCTGCATAATCTCTTGTCCATGTACTTGTATTTGTTGTAGGGAATCCATTTGCTTCAAAAGGCATATTCAGGTATGCAAAGGTCACTCCATCTTTCTGCCAGTTAAATATTTCAATAATTGAATCACCATCAGGGTCAACAACATTGACGCCATTACATCTTGGATTATCCCAAGTGTAATTTGTTCCAGTGGTTGTATTAATTTTTGGATTGTCTTGGGTCGGCACAGTATTCAGGATGGTGGTTGTATTGCTAACTTCAGCACTTGCTCCAATAGCATTTGTTGCCACGCATGCTGCAGTCCATACTTCGCCTTTTGCAGTATTACCACTGGAAACATTCACTACAGGGTTAGTTCCTGCAGTACTTTGATTCCACATACTAACGCCATCTTTCTTAACATTACAGGTGATATTTGTAGGACTCTCACTGGCCGTTACATTAGCATTCAAGTTTGTTGCTGTCTGCGGATTTGCAGGATACCATTCGACTTTACTGATGGTCGGGGCATCTCCACTATAAGCTTGTTCTGCTCCCAAGTCAGCATAACCAGGTTGCACACCATCTGGTCGGCCATTATTATAAAGTGCCGGAGCAATCAAAGTAGGGTTTATATCATCATTTCTATAAGTCCAACCAGACATATAACCATCATAATGACTAGTATAACTTCCAGCCCAATATAAAGCACCCAAAGTCAAAGTATCAAGAGTAACAGGATTAGTCCACCAACCAGTAGTCGCTGCACTTCCATCTTTATAACTTAAAGTTTTTTTAACACCATCCATATAAATACCATTCGCAGTGCTATTTACATAATAAAAAGCGTGGTGCCATTCACCATCACAATAATGTCCCGTACCATCTCTAACAAACCCGCTTACTTTATTACTATCAGCACTTCTAATATACAACCACATACTTTCATCACCATAAGTAGTAGTACAACTACCACAACAAGCTATAAAAAGATTTCCAGCATCATTATTAGCACCCTCACTAAAAGTTGAAATGTCAACCCTCACATTATCACTAGTTTTAAACCAAAAACTAATAGCACCAGTAGTATCACCAGTTAAATTACTAACATCAGGCACATCTATATAATTACTCCCATCAAAATAAACTGCACCAGTATTATTCTTTTCACTAGCATCATAAGTAACACCGGCTTCTGCTGTTAAATCAAAACTATTACTTGTCTGGTCACTTAAACTATTAAATGTGAAATGTGCAGCTAGATAGTCTGGAGTAATAGTTTCAGCTTCAGTACCAGTTCCAGTAACATACAATTTTCCAATTTCAGTCGCATTCAAAGTCTTATTGTAAAATCTGAAATCATCAAGTTTACCTTCCCAATCATTACTACCACTATAACCTTCACCGAACTTGTAACCCTGACCATCTTGGTGAATATCTCCTCCAGCAACACTTCCACTATCAGCAACATTCACACCATCAATCCACCAATCACCAGTATCGGCAGTATCATCATAAATAAAAACAACATGATGCCAAGCACCATCATCAATATTTGGGTTGGCAGTTGGGGCTCTTCTTAATGTGCTACCTACTCTTGTAGTCATACTAATCCAACCATCAGTAGCAGTTCCATCGCTTTCTTGGTTGACTGTTAATGAAAATCGATTATTATTAGTTCCACCATCCTTATCAAAAACAACAAGAACCCCACTATCAGTATGATTAATCCAAGCACTGATAGTAAAATCCCCATTTCCATCATAAAATCCTTCACCAGTTTGAACAATATCATTACTTCCACCAAAATAGTAAGCCCCTTTCAGCTTACCATCTGCTCCTGCAGTACCAGTGATATCAAAATCTCTACTCCCATAATCGATAAAAGGCCAAACAGCTTGAGAAGTTGTAGGATAAACACTTGTTGGACCACTACTAACACTATTACCTCTTAAAACATTAAAATCAGTAGCTACACCATCAGCTTTAACAACAATGTCGGTTGTATCATCATAATCAATTTTGTATTCACTAACCCCACTATCATATAAGAAATCTATAGCTGTAAGGTCATTTCCAGAATAAAAACTTGAGCCATTAATTCTGTAAGTATTACCATTAACACAATTACTGCAATTAATAATTCTGTAATAATCTATTCCAATTACTTCTTCAGCTCCCAAATCACCATAACCGGAAAGACCAATACTATTATTATAAATTTGTTGAACATAAGAAATACTAAATTGTTTAGGAGCAATTCTAACCTCATCAATCCATCCTTTCCATTCTCTCGTAAGGTCAGCTTGGCAACCAAAATAAAGATTTCCAGTCCAGTCAGCACCACTATCCCCAGTGTCACTATCAATCAATTGATAACTGCTACCGCTACTTGCATTATAAACATACAAACTGTTAGTACCACTAACATAAGAACTATAAAGAAAACGCCATTGACTACTTGCATCATTAGCTTCAGCATCCTCAGCTATTGCAGGGTCATTAGCACCAGTATTCGCAGCCCTTCCCCTCCATTCATCATAAGAACTTCCAGCCCTTGTATAAATTAACATTTGATTGGTTGCATCATTCCAAATAGCAATATTCCTATTATAAGGACTTCCGCTTCCTTGACCATCACTTCTCACCCAAGCAAAAATAGTAATATTACTTGAAGGGTCAGGCTCATCAGCAACAACAATTCTATCATTCACCCCGTCAAAATAGTAAGCATTACCGAAGAATCCAGGGTCTTGATAAGCACCAGTAGCAGTACCATTTCTCACATCAAGAGCATCATTAGTATCTTCTAAATGCCAAACTCCACCTTCACCAGTATAATCACTCCATAAAGTACTAACAAGATAACCACTATTATTTCCGATTTCCGTATCCCATGGAACCAATCCATCATCATTTGCTATAACCCAATCAGTGCAATCAGCATCCATATAATAAACTGCCATGCCGGTTCCCTGACAAGCCGTCCATACTGATTGAGGACCACAACCTAAATTAAAACCACCAGTAAAATTAATCATAAAAGGAACACCATCCGTCATTCCGGTGCAATTTAAATCCCTCTTTCTATCATAAGTACTATTCCACCATGGGTCTAAGCACAAGAAGTTTCCCGTATCTATTGCCTGCTGTATAGTCATAGATGAGGGCTTACCACAGAACCAATACTTGCCCTCTTTACCTGTTATCTTGATGTTTGCCTTAATGGAGTATGTTGTTCCAGCAGTTACAGCAAAGTCTTTTTTCAAGTACCATTCATCCATATCTTCATATTGAAATATCTTCTTATCAAAAGCTCCGCTGATGTCTTTCCATTCTTTCCATTTCCTGAAGTGGGTTGTATGCCAAGTTACATTATAATCATCATCAGTGTTCTCATATGAATCAAAACATATTGTTGCATTTTGACAAACCGGTCCACTTCCATTTGATACATTCCCAGGCCGACACCATTTAGCCCATCTATGAATTGAGTTGTATTCATTTCCTATCTCGCAAGGGTCACTTGATGCAGTTATTTCAGTAACATTCAAAAACTCCCTTGTAGTGGAAGTATTCCATGTTTTGTTCTTCTCAACTTCTTTGAATGCACCAGTAGGTAATGCACCTTCTCTATCAAAGCCCCAAATAAGGTCAACATTTCCAGTATAATTCTTGATATCCAATGTGAATATTACATCCTGATTATGATATATGGTATGGGGAGTTGCTGAGATTCGTGCCTTTGAATTATTTACATAGACTGTATTCCCATCTATCACCCAATCACTATCAGGAACTTCAATAACAGGGTCAACAAATAGGTTGCCTTTGACATCACCATAGTAATGTTCATTAACTTCCTCGTCCCATTCATACCACGACTTATCTGCAGCATTAAATTGATATCCATACTTATCTTCAAATCGGAGCATCTTCAATCTTATCCTGTGCTTTGCAGTATTCTTATGGGTGAAGTTATAGCTCCATTTGATATTATCTTTTGTGAATTTATAATCAACAATCAATGTCCCGTCTGTAGATGTCCTTCCTTTGTAATAAGGGACTGTCTTTCTAACTATAAAATGAGTTGGGCTATAGTCAAGGACCTTTAATGTTATCTTAGTCTTCTTCCTGAAATCATTAACCCACATATCAGGTTCTCCATAAGTCCGGTAATAATCTACATAATCTTTCCATTCAGCAACGACATAACGCCCACATTTCAATTTAGTATAATCTTCATGGACAATAAGAGATAAGTTTCCATATTCACAAGTCTCAGAAGGAAATTCAACAATAACTCTGTCATCTAAGATTGTAACCCCATACATACCTAAGAAAGACAATATAATCGCTATTCCGATATATGCATATTCTTTTACTGCCATTCTATAATTTCCATAGTGAACTTATTTGGTTGACCTGGACTTCTTGATGCATCATCAGGCCATCTTAGTGAACCAGTTATGATAGCAAAGTTCATACCTGTGTGCTTTCCATCATCATATGCATGTGCAGCACCATCATCTAAGGCTATTAAAGCCAATCTGTCGACTTCTATTGCGGCGGCAATCGTTTGCCCAGATGTCCTAGAAAGTCCGGTTATTATGCCTGAAACACTCAATTTGGTGTCTTTTGTGTCCCTTAATGGGATTTGTTTCTCGATAAGTAGCTTTCCAAGTGTAGTTTTCAATGTTGATGGCTGTTCACTTGCATTGATTGTGCCTATATTGAAGTATACACCACCAAATGATGCGATTCCATTGTTATATTGTGCCATATTGTTTCACCTATGCTAATGATTGAATCTGTCTTGCTATCTGGGTTGCCAGTTGTTCTGGGCTTTGAGTATATCCATTGATGTTTATGTTTATTCCAGCAGCTTTATTCAAATCAATTTTCTGAGGAGAGTCAACTATACTATATGTGCTTGGGTCGGCTATCTGTGCGGCGGGTTGTTTGTACCCTGGACTATCCACAATCTTGTAATCACCTGGTTTGGCATATGTTGGTCGTGGTTCTCTGCTTGTCCACATACCGCTACTGCCATGGTCATCTCTACCACTCTGCTTCAATGCATTATTGTACCTTAATTGTGCCAAAGTCAATGCTTCAATCTTCTGTTTTAGCTTATCGATAGCTTTCATTCTCTTATATGCTTCATCTTCCCAATCAGCCTCTTCTTTTTTGAGTCTTTGCATAACCTTTCTTTGTCTATCGATTAACTTTATGGCCTGATTCGCACTTTTATTCATACCTTCTGTCCTATCTTGGTGCATATCAAGAGAATTTTGCAGTTTATCCTGCTCTTCACCGAAGAATATGTCCTGAGCCATCCTCAATGCATTGATATGCTCTTCCATTGTGGAGAAACTGTCTTGTCCACTAGCTCCACCTTGGTCAAAGTATGATATTGCCAGTAATTCTCTTTGTGCCTTCTTGACGACATCAGTAACATCCTTCTCTAGGTCAGTAGAATGTATAAGTAGGTCTTTTATTGTCTCAGATAATGTTGTTTGCCATGCTTTGAACCTTGCTTCACCGTCTGCAGCGGCATCAGATAAGTTCTGTATTGCTTCAGTCTGCTCAATTATTGCATCAGATGAGAATAGAGTTGCATTTCTTAGGAACTCTTCTGCAGAACCAAGACCTAAAGCAGCAAATCTTGCCTTCAATAGTTCTCTTTCTTGCTGTTGCACAAGATATCCAATGTCTGTTTCAGAAATTCCTCTTATGTTGAACCTTCTTCTTGAGATAGAGGCGATTCTTTCCTCAACTCTCTGCATTGCTTCCCTTACCCTATCTAATTCACACTTCGCTTTGTTGAGTTCCCTCTGTAACTCTTTTATCTGGTCTCTATATTTTCCAACCCTGTAAGAATTATCCATGGTTGCTTCACCAACTTTGACTTGTGATTGGTAATATGCTTCCATATCGCCTGTTAATTTTGGCATTAGGCTGAATTGTTCTTCGATGGTTGCCAAGAACGCCTCAAGAGCCAACCTATCTGCATTTAGGGTCTCAATACCTTTGCCCTGCTTATCATCAACTGCTGCTCGTAGAATCATAAATTTTTTCAGGGCTATTGCTGCTTCGTCCCAACCAAGAGATGTTAAATCAACCTCTTTTGTCTCTTCTGCTTGGACAAGTGTATGCTCCTTAACAGCAGTTATAAGGTCGTTCATTGCATCGAGTCTATCTTTCGCTGATGCTTTGTCAAATACTATATCGGTTTCTTTTTTGATTCTTTCTTCGGAGACTCCAGCAGCCCTTGCAAGCTTTTCAAATTCTGCTGTTGCATCTTTTATGTCATCTAGAATTAATCCAGTTGGACCGAATCTCATTACAGCGATTACATCTGCCCCAGTTTTCATTAAACCGAAGCCATGTATTATCTCATTGATATCCCTGAGCATTTCAGTAAACATTCCATCTGCATCCGAAGTTGCTTCTTTCATATAATTGGTAAGTATTTTCCATTGACCGCTTGCTGTTTCTGTCTGGATGCCCATTTCTGTCAAATGAGAAGTTCCAAGTTCTAATTGCTCATTGACTGCTTTTAGATTCTTTTCGAGTTCCTCAGCATTGTTTGATAATGTCAGGAACATGAATCCACCCACTCTTCCAGCCGCATCATATCCTGTTGCCATCTTTAGTGTGGAGTTATTTATGTTTGCAAGACCATGGACTGCCTTCATCAAAGCAGCATCCATGTCTGTCTCCATCAATCGGCTGAAGTCTGACACATTCATCTTAGCTATTGTTGCGAATTTCTCAACATCTTGTGACATTGCTGTAAAAAGAGCCCTCATCCTTGTACCGGCTCTTTGTGGCCTCATTCCTGAAGCGATTGCTGTTGCGACCCCTGCAAGACTTGCTTGGAAAGAAACCCCCAATGTTGATGCAGCCGCACCTACTCTTGTCAAAGCACCGATTATCTCTTCTGCAGATGCAGCAGTTGTATTCTCCAATTCGTTTATTGCACCTGCAAGTTCATTGACAGAAGAAATTGGTAATTTGTAAGCATTGGCAATCTTTGCCATATTCTTTGCAGCTTCTTCTGCACTCATGCCTGTTGCAATGGATAGTGCCCCTATTGCCGTTGTGAATTGCCTAATATTATCTGACCCTTTTATTCCCAACTGACCAGCAACAGCCGCTATCTTAGCCAAATCTACTGCAGTAATTGGCATAGTGGTTGATAAAGAAAGAAGCTCCTTTTTTAATCCACCAATCTCTTCTCTTGTCAGACCAGTTGTCTTTCTTACATTAGCCATCTCTGTCTGCAATTCGATTGCCGGTTGTGCGAACAACTTGAATGCACCATAAGCAACAGCGGCAGCCATTGCAATGTTAACAATGGTCCACCTCATCTTTGTCATGCTTGCCAATAAAGATTTAGACCGCTTCTCTGCCCCAGCCATAGCAGCAGTATTCTTATTCATGCCTGTAGCAAAACCTTTAGAACTAGACTTAATTATCAGTTCAACTGTGTTGGTTGATGTTGCCATTTTACTTCAGTTTTGCTCCAGCACATTGTGCCATGAATTTCTGTTGTTCATAGTATTCCCTCATAATGTGATGAATCTGCCACCAGTACAACATTCCTTGTTTGTCTGGCGGAACTCCCATGAAAGATAATATGCCGATACGGCGGGATTCCTCTTTTCTCCGTTCAGCTATTCTTTTTTTACTGTCAGTGGCTTCTCTTCTTCAAGCTTCAACCGAGTCATAACTTCTCTATAACTCTGAAGTTTATAATTACTCGCTTTCATAAGAGCTTGTTTGATTGCAACTTTGAAGTCTGTCTTCAACAATTTCGCTTCGTCAATACTATACTTTGGATTCGCACACTTCTTGCTTATCACATCAGAGAGCCAATCATCTGTCTTTTCACCTTCGATTGTATTCCCTTTCTCAAATGCCTGATAAGCTTCTATCACTGTGCATGGGATGACTTCGATGGATTTCTCAACAATCTGAGCATCTTTCTTCTTATTGAGTTCACGGAGCATCTCTCTACTTTCCTTGATGCCTTCTTCAATGACTTCGTTATTTATCCTGAATTGCATCTCTTCGTTATGTTGTTGAGTCTTGAACATCTCTAATTGCTTAGTGATAGTTGCTCTTGCTAGTTCATCAGGTTCTTTCTCAATCTTCTTTTCAAATTCTGCAATCTTGACATTTTGATTGTTCTTCACTTGGACCATTATCTTAGCAACAGCTTTTTGGTTCTTGAGAATAGCCATTAAAGCTACCCCTTCTTCAAGAAGTTCATCATCAAGTTGCCGGTCATACAATAATATGGGGACTTTCTCAGGCATTGCAACTCCGTTAGCATCAACCTTGAACATGGTCTCTTCTTTAGTTATGAAGTCAGCTTTAGACGCATCCCTATTTGGTATGTCAGGGGTTTTATCAAAACCCATATCGCCTTTTACTTCTTCTTTTGGTGGCGTTTCAGTCATTGTGACACCCCTTTCTTTGCACTGCCTTGTCCAACAGGTATTTGCACCTTTGGTTTCTCATCTGCCATCTTCAATGCAACTTCAAGAGCAGTTACCCTGTCATCAATATTGTTCATTTGTTTCAGAAAGTTCTCCATCAATGGGTCGAACTTCTCCATGACTTGTCTTATGACCTTCATGCCCAGAAATTGCTTTCCATCCATGTACTTGTCACAGAAACCCTTGAACCACTTTGCGTCATCAGCATCAACATCTGATATCTTCATAAATATCTTCTTGACGCATTCTATGTTAGATTTATCTATCTTATCAAACTTTTCATCGGCTTTCCTAAATTCTTGTTTAGCTTCCATTTTTTATCCTCCTGTTATTAGGGAAAATCCCTTTGGCTTTCTTGTTTATATGAATAATAAAAATAAAAAAATAATTTATCTAACCCTGTCCTACTAGCCTTGTCAGCCTGCAGTAGTCCTGTGGAGCACATTCGAATCCACAAGTTTCACTCCAGTAACCGTCAGATGGAGCTGCACCTTCGTCAGATACACCTACAACATTGAAGAAACATTCAATCCTTGAATTGCTTGTCTCTGGGTCTGTTACTGTTGTGACAATGGTTCTTGGTGTTCTTGTCTGAGCTCCTACTGTCCCTTTCAGGATGTCTGAACCAGATGTTGCACCTGCGATAGTCTCTTCAACTTCGCCACCATTCACAAAGTGAACGAATCCGCCGTCTACACTCAAGACTTCGAAAGCAATGGTTTTCTGTTCCTGTACTTTCTCAATCCTAACCTTGTCACCGCCCTGGACTGTCACGAACTCAACAGGTCTTGCTCCGCCTGCAGGAGTTAAGTTGACAATCTCATCTGTTCTGTTAGATGGTGTGTGAGAACTGCTCACAACAACACTATCAGCTTCAGATGTGGTAGGTGCCGCAGCGAATGTTATTGTAGTGCCACTTATAGTGATTGCATTGGCTCCTGTATCAACTACAGTGTCAAGACCATCTTTCCTATAGAACACTAACACATCCTTTCTGAAGTAGTCATCATCCGCATCAACATACTGAGGTTGTGGAGAACCTGCAACAATTCCTGTAACGGAAACAGGGGCAACTAATACCTCAAAGTCTGTTTCTGCACCGTCAACAGTGGTAGCACTGATTTCCTTCTCAACATGATTGAATATCTGCGTAGACGCATTCTCCATCAGGAATACTTTTGTCTCGCCTGCTTGTACCATATTATCAATCCTCGTTTAATTTTTTATCATCATCGCCATAAGATTTCTTCTTATACGATTCTCTGGAAAAGGATTTCTTCTCTTCCTTCTTCTCTTCTTTTGGTTCTTCCTTTAGAAGACCAATATCTTTTGCTTTCTCTTTATCGAACCTTTCAGGTTCAGTCTTAGGGCTTTCTTTTTTTGTTGGCGAGGTTCTTCCATCGCCAAGGTCTTCAAAAAACCTGTTCTTGATTTTTCTTCTCAATTCATCACTCATCTCAACTTGCGTGATTTCTCCAGGGCCAATCTTTCTCTTTGTTCCTGGAACTGGCAAGGGTCGATTTGCGATGTTCTTGATTTTAGTTTTCATCTTGGCTTCCTCCTTTATACATGAATTTTAGATATTTCTTCTCCTATAATCCTATTACTTTGGGCTGTAGCTGCAATCCAGCCTTTTTTCATAAAGTGTATTCCTTTAGTATGAACAAGAATACCTTTTGCAGGCACCCAATCCCAATGTTCCATGACCCAGGTTCTCAATGAAGGGTTCTCTGCATAAGTTCTGAACTCCGCATTTGTTAGTCCTTCTTCTATCTCCTCACTGTATGGGGCAGTTGAAGTAACAACAACTTTGCCTGTTTTTCTTGTTAGATTAATCATAGAGATTAATGTTCCTCTCCATTTCTTTTGTTCAGCAACTTGTTTTGCTGTTTTGTCACCAATAAGGGCTATTCTTAACATGCTAACATCTACTGCGGCAATTAATTGGAGTGACATCTTTCTAATGGTGGCATCCAATTCTGCAAATGAAGTGACTGTTTTATATGACATCAGCTTGCCCTCCTATATGTATATACTGTCACTGGTAGCACCGATGTAAAAAAACCCCTTTTCTCATCCCAAATTGGTTTAGGGATTGTGCCGAATGTAATCATGTGGCAGACTTCTCCGAAGTCAGACATATTATCTTGTATTGCATCCCGCAAGTATTCAAGGAATCCTCTGCATTGAGCTTCATTAACTAAACTATTGAATGTGCCTTTTGCTCGTCTATTTGAATAAAATATCATCAACTGATGTTCTCTTTGATTCAAAGAAGCATTCTTGTTCATGCTTATTCTCTTATTATCCTGGTCTCCACAATCAACTTGTATGGTTGGAGTATTTGACATCATCTTAAAATCTCCAGCATAAGCGAAATCAGTTCTTACTTTACCAGAAGCAGTGAAATAAGGGTCGGTAATATTGTTTGTATCATTAATCCAATCTGCAAAGAACTCTTGTATTTCTATTGTTGTCTTAGGTGTTATTGGGTCTACCATGTTCTTTTCACCAACCGCATCACGCAGATGCATGTACTGCTTCAGGTACGCAACCTAAAGTCTTGTGATTAGTATGTGTGAAACCTTTTTTGAGGAATATATACCCCATAAGTCTCATCATAATTTATCTCGTTTGTGCTACCGATTGCGGCACATGGGGCAAGCGAAGCTTCCATGCTCTTTGCCCTGTCTCGTAAACGAGATAGTATTGCTGGAGTTCCACCTTCAGCATTTGTAGTATTTGCTTGTTCTATGACAAATAATGCAGCCTTAGTCCGTGCAAGGATTTTGATTGACTGCAAAGTATAATTAACAAGGACCCTATTCCCATTGTAATTAGAGATAGTGTCTGCATGGAATGTTATTGTATTGAACTCAGAATCCCAAGTGAACTCTTTATTCGCTTCGGATGCTGTTCCTTCAGTGTATGCAATACGATTATTGTTGCTGTCCACTATATATACTTGGTCAATCCGATAAACTTTCTTGTTGTCATTCCTGTATTCATACTTTGTCTCTGTGCTATCAAGTACAAATGTTGACCTATTCAGTGGATTGTCATAATCTTCATATACTGTTTCATCAGCCCAATCGATTGCTTCCTGGACAATATCAGAACCGCCAGCTTCACTTACATTATCATATCTGCAGGTCTGGATTACTTCTGCCACTGTTGATAGTGCGGTTCTTGTCATTTTTACCTCTAAGGAAGTTTAATCCCATGTCTCTTCTCAATCTGGATTAGCAATGACTTAATCATTGGAGTTTTATTCTGCCTTCCAGGGTTAGCATCGTAATCCCTTTTAGCACACCAATCATTTATCTCATCTTTGGTCATGTCATTGAGCTTTGCAACAGTCATGTCGCCTGGGTCGTGTACGCCAGGAGATACTGGTGCAACTGGAGCAGGTGTAGCTTCTGGGGGTGGTGCTTCACCGAGTAATTCAGCTGCATATATTCTGTCAACCATCTCAAATCTTTGTGGTCTCTCTCTTTCAAGTTTTATAGCTAAGTCAACAGGAACTTCTTGGTGTCCTGCACTTCTCCAAAATGTGTGGTTTGAACCATCATGTGCAGTACCTAATTTCTCTCCTTGACCATCCATTTGATGGCCGTCTTTGATTCGAATTAATACACCTTTCATTGTTATACCCCGCTTATGATTATTATGATTGTGAAAATAAAAAAAAATAAAAAATAAATTTAGACTCAGTCTACACAAGCAATTAACCTGATTCCATCAGGAAACTTGATTACATAGTCAAAGTTTACATTCAGCGTTCTTCGCACACCATGTTGTTCAGGATTTCTGAAGTCTTCAACAGTGTTCTTTCTGTTGTTTTCTCCTCTTCCTAACATCAGGTCTCTCTTACCGATGATTGCGAAATGTCCATTCTGAGAATTGAAACTTCCAGATGTCTTCTGTGCCATCTCTGCTTCCAATGCCTCAATCATTTCCATTCCATCGAACCATGCAAGGTGTCCATCAGCATCGAACTTCGCTTTCTTGAAGTTAGAGTTTGAAGACTGACCTGGTGAGAAATCAGCACTGTTCTCAAGCTGATTTAGCTGCTTAGTATGTGCAATACATACATCAGGCACTATCGGCGAAGTCTGACCTTTCAAGTCATTCTTTGCTGATACCAAGTCATTTGGTACGAGAGTGTCGTCAGATGCGACAGCTCCGAATGTAGTGAAGCCATTACCATTCCTAATTGATGTGCTTGCAGTGTAATTGCCAGCAGTAGTCAATTCAGTCAGACCGTCAGTAATCTTCTTTTGCTTAATCTGATTACCTGCAATCTCTGCAATCTTCTTGAAATCAACTGGGTTTACCAGATTGATGTTGTCGAAGATAAAGATTGTAGCCGACTTTGTGGTTGGTGTTACTTCAGTGAAGGTTGGTGCAGAAATCTGTTGTAAACTTCCTGCTGTAACTACTTCGCTTCCTCTTGCGTCAACTGTTCTCCATGTGAATGTTGACTCCGGAATCACAGTAAAGACAACTTTGTCTGTATTGGCTCCAGTATCTTTTATCTCGATTACTCCCTTCTCTTCGAGAGGTGCCACAGGCTGTGCAATTATCATTGCTTCAGCGAAGATTCTATCGACTGTGGAGTCTCCACTATCGAGGGAACCTGCTGTGGTGTAGTAATCGGTAAATTTGGATAATTCATCCATGTTTTTCACCCTTTTGGTATTTTTTTTTACTTATCCAAAACAAATCCGCCCTTCTGTGCGTTAGCTTTAGCTAGGAAATCTAGGTGTTCATCCTTAGTCATTTTACTGATGTCTTTCTCACCTTCTGGTTCCTTTTCTGCAGCTTGCAGATGGTCGGTTGGTTTCGTAGTTGGTTTAGCTTCTCCTAACTTGGAGAACATCTGGTCTTCTGTTGTTCTACCTATTTCCTCTAATGTAGTGTCACTCATTTTAGATTCCAGATAGTGCTGCTTCAATGCGAGTTTATCTTTCTCACTCAAGTTCTTGAATTTAGATACCTTCTCTACAGTATCATTTAACAAGTTCTGTCGTGACTCATCTTTGAATTTGCTCAGTTCCTTGTCCCTTGTTTCAAGCTGTGCTTTGAGTTCTTTGTTCTCAGCTTCAAACTTGCTGATAACCTTTTCTTGTTTACCCATAGCCACCTTGTAATCTTCACAAAGGCCAAGCATCTCTTGGAACTTAGACTCTTCTTCATCTTCTTCGGCATCTCCTTCCTCTTCTTCTTTCTTCTCTGCTTTGTCATCAGATTTCTTTTCTTCAGACTTTTCGCCGTTGTCAGTTTCCTTAGAGTCTTTCTCTTCCTTCTTTTCTTCAGAGGATTCTTCTTTAGAGTCGTCCTTCTTTTCTTCTTTCTTTTCGTCAGACTTTTCTTCAGATTTCTCTTCAGTCTTGTCTTCCTTTTTCTCTTCGGACTTCTCTTCTTTCTTGTCTTCGTCCTTCTTCTCTTCCTTGGACTCTTCTTTCTTATCCTCTTCCTTTTCGTCTTTGGATTCTTCCTTCTTCTCGGATTTCTCCTCAGATTTTTCTTCTTTCTTCTCATCATCTTTGGATTCTTCTTTGTCAGCGTCATTCTTTGACTCTTCAATGCCAACAATATCCTCAAGGTCCCCGATTAGAAGTCCAACAGACTTTACACTAAGGACAACTTCATCCTCTGGCTTCTTGTTTGTTGCTTTTCCTCGAAGAGTTGTTATGATGGATTTAAGCTTGTCTATTGTGTCTGCTTCAAATTTACTCATTGTATCTTCCATAATCTCACCCGATTTCGTTTCCTGTTTGTAGGTTTTTAGATATCTCCTTGCATAAGTCTGTAACTTTGTCAAGGCACTTCTTCTTTGTGGTGGTGATAAGCTTGTTCTATTCTGTGCAACCCTCACCAATGCATTTCTCAAATGGGGAACATCAACTTTGCCATTATTATCTTTGAATGGAAGCTTTCTCAAACTTCTTGGCTCAGTCTTGCCAGCAACTTTCTTACCACCTGGCATGATTACTGCAAAAGCCGAATCTGGTAGGTCGTTCTTGAACTTCACTGACCACTTCTCGAATTTACTCATCTTTTTCATTTTGCATCCTCCTTTCGCCTTCTGGTATTTGCAAGTCTTCTTCTTATCTTTAGCGAAGGTCTTGCTAACTGTTGCTGGCTTGGACATTTTATACGTCCCTGCCTGTCTTTTCCTTAAAGACTTTCTCAGCAAACTCTTGGTCATTGCCGAAAGTCCCTATCTTGTCACCATTTACGATAGCGAAGTATTGTTCACCATTGTATGCGATGCCGTTCTGCTCATTCCCTTTGACTATCTTATCATTTGCGTCTAACATTTGTTTCACCTCTCAGGGTCTTCTTCCAAATTCTCTTCCTTGTTAGGGACAATATGTGCTTGTCTCCTTATGGTTTTGGTGTCCTGCAAGCTACTTGAGCCTGGGCCATACCCTGTGTAACTGTTTGGAGCTCCCGGAAGGTCCCCTTCCAGATACTTTTCAGCTACCTTTTGTGGGTTCAACTCTTCCTTTTCGGAATTTTTCTCCAGTTCGTCTTCTATCATTGGAATCCCCTTACAAAGGCATATTCTTCTTAGCAGCCTTTTCACCAGTTGGCATATTTCCCACACCTGGCATTGTTGCTGAAGATTTCTCTGTTGCTTCTGGTGCTCCATCTGCAGGTCCTTTAGAAAGGTCCATATCTGGGTTAACTGCAACTCTGTTTCCAGTATTGACAGCACCTCCAGTATTTGCTTCTGGTGCATTTGCAGGTTCACTTAAATCCATTGGTGGATTTACAGCATCCCTTCTTCCTTCTGCTCCTACACTCTTAGGTGAGGATGGATTTGGTACACTTCCCTTTTTCAGGTCCATGTCCGGATTAACACTTGCTCTTCCCATTTTGATTTCCTCCGTCGGGTTGATTATAATAGTGCATTGCAGAATTAGTCAGATAATGCATGCAGTACAAACTGACCAACTCTGCATGCATTTTTTGTATAATTTATTTAGTCAACTGGCCAGGACCATCTGCCTGCCAGGCAAATGTCCTTTGTCAACTATACTTATCAGATGAGGCCTAATGCCACTTTGAATCTTTTGACCGTTAATATAATATGGTGTCCAACCGAACTCAGGGGAAATGTCTAGTGGTCTTCCCCTACTATCAGCGAGATATATGAGGTAAGCTAAATACCTATCGGTTATGAAGCCATCGCATGTTATCCATTTCTTTCCATCGACTGTTCTAAGTTTTGGATTGTCGCCAACATACCCTATCCTATCAGATATTTTATGTTGGGTTGGATTCTTCATGTCACCCATATCATGGTAATCTATAATTGGTAAACCTGCCCATTCCTTTATGGATTCTTCAAGGTCTTCTCTTCTTATCCTACCATCTCTATTCTTTCCTTCACAGAGCATTCTCAATTCAACCTTCATAGGAATTTCTATGTCAGTGTCACTCTTCACGCTTTCTTCTGCAGAGAATTTAGAAATGCCTCTTAGGGCAATATACCCAGCGAACTTACTGGTAGCTTGTTTTGCAATGACGGCCTTTATACCTCCGCCATTCTTGAGATTGATTGTCCGGAAAATGTTATATCTTCCAGGAGGTTTCTGTCGTACTCTGATGTACTTCTCGGTTATGTGAGTCTTTATAGCCTTATAGCCGTGTGATTTTGCCCATTTCGTTGCAGATGCGGCGGAGAACTTCCCTTTTGGGAAAAGAAGAGTTTGTATTTCCATTCCAGCTTTCTTCATTTTCTGGAGTTTGGCAAATAACTTAATGCCCTCAAGTTTAGAATTTAACACCTCGTTTTCCATGATACCTCACAATCAGCTACCTATATAAAGATATATATGATTGCTATTATATAAAACTTTCTCTTATTCTAAAAGAAATTAGGCATCTAGCTCGTCTATTATGGGATGTTTGGTCAGTAATTTAGCTAATCTATCATGCACTTCCTTGATTTTGTCGAGGGAGGCAAAAGGTTTCTTGTATGACAATGCCGCATGCAATTTGACATGAATAAATTGTCTTTCTTCATTAGAAATCTTCTGTATGTAACTATCGGGTAGGTTCAAATCATAAATTCTTTTGATTAAAACCTTTAGGTGTTTCTCCTTAGCATACTTCTTTATCTCCTCAAGCTTAGAGTCCAGGTCAGGATTTGTCACTATCAATCCCACCCGCCATCGCTATCTGTTGTATTACATCCTGAATGTCATCCGGAGATTGGTTAGAAATTTCAATGAGTTTATTCTTTGCCAGATTATTAGCAAATGCTACTGCTCTAAGAAGTTTGTTCATATTATTATTGAGCTTATCAACAGCAGAGTCCAAATCCCTCTTAGTGACTTGCTTTGCCTTAATATCAGCAACATCCCTTTCGAGGCGGTTCAGTCTTATCTGTAAAGATTTCTCCATGGGCATAACTTGCATCTCTTCTGCATCATCATCACGAAGTGCTTTCACACTTGCAAGTTCATTGCTTGACTGTTCCATTTTTTGGTACCTCTTTCTTTACAGGGGGAACTACTTTAGGAGGGACTTCTGGAGTTTCAGCAGGTTGAGCTTCCAATTCTTTCACTGCTTCAGCTTGCTGTTTCTCCCTTTGGTCTTCAACTTGCTTTATCTCTTTTTCAGCCTTCTGTAATTCTTTCTTAGTCATGCTCTTCTCTATAAGGGCACCGACTTTAGCACCAATGCTATCAATGACTCCCGTATCTGCACTAGCTTGAGCCCAATCTTTGGCTGCAGTGGCATAATTCCTTATGCTTAGAGAGAATTTCAAATCCCTGTCCTGCTCAACATCCTTATCTTCAGGTGGATTATTGAACTCGAAACTTGGAACAATCTTATCAAGCTCTGCTATTGAAAGGTCCTTCCATTTAATCTGGCAAGCTTTGAAGAAAGCATCATCGATTGCATGCTCTAATAATAGCTCATCTGCTATGAAGTCATCATACATCTCTTTCCTCATTTCCACAATGGAAGCCTTATTTGTCTCAGTTCCAGACTGAGTTAGAAGTGGCATTGGGATACCAAGTCTGATTGCAATAAGCTTCATATAGATTGGATGTATCTTATCAAATTCAGTCTGACCGGGAACAATATTATCAAGTTCAACATCTTTAGGCAAGATAACAACTGCATCTTCCTGAATCTTTGATAGGGTCTTTCCAAACGCCCTCATCTTTCCAACATCCTTGAATGGTGTGTTGGCTTTCCATTTGTTGAAACCAAAATTCACCATAGTCTGTGCTCCTGCTTTCTCCATATTCAGCAAGTAAGTCACTGTCAAGAATAAATACTGCACAAGGCTGATACCTAATGGCTCATCCCCCATATGGTCGAAGTATAATTGCATTACCTGGTATTGTTTTATCTCTTTACCTATTGGCACCATTGGTGCTGGAGATTTAGATTTCAATGCAGGATTTGTCTGAGTATCCACATAAGTTCCAGGAGCAGCCTTGTAATTACTTGCCCCTCTTTCAGGATACTTCTTTGTGAATTGTGTATATGCAGAAATCTTCTTTGTCTTAGGGTCAATCTTCATTCTACCCGCAAGACCAGGCCTCACAGTCATTGGGACTTCTCCCCAATCTATACCTTGACCTTTCAATGGTTTAGGATATCTTGCAGGACCAAAGAACATTTCGTGCTGATGTTCAAATCTCAAGACTTCTGTCTCACCAATATTTGTCTGTAGGACAGCAAAGCTTGTCCCGAATCTATATGCTCCTTGAGCCATATCTTTGACGAAGAGTGGGCCACCAGAGTCACCAAGTATTTTCTTACAATAATCTCTCGCATCTTTTGCCTGTTCACTTTCTGATTCATTTATCACAACATTATCTTCTAAGTCTTCATCGACCAGTTTAATCATACGATTAGCTTTTATCTCAATTCCCCTTGGAATTGCTGGATGCATAAGAAGGAATTTCTCTATCTCAATAGGTTGGATTCTCTTCAAGCCAACTTCTTCCCAACCACCCGTTACAATTACATTGGGGGTGGTCTGCCCCTTCAATTTCTCTTCGTCAACTGTATACTTACTGACTTCATGTTTTTCCTGAAGAGCTGCTTGTTCTTGCTGTTGTTTTGTTAATTGCTGTTTTGCCATATTATCACTCCTTTATTGGTTTGCACCCTTCCGGTAATGGACTGCACAGGAAATCTCCTTGTGCAGAGGTGTAATTTTGTTCTTTCTCTGATTGAATATAATCATCTTCCACAAGCAACCATCCGCTTCTGCAGAGTTTGTTGCCCGCATCATTCCAGCACTTGCCATTGTCAAGGCCGTAGTATTTTGTAAGTTTGTCACATTGCATAACCAATGCTCGGTCTTCGCAATAATGCACATCATCATCTGTAAGGTTGACTCCGCCAAGCATTACTAATGCACCGATTATCAAAGACAATGCATGTGTTCCGATAGTCTTTTTCTCAATCATGTGCATGCAGACCCCGTAGCATCCATTTCTTTCCAACCACCGCTTGTGCATACACACATTTGGTCTTCTGAAATATCAAAGTATATTGAACCAAGGTGGGCTGCATCGCAAGTTTCTGGTGCTGTGTCAACTGGATTAAGTTTCATCAAATCTTCTTGTAATATGAAAGTATCATCAGAACCAGAAACAGTAATCTTACTGACAACTGGTTTATTTGGATTAACATTATTTCTTGTTCTTTGTAAAGCTATATAAGTATAATCTGTTGTATCACTAAATGGTGTTCCATCTGTTTGATTATGGCAAGTTCCTCTGCCTTCAGGGGCACTAAATGAGATTGTTCCAGTTATTCGAAATCCATTTGTCGTATCTATAACACCAGGCAAAGTGTAATATCCCGAACTGTTGCAAAAGTAATATAACAAATTAACATTCCGTGATGATTTTGTAGATAATGCAACACTTATGGATGTGAAATTGGTGGTGCTACCGATGTAGATAACATCATTATCATCAATAAATACTTCAACAGGACTGCCAACCCCTGTGAAATTGGCCGTCACATTAGTACCTTCATAATAACCTGAAGCTAATGTATCAGTAGTTCCAAGTTCGATTATATGTTCTATGTTAGAACCCAGATGTAAAAAGTCGTGATGGTTATTAGTACCACCATCTATTACATTAGCACTTATAAAAGCAAAAGAACTATCATTAACACCTTCCCAATCAAGTTCTAATTTCATACTATCTGCCCTTATGTCCGCTACACCTGTTGATGAATATAAGTAATTGTTATATGCAACAATTCCATCATAAGTTTTAATATCCGTATCAATGGTAAGACTCTGGTGTTGGTCTGCTCCCGATGCATCTTCTAAATATACCCCATGAAAGCCTGTGCCATTAGGAATATGTATTTCAAATTTGGCATCTGCATTTTCTCCAATCAGATTAGATATATAACCATTATCTAATGCCATGAATACTGGATGTGGATATACATAATAAGTCATACCAGTTGCATCAACAATGGACGCACCCCCAGCACTTCCAAAGCTTACTCTGGTACAAGTAGAATTAACAAAATCTGTTATCTCGCCAGTAGCATCTGTAAAGCTTGGTGTTGAACTGATTACTGTCAAAACCATCCCCTCATTTCCAACAACAAATGGGTTGGTTGAGTCACATATATATTGTGTTGTTGCATTAAGTGTTGCTGTTCCACCCAATGAAGTGATATTGAGAGAACTGCTGAACTCATGTGCCATCAGTCCAGGTCCGTAAGGCGGAGCAAAAAACATGCCCATATTCTGCACAAACAATCTATTTCCGAATACAACATCTCCTGCTGCATTAATCAAATTGTTATGGCCTCTTGAATCAACTCCAGTATGCACATAACCTGCAATATCCATATCTCCAGTATCATTAAAGACTGAGACAAGCTCATAGTTTGTGCATGTGACGGCATCCCCAACTTGTGTGATGGCTGAGTATGCCGGACATGCGGCAGGATAATTCTGGAGCTTGGTCCAGTTTAGATTTAAGTCAACAGCCCCACTCACTATTAGGCTTTCAGCACCAAGACTGCCATTAACAGTTAACTTATAACTTGGGGAAGCATCCCCTATTCCTAAATCACCTGCAGCTGTTAATCTCATCTTTTCTGTTCCACTAATAAAATGAGTGTTAGTCGTGTCTGTCTTGAAGATTATAGGAAAATTTCCTTCATTAGCTATAACCATTTCAGCATAACCTTGAGAGTATAAACCTGTTTGTTGTGCAGAACCAAATATAGAGTTTCCAGTTCCAGCTATTCCTATGGCAATAAAATGGTTAGCATCATTCATAGCATAAATACCGGAACCTGCTGTTGCTCCAGTATTTGTATTTTTAGCAGCCATTACAACATAAGTTGATTCATTTTCAACAACTTCCACATTATAATTTGGAAGCCCGACATGAGCTCCTGTGCCAATATGTAAATGGTCCTTTATTGTAGCATCTCCTGCAACAGTGAGGTCTGAAGAAGCATCAGTCATATTAATCCAGCCAAGAACATTAAGATTCCCTCTTGTTCCTGTGCTAACTGCACCGGCAATCCCGGCAAATAATAAGAACAACATGCATCCGATGATTAAGCCTTTTTTCATTTTAGTTCCTCATAATGATATGTCAGTATCCATCTCAGCACCTATTTGGAATTGGCCATCACTTTTTCTGAATCTAAAGTATGGTACGCCATCTATACTGCAAGTCTGGAAGCCACCTGCATCTACAACTGTAATGTCACTGGCTGTTGCCGGTGCTGGGTTGTGTATGTGCATAGTCATTTTTATCCTGCTGAAAATGTTAAGTTCTTGCTCCCCGATGCACAAATTGCAGATACAGGGCCATTATATTCTTCGCCAATTATTAATGTGCCACCATTAGCATTCAATCTGACACCTTCATTCATCGCTGCAGTAGCAGATAAAGAAATATAGATTACTTCATCTGAATCATTGACTAGAATCAAGAATTTCCGATTGCCGTTTCCGCCACGAACTTCTGTGCTTGTAGCATCAACATCAATCTTTCCGTTGACAGCCGAAGCCTGATAATTTACCATTGGGCACCCCTTTAATGGTTGTTATTTATATATATGTTTAGCATGTTATATAAATCTTATGTAAAATCACTCATCTTGGAGCAGTTTGTCTATCTGACTTTGGAGTTTTCTCTCTTTTTCCTCATAATGCAATCTCTTCTTCCTGACTTCATCGATGTTCACTCTCAATGACTCGACGACAAGCTCCTTATCTATGTTGGGTTTATCCAACACTTTGCTGTGGGATTTATTCGACACTTTACTCTCCTCCTCAATTATTTCTGATATGACTCTGTTACCGACTATCCTAGCTTTCATATTATATACCTGGCATTGTTATTGCGAATGGAAGAGTATCTACACAATCTCCCCTATGCTTAAATGCAATCATACATGACATGAAGATATCGTCATGTCCTGCTATTGCTTCGTACTTCTCTCCTGTCTTGGTTCGCTTTATCCCAAAGTTAAGATGCTCGTTCTTAACACTCTCTAATGCATCTATCGTGAATATATCTTCCGGGTCTGCAGGAAATACAACAACACCTGCCTTGAGGCCATGCTCTACATAATCAATCACATCATCAGCTCTCCCCCTCTTCTGTGTGACTTGGCCCCCAGCAGGCGTGTGAGTATAATGTTCAATAACTTCTATCCCTTTAGCTTGGACTGCTTGGATAAGGGCAATCCCTGCATTGTTCTTCTCTATAACAACCAATGCATTATTATAATCCTTATGCAACCGAACAACCTTATTAGTCTGGTCATCAACACCACCAGTAGGGTCGGTTATAGGATATCCTTTCTCATGGAACAAATGTCTGAAAATAAACTTATCCCGTTTCTGGTCATCTTCCCAGACAGTGATTGCAAGATTGTCTGCAGTAGGGGCATCTGATGTTGCCGAGTCCACACAGATTACAAACTTGGTTTGTGGTTCTTCCTTTACTGCTTTCTGTGTCATCTGTAATTCCCCATCACAACAGGACCGGAATAATGAAGCACTTACTAGGCTGTTCTTGTGAGTGATGCATCTACACATCATCTCCCTATTGAATCTAATATCCCCGATTCGTTTCATCTCTTCCATCAAGTCAGCATGCTCCCATATCTCTGGGACAAGGATTTCTCTAGTCTTCTCATTTAATACTGCAGGATATACTTGTGTGAAGAATCCAGCTGCACTTACTTTGCCAACCTTCATAGTGCCGATAGGTCTATTATTCTTGTCCAGCTTATCATTCATCAGAGTATGGAACAAATCCTCTTGATGCTGTGGCGTACCAACAATTACATATCTAGCTTTCTTTGTATATGTTGTAGGCTTCAATGTTGCCTGTGCATAATCAACAATGAACTCATCAGTATACTTCTTATCATCTCTCAATGGGTCGTCCATTATTACAAGATTATAGTGGCCACCCCTTGGAGTTGTACCAACAGTTGTACCTTCAAGTTCGCCATTATTATATCCCATGTCATCTTGACCCCAGGACACTTCCCTACCAGATACTCTTTTGGTATCCTTCTTCTCAAGAAGCATCTCATTATTATCTATGATGGATTCTGTACCTTTGAGGAATCTCTTTTTCTGTTTAGGAACATTAGAACAATAACAGACATCTAGAAATTCAAGAAGATACATTTTGAATATGATATATAATGACATGAAGAAAGTCTTGCCGGAACCCCTGTGAGCCATGTAGCATGCATACCTGTTTCTCTCCACAAGATTAAATTGCTTCTGGACAAAAGTGTTCCATATCCTTCTTCCTGTCTTTAAGTCATGGTGGATTACCACATTACAGAATATAAAGAATGCTCTTTCAGTAGATACCAACTGCGTGCCAATCTCTTCAGTTTGATAAAGCTCATCATCCAATAACCCCGTGAGGGTTTGGACCTCTATTGTATCCAACATCTTATTATTGATGTCATCTTCAGAATACTTGAGGCCCTTCTCCTCATTAATCAGTTCCAGATAACTCCTTAATATCTGGGTCTTATATCTCACTTCAACACCTTTGGGTTTCCCACTATCCAGGGCCAAGGTATTGCGGTCACTTCGGAATCCATGCCTTCATATTCTGTTGTGCATACAACAATGGCTTCTTTATCTTCCATAACAACCTTTCCTCTTGTCCAGGTTCTTGCAAGCAAGTCTTTTGGCTTCATCTTCTGGTAATCTTCTACCTTCTTATCATCATGGTCTTTGGCATCAAGCCATTCAATCTCTACTAAGTCTCCTACCGTCATTTTTTCAACCCCTTCGCTTTCTCTATCTTTAATCTGCATTTCCTGCATACACAGATAAACTTCCCTTGACCCGTCATCCTTGCCTTGAGCCAAACAAATCTACCACCACATTTATTGCAGTGAACAAACTCTTCTCTAATGCTGTTCCCTTGAACTATGTACTTGTATCTTTTATCTTTCATTCTGAGGGCACCACATCTATGATTTCTCCCTCAGCTTTCTTCTTGAACTCAGCTTTCTTCAGCCGGTTTATAATATCTGACTTCTCATTATTTATCTGTATGTTAACTTGCACACCATCTCCCTTTGCACCTTCTGTGATTTTACCAGACAGCTTGGCGTGTCTCATAAGGAGTTTCCCTTTCTTATCAATAAGGTCTCCTAACGCCTTAGCTCGTCTGTCTGGTTCCATTATTTCCCCTTCTTCCCCGATGAGTTTTTCTATCTCAGAATTAAGAACTTTGATATCTTGTGTCAACTGGCCATTATGTTCCAGGTAAGTCTTAGCCCGCATCTCTCCAAGACTCTTCTGTTCTTCAGCTTGGATTGCAAGCATGTTAGCATTTGTCTTGAAGAAATGCACAACATTCTGTTTGTTAATATCAAGTTGGTATAACTCATTTATCTTCTTGGCCATCGCCGCATAACTAAGGTCAGTTGTTGTTGCAAGAGTGAATAAATGCTTGACAACCTGTTCACCTGCAAGGTCTATCTTGCTCTTCCTGATTTTATGTTGTTTAGGTTCGATGACTGTAGGAGTCTGCGGATTATCAAGAATCTCATCTACCTCTGATTTTATTGCTTCATCCCCCATTTTTGAACCTGTAAATATAATAAGCAGGGGGGAACCAACCCCCCACTCTAATTACCTAAAACGGTAGAGGTGATATATACGCCAACCTGAAGAAATAAGGCTGGACACATTATCAATATGAATTAAGCTAACAATTCTATATAAATGTTTGCAAAGAATAATATTTATAAATAGGTGTTTTAATACGATTGAGAAAAAATATAAGTATATTTGTAAGGATAATGGTCCGCCCTCCGAGATTTGAACTCGAACTTCATGGTCTACAGCCAAGCGTGCTCCCGTTACACTAAGGGTGGATGCGTAAGCCTTATATATTACTACAATGATATTATAATACAATTTCATATTATAATACGCATTCTATAGTACTATTATTATGGTGGGACAGCCCGGAGTTGCACCAGGATTGCCGGGTCTGGAGTCCGGTAGGCTACTATTACCTCACTATCCCATATGCATGCGGCGAGATTTGAACTCACAACACCCGATTGGAAGTCGGGGGTTTTACCAGGTTGAAACTACACATGCGTGATTGTTATACCATATCCTCTCCATATCGCATCTCCAGGAATCTCATTAAGATAAGGACCTCTTCCCATTTCAACTTGAGACCTGCATCTGCTTTGAGGCTTTTCCTCAAGGACTTCATTTCTCCTTTTACTTTCTTCCAGTTGACATAATCTGATTTCTTCAGCTTAAATGTCTTTCCTCTGATGTGAGGCGGAAGATGGTCTGCATCTGCAAATACCAGAGCATGCTTTGCACGATGGTATCCTTGATGGATGCCATTACATAATGTGACATTATTCCGTGCAGTATTCTTTCCGCCGTTCTTCTGGAACTTGATGTGATGCATTGTCAACTTAGGATACTCAGGAACATTCTTACATACAATACAATTCTCAGTCTGGCAAGTGTAACTATCTCTCTCAAGCATCTCACACTTGACAAGGTACTTCGCATAAATCTCCTGCTTCAATTCTTCAGTGAGAGCAGCGTAGCTAGCCTTATCCCATGTCTTGAAGTAATCTTCAATGTTCTTCTTCCGCTTGTAAAGTTCGTATGCCATTTTTAAAATTGATTTCCTATTTTCATTATAGGGTTCCAAAAGTGTCCATAGACTTCCGAAACCATACATCTATAGTCAAAAGTGTATATATGGGACTAGGGAGACTTGCACTCCCATAAACGAATCTTCAGTCCGTCACTCTCCTAGTTAAGTTATAGTCCCTTGTTTTCTTTCTTCTATTCTTTCTTGAACAGCCATGCATTCATCACAAACAAAGTATTGTCTGTAACCAGGTTCGATGTGGATTTTCCTCATCATTATATCAGTGAGGAACTCATCTCCTTCGAACCCTTCCAAGATTGCAGCTCTCTTGTCTTTCAACATAAGAGGTGTCATGTCTGGATGCATCTTGTCATTCTTGTCCATGTATAGGAAGGGCAATGTCTTTAGCTTCGCCTTCCCTACTTTCGCACTGCATCTGTCGCAGTGGTCTTCCGTATGTGATTTGTCATATCCCATCTTCGAATGAGCATGCCGGGAATTGCACCCGGTCCGACGGCATCACAAACCGCCATGCTTCTTCTACACTACATGCTCCATGGTTGGGCCGGAGGGCTTTGCTCCCTCGTCTCGAGATTCAAAGTCTCGAAGGATTGACTAGACTACCACACGGCCCTATGAGCATGACGGAATTTGAATCCGTGGCCTGACGATTAAAAGTCGCCTGTTCTACCAGACTGAACTACATGCCCGTTTGCGGATTTACGCATTTTGCTATGCTTTTTTATGTTTAACTCTGCGGGATTCCGCAATGATTCGTTGCGGATATCCACATAATGATAAGGGGTGTACCGGGATTTGAACCCGGATAACTTGGTATCATCGTGACTCTTACTGGCCAAGAGTTATTCTTCGAAGCCAAGAGCACTGTCCTGGTTATGCTATACACCCAATGAATATGTGCCCCCCGCCCAACTTGAATGGGCAAACTAACCAACCGGCAGCTCGTTACCATTGATGGGCAGTCGTCTTGGTCTTCTTCAAGTTGTTTCCAAAAACTTCTACCCATGGTAAGGAGGCGAATAAATGATGGTGGTCGGATTTGAACCGACGGCCTCTCGCATTCTCAGGTCGAGCCATATAAGGCGATTGAGCCACCCGACTTATCAGGCGATTACTCTGCCGAACTGAGCTACACCATCATGGCCCCCATGCTGGGAATCGAACCCAGGGTTGACAATAGACAGTCGTCCATGTTGCCACTACATCACACAGGGATATGGGAAGAGGCGGATTTGAACCGCCGCTATCTCCGTTCCAAACGGAGAGCCTTAGACCAGACTAGACTACCTTCCCGTATGAGACCCCCGTCCTCTTTCGAGGCCAACTATCCTAGGATTACAATTCATCCAACCAGTAGCTTTCTGGGTAGAGTCTGTTAGGGGTCGTGGGTGCCGGCGTACTACCGCTATACTACCGCCCCCATTGTGGGAGCAGACAGGATTCGAACCTGCGTTTCCGGCGTTTCCATATGCTCCCGCTGGGATTCGAACCCAAGTCTCCGGACTGAAAATCCGGAATGATTGACCGTACTACACTACAGGAGCTTACAATTCTTACACTCATTTGCTTACATAGGTAAGTGGTGTAAGTGGTAGGTGTGCCCTGAGTTGCACAGGGAGCTCCTCCTTGTAAGAGAGGTATGTTTCGATTACAAATCACACACCCATATTCATAAAAATACCAGAACTACCGGTCCAAGGACCATTCATTGGTTTTGTTTAAACAATCTCAAGAGAAATCTTTGAATCGGTGTTCTGGGGGATTATTGATAATCAAACACGGGCCTGCCGACTATCTCGGTCCCGATTCGCTGTCCGTGTTTCCAGTTTGTATTCATGTTAATCAACTTCAATGTAGACCTATGTAATATATAAATCTTCCGGTTATAATGGTTCTGCATGCTCATATAATACCTTTACGGCAATCTCTAATTGTGAAAAATACCCGCATACCGCATGTGGAGCTTTCAACACAAAATACCTGCAATGAACTCCAATGCCCCTGCAATACATCAACTCACTTTCCCCAACCCTGTATTTATTCGGGCAACGCCTCGTACTTTTATAATCCTTAGTGATATCTTTAGCATCTTCGACATCCATGCCATGATTAGTGCATTCACATTATATAAACTTATGGAGATAGGAATGGGAATCGAACCCATCTAATGCGGGTTGCAACCGCATGTCTGGCCACTTGACTATCCTACCATGAAAGGCCGCCAGGGGGAATCGAACCCCCAACCTGATGCTTACAAGGCAACTGCTCTGCCTAATTGAGCTACAGCGGCGTATTGGATATCCATGGATATCCGAAGTGTATAATATAATATACTATTAAACTCCTTAAATGTGCAGTATACTATACACTTGTGCGATATCGCTGCGACCTCGCAAGGATATAGCTTCCATATAGCATCTACCTAGCATCTATATAGCATCTAAGTAGCAGATTATTTATAAACGATTTATAAATAATCGCTTCGTTACTTCTTCGATGGAACATCTACCGAACTTCTACCGAACATTTAGGGAACAAATACCTAACATTTTATTTATAAAGTCACTAATCTAAATTAGTGCCGTTTATAAACACCCACTAATCTGAGTTATTAAATTTATAAATGGATAGGCGGGGACTCGAACCCCGAGCCACTCGATTGCAAGTCAAGTATTCTACCTATTGGAAATACCTACCCATACGCCATGGCGGGGATTTGAACCCCGATGCCCTTTCGGACCTGGTTCTCCATTCTGGGCTAATGTCCAGTGTTCAACTCTGGGCTTAGGGTTATCCCATTAGCGGACCAGTGAGCTACCAGATTGCCCTTCCACAGCATGATGATAATATGGTGGGAGAGGGATTCGAACCCTCGAAAGCACTAAGCATCGGATTTCCAAGCACACATTGGCCCTCTGACCAAGCAATATGAAATACTGCTTCTAAGTCCGACCCGTTTGACCTGGCTTCGGCACCCCACCATAAGTATTATTTAATACTTTTCTGATACTTTTGAAATACTTATTTGATACATGGCGTAGGTGTGCGGAATTGCACCGCAGTCTCATGGTTAACGGCCATGTACTCTTACTATTGAGCTACACCCACATGATGATAATAATGGCAAGGGAAGGATTTGAACCTTCGCACCCCATTACAGGACCGGCTCATGAGGCCGGCACGATTGACCAGACTACGAGACCTTGCCACAAATTATAGAACTCTCTTTACCATCACCAAGACAGCAATCAAATAAAAATCCAAGAAATCTCAACGACAGCAAGACGGGTTCATAACAATGAGGCGAGACTATTGTCTGCACAAGACAATGTTCCCGTTCCGGTTGATGTCGATTTATACATTTTAGTTAAATCACCTTATGATAATAAAGTCGGCGGTCATTGACAGAGTTCCAGCCGAAACTGTCACAGAGCCAAATCGCACCAATGCCTGGTAGAACAAGCTACTTTATAAATGTTGCGGTCTCTATTGAAGGCTACTGAAAGGATAGACAGCGAGAGAAAGGCATTGTAAAATAGATGAAAATAAGTGAATTTCACTGAAAATCACTGAAAACAGGCAAATATTTATATATCAATTCTGATTAATAGGCATTGTATCTGTAAGCAGTCAGTTGGGCATAGGGCTCTTGCGTGAATATAAACACACAAGTTCTTTCTTGCCTTCTATTTTAACCACCCCCAAACCTTAAAAGAAGAGGTGAGCTTTGCGGGAGTCCCCCCAAATGACACGAGGTATCTAAAATGAGTTGCGAAGTATGTCCAGAAGGAAATAAGGAAAAGATAACAAGATTAGTCAGAGTCATCAACATTGACGACCCCAACAACCCATCAGTAGACAGGGAAGTGAAATGCTGCCAGGAGTGTGCAGAGAATGTCAACTTCAGAGACTATGAAGAAGAATGCAAATGCGACCAAGATAGAGAATGCACATTTGAGGAAGCAAGCAGTATAGTCTTCAAATTTGTCAGAGAAACCAACCAAAGAAAAGATATCAAGTTGAAGCATGGGGGGAAACATCCTTCAGAGAAGGGTTGTTATCTGTTCGATTTTGAAGTTGGGTGCAAACATTGTGATTGCAAACAAATAAAGCAATTTATTGTGCATCGAGATGGGAGTGTGTCAATATGAAAGACATAAAAGAAATGACTTGGGATGACATCAGAGATGTCAAGATGATTGTATTTGATGTTGATGGTGTTATTGTTCCAAGAGGAACCATAATATCCCAAAATGGTCCAATCACAACCATAGGAATCAAGAAAGTTCCTTCTTACATGATTAAACTAATTACTGACCTTCATAATCTCGGCTACCATGTGAACATATCTTCAGGGCGAAGTCTCTGCATGCTAATGGATATGTTCAGGCCAATCCTTTCTAAGGTTTCCATCACCTATGAAAATGGAAGTGCAACATGGATGGCCGGGAAGATTCAACAACATCATAACTCATTCACTTTGTTGAATGTTGTGCATGAGAAATTGGCAAAGATAAAGAGCAAACTGATTAAAGGTTTTGAGCAGAAGAACCACATCATTACCATCCACTGCGAAGAAAGAGTTGCAGAGATAGAAGAGGTAGTGAAGTCCATCAATGATGCCTGTAGTAAGGCACATTACGATTGCATCTGGAATGGAGAGGCATATGACATCCAAATCCAAGGCAGACAGAACAAAGGCAGGGGTGTTAGAGAAGTTGGGGCAATGTTATTTTTCCAGGGCCTTTCACAATACAGTCTAGGAATCGGCGATAACTATAATGATAAAGAGCTGCTTGAACGTTGCGACATATCTGTGACTGCAGACGCTTCCAGATTAAAAGGAGATTTCAGCATTGAACTCTCAGATGAAGTATTGCCTGGATTTGTATTAGCACAGAAGATACTCAGTCTGCATCCTGGCAATTTGCAGAATCAATAGAACGGGGCTGTTTTCTTAACTTGCCACACTTCTGGCAAATGCCACATAAGCAAGTAATCACCATTGGGCCCCTGCAAATGCATCTTCCTGGAACCGGCCTATGGCACGGCATCATTTCTCACCTAAGCATGCCCTTCTATGTTTCTTGCCCCTCATATCAAAACCACACTGCTCACAAGGAACATACCTGCGTTTATAATCTTTGTAATTTCTCAGCTTAGAAGGCCTATATTTTCCTGGCATTATTCTTTCTCCACTACGGGCTTACAACATCTTCTACATACATTGCTCCAAGCATAGGTCGGCTTTCCAGGACATTTGCAGTGTAGTGGTTGTTCATTCCATTTAGTCATAGTCTCACTCTAATCTATGCCTTCTTAAATCTTGTAATATCATTTCGATATCAACGGTCTTGCAACCCCTCCTTGCGAGGTCTTTGTAATTGCTTTCTAATTGCTGGAATAAATCCCTTAGCTTTTCATCTTTCATTGTAAATCACTTATATGTTATTGTATACTTATATCATTGTATATAAGTATTCTCACGCAGCCAACCAGACAGGGCTTGGAGCAGGTTCAGTCCAATTTAACCTTCTTTATGCCTTTCAGGAACCCTTATGAGAGTCTGATTGTTTTACTTGCCCTGAAACATAGAGGTGTCGCCCCCCCGCTAAGGTTGGTCCCGCCTCTCCAAGCTCGCCGGAATCGAATCGGCTTCTTTTACACATAGACAAGTGCTGTTTCGTGATTATAATAGGGGGTACTTGCCAGGTGAATGTTGAGTCCAAACCTTAACTTTCCCCCCCTTGCGGACTTTACTAAAACTCATGGAGTCAAGTAATATGAAGGGTACTCACCAAGAAGACGGGTAGTAAACTTGGCTTTCCCCTTATGTATAGATGCGATAGGGCTTATTGGTCTGAGTATGATTGGGCTCGCAATAAAATTCCAGAACTTGGGAATCTCACCCAGGTTTACTTATCGGTCATAGCCCCTTTGAATATGCAGGTACTCAACAAGTAAGTTGGAACCTGTCTTTCCCTGTGATGTTTCGCATGAATATGATTCAGGCCAGGTCTACAGCATCACCACTCGCATCCCACCACCTTGTTTCATGTGCCTAAGCCTTGTCCGTGTGCTGCGATTACTGACCCTTGAATATAAGTGTGAACCCCCCTAAGTTGCCCTAGGCAATCACACAAAAATGCTACCTTCACGACGAACTGTGCACCATTCGCAACTATTCTCACATATGGTTCAAACCTCAAAGCGGTTTAGGGTCCATGAGTATGAACTCAGGGATTGAAGAAGCAATAGTACCAGTTTGCCTGTTGAATCCCCGAGCATTTGTAACGGAACTGAGTCGCCCTCCAAACACACTATTTCTACTACTGGACAGATATATAAAGGTATCGAATGAGAATACACAGTTGAGTGTGATGCATAATGCATAATGCACTTCTCAGCCACCCTTTATAAGGTTTGTTGTTTGCACTTGTTACTGGTTGTTATCACTTGTTATCATCGGGCCGAAATTTTATGATAGTTATACACTACACTCTGAGATGATTCGGGTGTGGCACAGTTACATCTTGGTTACATTCGAACTGTACCCAAATCGGGGACGGTTGAAACATCGACAGGATGTCGATAGTTGAGATAAAAAGTATAGTAAGTATGGAAAGCTTAGTATACTGACTATACTAAATATCCATCCGGAAACCTTCCGGATTCGGTACAGGGTATCATAGTATCTATAGTATCTGAGAATCCTAATCTCTGAGTCGCAATTTTTTTACACTATTTTTTTATGGGGGCTATACTATCTAAATTATAGTATCTGAAGGATTCTTTTATAAAGAGGCTAACTCACCATTTTTTGTAGGCCCTAGAGTTCGTAGTATATATGGCAATTTTGGTTTATTCTAGGAAAGATGGGTTAAGGGTTTGGGTGTGTGTCTCTATGTGTCTCTGGTTGTGGGGGGGATATTTACAGAGCCGAACCCCACAACCTATGGTGGTCATACTTCTTGCTACTGAGTCATACTCTATTTATCTAGATACCCCTACCTATTGGGGTGTGATGTCCATAACTCCTTATGACTTTAATGTCTCGCCCCCTTATGGTTTGGCTCTGAATCATGGGGCGGGTCTCAATCATAACCTTATGATATCATAGCGTTATGATTGGCGAGGTATGTTGCTCTATCCACTATGGGGCTATCGGCTACAGCGGAAACAACGGGGCTTTATATATGGTTGCTACATTGAGCCATAAACCTATCCGTTGAGTTATCATATACCCACACGGGGGGGCGTGGCTATGCTACATATGAGAGATATATGCTCGTTTCATACCTTCAGACCTGACAATATAGCATACAATCCGTAAAATTTGCGGGATATGATAACATACAAACCGAAAGGTTTATATACTACCCTGATATACCATATAGTATGGGAATATACCCGATAGTAGCGGGGCTTTCCCATACGCCCAAACAAAGGGCTTAAAGTTAGTCTTTACTTACCATGTGAGTAACCACTCACTATGTAAGTAAACATATGGAGATGATATACAATGACTAAGACAATAAGGATATATGGACAATATAAGCCCACTCTATTGGACTTACTAAGGCGGGTTTTATTCAGTATCAAGCCTACAATCAAAAGGGCATATACTAAGGCCGTTTATGGTCTGTAATGGGGCATTTATTCAAACTCATTAAACAACCCCCATATAACCCCATATAAGCCCCTCTAAAGGGGGGTAAAACTAGGCACAGCCTAACCATGTTTAGGGCATGAATAACCCTACTATAGAGCCTCTAAAGGGGCTAAAAATATCACGCAGGAACGAAAAGAGACCCTTAAAAGTAAACTGGGGTCTTTTCTGTAGTGAGATTTAAAAAAATAGTATTCAATAAAGAATACGGAGAAACAAAAGTAAAATGGTAGTAAGTCATAGCAAACTAGCGGAAAGCTTCAGAAATGGGGCAACAAGCGGAAAAAGTAACACCATGTTTATAGAAGGAGATACAATATACTCTTATGGTTATCACTTTCCAATAGCTAGAAGGTTTGGAGATAAATTTCTATTCACTACAAACAAATACAGCATAACAACAGCAAAGCATAAAAGCGAGGTTTCAAGTGCTTTAAGCGATTGTAAGCTTATTTATGTTTCTAAATGTGAATTATCAAACACAAAGGCACAGATAGAACACAACACCGAAAAGATAGAGGAACGAATGGACAAAATCACAAGAGCAAGAAGCCCGACCATAATTGAATGGTATAAATCAGAAATTGTAGAACTGAAGGCACAAAATAAAGACCTTGCAGAGATTGAAAATAAAGAAGGGGTCACAGCCTAAAAAATAAAAGGCTTTTATCCCGTACTATACGCCTATAAGGGGCGTACTATCGACATTAAAGGAGATATAAAGACAATGAAAGACAAATATATAAGGGTAGATAAAGCCAACGGCGAAAAGACCGAAGTAAGCAAGGAGTGGGCTTTAAGTATGGCGGGGACTATCTACAAATACCCCGATAGAGCATTAAACGGCTCTACTCCACTACACCCAATAAATACAGCTTTTTCATACATATATAAAGAATCAAGCGAGGCGAAAAAATGACGGAATCAATACAGATAGACTATAACAAGCCCACAGAGAAAGCCGAGAAGCAAAAGGCGACCTTAGAGAATAAGGGGCTTATGCTAATCAGCACACAGCAAACAGGATTTAATAAGTTTACACTAACTTATGGAGAGCCAGAAAATGACAGATAAAAAGATACTATCAAGCGAGACCATAGACACAGAACCTACATGGTGTCAATTACTCCCCGCATTGGTAAACATGAAGAATAAAGACCATGCCATAAAGGAGTTAAAAAAGGTTTGCGTAATTGCCGATATGGTAAGACAAGCTGAGAAGAGAAAAGATAAATTAGTTTTTGACTTCAGACCAGATAAGGCATTTAAAGAAGAGGAAAAAACAACAGAGAAAGAAGAGACATATAATTATGATGATGGGCATGACATAAGCCCAATAAAGGAGGCTTCACGATGAAACCAGAATTTAAAGACCTATCCACTAAGGAAATCGCACAAGCAATAAGAAAGCGATTTAAAGAGGAATTTAAGGACTATAAGATATCAGTAACTAAAGAGAGCTACAGCGGGGGCAGTAGCATTACAATATCAGTCATGGAATCCCCTATAATTATGAAGAAGAAACCCGAAGAGATAACCCCAGAAGCAAAGCGGTTTTATGAAGAGATGAGCCACAGAGAGCCAGACGCTTTAAAGAAAATGCAAAGCGGGGAATATCATCAGTTAAATAATTACTCCCTATGTGACGAATACGACACTAATAAATGGTGTAATGGTGTATTTTTGACTGAAGCGGGGCATAAGGCTTTAAGGCGTATGGTCGAGATATCAAGAGAGTATAACTACGATAACAGCGACCCGCAAAGTGATTATTTTGATGTTAATTACTACTTACATATTCAATTAGGTAAATGGGATAAGCCATTTATGGAGGCAAAACAATGATAGACCCAAACAGAGAAGAGATTGAAGAGAAAGAAGAGGAACTTCGAGAGAAAGAAGAGAGACACAGCGACTTAGAGGGTCATAATTGCGAAGATGAATATGACGAAATGTTAGACGATACAAGCGAAGAGATTAAAATAGGCTCTCTTACCTTTGACCCTTCCGATGTCTTAAAGAATTGTGACCCGACAGCGTATAGATGCGGTTATAATGATTGGGCAGATAGCGAACTATCAGAACTAAGCGACGAAATAACAGAGCTAAAAGAAGAGATAGCAGAACTAGAGAAAGAAGAATAAAAAGTTGATTGCCTTCCGAAGAGAAGCAACAACGGAGATTAAAAAAATGGAACAGGACTATATACAATATGTAAGCGGTTTATACAGCATGAAAAAGCAACATATGGCGTATTTAGGAAATACGGCAAACCACAGCGACTATAAAGGGATTGCACAATGCGAGAATGATTTAAACATTATTGAATCAAGACTAGAGACAGCATTGAAGGACACCTTCACAGACAAACCAGAAGAGATACTAAAGGAAGTGGCTTAAATGGAAGATGGCAACCCGATAGCAGAAGCAAGAATAAAACCCGAACTCACTAAGAAGTTAGGGCATTTGACAATCAGAGAAGATATAGTTATGAAGATGACCATAAAACTTATGGGGGCTTCAAGATGAATCAATACTTTAGAAATAACAAGGATAAGGTCATGTATAACTATGGGTTATTTATGACTGAAGGGGCGGGATTTCCGACCCCACAATAAGGAGATGAGAGCATGACAAGATGTGAAATATGCCAATCAAATTTTGACGAAATAGAAAGAATCAAAGGGAACGAATGCACAGAATGTAATATCTCTTTTGATAATGTATGCGATTCATGTATATGTTATTGTGATAAACACGAAAAAGAAATATGTTGCGATTGTTACGCAAAAAGACATAATAATTGCAGTTAATAGCCCTTTCGTATGAAAACAACCATTTATAAATTTAATGGTTTTCCCTAATATATAGGGGCTTACAGATATCAGACCCTAAAAGGTGTGATACGATACAACAGCCGACAGGCTAAAACAAGGAGATGAAAAACATGAGACAAGAAAGAATAATTGTATTAGAGAAATGGAGAAACGGCTTTAATGCTGAGACATATAGATACCATATGCGGTTAGGTTTTCCGGATGGAAGTACTAAGGCCATAGAGATAGACAAGGCTCAATTTGAAAGGACAAAATCAGATAACGAACTCAAAGACAATACAGAAGAGACACCGGTAGATGTAAAGCATACCGAACTATCAAAGAAGGATAAAATAACATTGAGACGGGCTTTAGATTGCTTAGTCAATGCCGAAGATGACACCATAGACCACACAGAGCTATATACAAAATTAGGATTAACAGAAGAGAAACCCAAAGATGTAAACGGGGAGTTATGCAATCAATGTAAAGAGAAGGTAGTATATGACAATCAATGCCGTAATTGTGGCATGGTGAAGGAGGCGTAAAGATGACATACATAGCAATAGTAGACAGCCCCGCTTATAAATGGTGTAATCCGTTTGCTAAGGGCATGGAACACATTAGAAAGAGAATCAACGAAGAGACAAACATAGCCGTTATGGGGCTTAAAACCATAGGAGCATAAGAAAATGGATTTATCAGAACTGAAAATTAAAAATGCCATATATAAGTATGGACTATCTGAAGCAGATATTAAAGCTTTAGAAGAAGAGCAACAAAAGGATTTTGAAGAGGGGAATGTCTATCTATTCAGAAAGAAAGGCTTTGTATATGGTGTAGACCATGACAGGAGCTATACTCAATCAGAAAAGAGCATAATCAGAACTAGAAAAAAAGGAATTGCTAAATTCCCCGCTTTCTATATCAATGATGTTATGATATCCTTCACAATCTCAAAAGAAGAAGCGGAGTTTATATCTGAAGCTATTGATTTATTCAATATAGGTTTAAAAGCAAAAGTGCCGAGCATGAAAGCGTTTAAAGAACAATGCAAGGATAACATGATGAACGGCAAAGTAGAGGGTAGATATGGATATCGAAGCCGAGACAAATTAAAGGATTTGTCGGAAGATGAATTAGAGCTTATCTTTAAGGTCTTTGACCAGACAATGCCGAAATTCACAGAGAAAGATTATGATGTTGGATACGGCATTAAGAAAATCTTAAAGGTCTTTGAGCATAAGAACCATAGATTTAGTCTAGTGGGGTCAGGCTCAAGTGAACACAGCATAAGGACTTTCAAGCACACAGCAAAAGAATATAACTACATAGACGAAGGGCGTTTATTCTATTATAAGATGTATATTTTAGACATAGAAAAGCCAGACGGGGATATTCTCAGTAAGTGTGGAAATGGAGATAGACATACTTTCCATGTTGTTAGACCAGAAGAATACAACAAGATAAAAGTAAAGTACAATCTCCAGATTGAGAAAGAGAAGAAAGATAGAGAGTTGCGGGAAAAGGTTAGAACGATGGCACGAAGCAAATTAGAAGATTGCAGTACCAAACCCGTAAAGCTCAACGGCATTACATTTAAGGATGGATGTATTAGCTATCAAGAGCAAGAGATTAGTGGCACAATCGGAGAGTGGCAAACCAGTGATTATGGAAGAGACCATAGTTTTCAGAGGTTTATCAATCACAATGTAGCACATAAAGACCCTGAGAAATTAGATTTCAATGAGATTTATGAAGACTTTTGTAAATCTTTGGCGGGATATAGTTTTGACGGGAAATTAGGAAGCGTCCCGATAGTGATTAAGAAAGAGACCTTTTGGTATATCAACGACTTCAGAATCAATAAAGATGATGTTGTAGAGATGATATCAAGAGCAATCTGTTTTGACAATGCCGAAGAATACAACAAGCTATTGAAGAGAGTATCAAAGTGTAATCTCAAAATCCATGATGTATTGAATAATGGATTAAAGATAGAGTATTCAGACAGGGACAGCCCGAAGAATCCGAATCAGTTTTTGAGACTGAAGGTTAGAAGAGACAAAAATAGGAATGTCTTAGCTGTTGGAGATAACGAATTTAGAATCTCACAGACACAAAAGCTTATTCATATAAGCACAATCGGGAAGCGTGGATATCGAAGCGAGAGTATAGACTTTCATAAGGTATGCGATACCCTAAAGGCGGTATTTCCAGACTTCATGGATGAACAGATTATAGTAATCTTTGAAGATGGTTTACAGGAATATAAGAGGGCAGAGAAAGAATCCGCTAAATTCCTAAAGGAGGCTATCAAAGTACTCAAAGTAAAGACAGGAGAGAAAGACGGGCATAGTGGCTATATCATTAAAGGGTCTAGCGGTAAGAAGTACCTATTGACTGATGATTTGAACATATACGACCATAAGACTATGCGTTACATATGCGTAATCGACAAGGACTTAGGCTCTTCTTTCAATACAGACAAATTGGTTAATAGGATGTATGCCTTAGCCAACGATAGCTTTGTTGCAAAAGAAGTCTTTACTCTAAACGAAGGTGACGAAGAGTGAAGAAAATCTTAATAATCGGAGTGGGCGGTATCGGTAGCTTTCTATCAAGAGAGCTTAATAGATTGATACTCAACAACCAGATAGACTTAGACAATGTTGATATCACAATAGCCGATGATGACGAAGTAGAGACCAAAAACATAAAGTATCAGAACTTTATTGTTGATGATGTCTTTAAGAAAAAGGTAGATGTGATTGCAAAAAGATACAGCTTTAATCGATTACGAACCAGAATCAAAGACGGCAAGGAACTTAATGGTTATGACTTAATTATTGTAGCAGTAGATAATGCAAAGACCCGTAAAATGGTCTTTGATTATTGCTACAATACCAGAACTTACTTTATTGATTTGAGAGCCGAAGGTCGAGCAGTAGCATTTTTCACAAGAGAGATGGACGAAGGAGAGCTATTGAGTACACTAAGCTTTGACAAGGGAGATAAAGGCTCAAGCTGTCAGTTGGAATATGAACTGAAAAATGACATAATCCAGAACGGCAATCTAGTAATCGCAACAATGGGCAGTCAATTAGTATTAAATTGGCTACGAAAAGAAAAGAACCCAGACCAATTTATAATGAGAATCTAGGAGGAAAAGAAGATGACAGAAGAAAAGAAAGTAACATTGGACATTGAGTTTGCCACTTCAGGCAGACAAACATTAGACTTACCGATTGAAGAAGCAGTAACCAGAACCATAGAAGAGGTTACAACAAAAGGCAAGTGGCTCTATTTGGATGGCAAGTACCAGACAATAGAAGATACAGACGAAGGCAGAGAATCATTGAAGAAAGCTTTGCTTAAAGCTAAACATATTACTCTTGCGGGTAAACTGTTAGGCGGATAGACCAGACCCTTACAGATACAAAGTAAAGGGCGAATAGTGTCAGCTCTGGAGAGTTAGACGCAGGAGAGAATAGAAGATGACAGACAAAGCAATAGAGAAAGCAGTAGACAATTTCAATAAAGCCGAGAAGGAACTAGAAGAGGCTCTTATGAAGTTGGAAAACTACGGGCAAGAGTGTAATTGTAGCGGAGATGACACAATAGAGATGTTACATTACGGGAATTGGACAGAGATACAAACCTTTTGCACAGAATGTGGGGGCGTAAAATGAGCAGACACTATTTACAGAAGCTCAACATAGATTTTGAGCCAGAGAATAAAGAGAAGGTCATAGAGATATTCAAGAAACATATTACAGAATGTTTTGAGATAGAGACAGACGAAGAAGGATATCTAGAGATAATCTTCGAAGGGAACATAAGCGATTGGACAGAGCTAAAGAAGGTCGCTACTGAAATCAATTACATGGAGTATGTCTGTAATGATGATGAATGTTTCAGTTGGAATCAAGAAGATGACCCATACGACCCAGAAGAGGAGGATTGAGAACGATGAACCGAGATGTTGAGAAGGCTCTAGAGACAGCGGGTTTCACTTACAAAGGTAGTGAATCACGGCTCAGTAATGGAGATGAAATAACACAATGGCTATGCCCAGATAATGAGACTATCATTGAAGTTATTACTCTAGAAGAAGACAACCGAGAGATGGACAAACCAGAAGAGGAGGACACCGAAGATGAAACCAGAACTGAATAAACTAATCACAGAATACAGCAAGATAGAAGAGAAGATTTGGAAGGTCTTACAGAAGCTATCATGTTTCAAAGGAGTATGTAATTGCGAAGATGAGCATAGCATAGACCTTACAGAACCAGAGACAGGCGAAGCACAGACATTATGTTTAGAGTGCGGTGGAGAGGTACAATAAGATGACACTAGCAGATATAGAACTAGAAACTTTTGAAAAGATAGTAAACAACGCAACAAGGCCAGAGTTAGACAAGCTTCAGGCTATTGTTGAGAAAGAAATCAGACTATCCGAGAGCTGTATCAAGGATGGACAGGAGAAAAGAAAATGACTATGAATTTCAAAGAAGAAGTATTTGAACTAGCTTTTGGCGATAACGCAATCAATAAAGATTATTCAGAAGAAGAAGTCTTAAAGAAATTAAGAGAGTTTTCAGATAAAGCATTGAAATATGAAGAAGAAAACAAGATGACGATAACTAAAGCAATGGAAGATGCCCTATATGATTACATAGTGGGTTGTAACTTAGAGCATTCAGTATGTGATGACTTAGACAAAGATGGGACAACAAAAGACCAGAGCAAGAAAGAGACAGCTCAGAAGTTGAGAGTTTGGTTTCAGATTGCAGAAGAAGAACCCGAAGTAATAGAAAATGCAGACGGCGACAGGGAGTGGGCATGATGACAAACATATGTAATAGATGTAAACAGAAGTACAACAACAAAGAAGCAGACCATAACGGCAATATCTGTTTTTGTGGTGGCTACATAAACCCGAAGGAGGACTAGAAGATGGTAAAAATAAAGATAGCAGAACTGAGAACATTAGGTAGTGGATATGATAATAATTCCATATTGGCTTGTGTTGATAGTAAAGAAGACAAAACCAAGTATGACTTATTCCGTATCAAAGTTAATGATTTACTCCCGTTACTAAAGGGTGTAAATTGGGAAGTCGAGCAGAAGAAGGTACATAAGTATATCAAAATCAAAGAGGCTAAATAAGATGGTAACACAAATATTCAGAGTAACAATCACGGACAAGAAGAAGACAGACCCCGCCAATATCATTGGTTGCATTGAAGATATGTCAGAGACGAAAGATGAATTAGTTGTTAGGGTCAGAGAGATTAAGCCAGATACAAAGAACCCCGCTTTTGAAGAGGGGTATAATATCCTTATGGAACACTTTGACAATATCCCAGAAGAAGAGAAGGCACAAGCCGATAAGGAACTGAAGAGGATGGGGTGTTAATCATGGGATTAGAATTAGACAGATTGGAAAAGCAAAATGGCTATTGTGTTATATTGAATAATACAACTGATGAAGTGGCAGTCTTCTCTATCGATTATGAAGATTTCATAAGCGTATTAAGTGAAAGATTTGATGTTTCAGAAGAAGAAGCACATGAGGAATTTAACAGGGAAGAGATAGAATCTTTTTTCTGCGAGAACGATATAGATATCACAGAAGAAGAAAGAAACAAATTCAAGGAGGCATAGAAGATGATAGACGAACTGAAAGAACATGATGTTATTGTAACAAAACAAGTGAACGGAGTTAAAACTCAATGGGAGATAATCCAGATGACGGAATCATTTATCCTTTTGAGATGTATCGGCAGAGATAACTACAACGAAGTACCAGAGACCAGAAGGCTAATCACAAAGAACTATGCTTATGGATTTGAATATGAAATATTGAAGGAGACTTAGAAGATGGAAGATATGAAAGAAGAACAGGAATACGAAGAGCAGACAATAACAACAGACCAGTTGTATAAGTTGCGAAAGGAACTCACAGAGTACAGGAAATTAATCCCCCATGAGAAGGCTATGCTTAGACATGACATAAGGATTAGAGCTGAGACAATAGATAGATTACTCAAGAAGAGAGGAGTAACAAGCTTCACGAACTCAGTTATCCACTCCAAGCATAGGTTAGAACTCACAGAAGAAGCAAGAGAGCTGGAAGAGAAGCACGATAAAGAAAACCCAGAGGGATAAACATGACAAAGAAGATGAGCAAGGTATTGAAATCGATGATTATAATGTATTCGGTATTAGTAGCAGTAGCTTTTTTGCCATTGACATTGGTTTGGCTATTGTATGGGTTTGAGATGAGAGCCTTATTTTGGACAGGCTACTTACTATTGATAATTGCAATATTTGGAACATTCCAAGCAAGATGGTGTAAGCAAGTAGGATTATTCAAGAGAGGTGTAAAATGACAAAGAAACAAGTTGAGAAAAGATATGTATTGATAGCAGAGAAAGATGTTATCATCACAGGCACAACACCGAAGAATGCATTATCCAATGGACTGAAGAAAGGCAAACTCCAATTACTATTGGTAAGCTGTCCTAAGTGTGGAAGTCACGATTGGACATATGAGCATTACGGCGATGAGTTAGAATGTCTGGATTGTAAACATAAATGGAGAAGACCAAGATGAACATGAAAAGCTATCAGACTTTTGCAAAGAGATTTGAGAGTTTATCAAGTAATTTCGATGACGAAGAGATAGTTTTCATGCCTACAATGGGGTCTATAGACAAGACTAAGTATTACAAAAAGGCGGGAATCAAGACAAAGGAAGAGCAAGAACACCAAGAAGCGATGCGAACCAAGTATATGTTAAAGAACATGAAGGCAGGATTGCAGTTGGCGAAAGTCTTTGAGATAGACAAGATAGAGAAAAGGCTTATGCTTTTGACAGAAGCCCCGAAGGATAAGAGAATATTGAAGAAGGTAAAGTTACCCTTCCCCGCAATATTTTTAGATTTGGATATTGACAGCTCTGAATTAGATGTCGAGGTAGACTTCAAGTCTTTGAGTGGTCTCCTTGTATGCAGTCTCAAAGCAGACTATGATGACAAGGGATGGAAGGATGAGCATTTAGGATTATGTGAGATGGACGATAAGACCAGACCACACCAGATGTTATATGTAGCTTATAGTGGGATTGCACACACTTCAGAATATGGAGAGACCTTTTTCGTTGATGACATACTAATCCCTGTAGAAGTACCAGATGATTATAAAGTGCATTATCACGACAAGAAGAACCTTAATTTTTTGAGGGACTTTATCATAAATTTCCTATTGTTCGTCAATAATCCAGACATAGAGTATGTGCAAGTAAATAGAACGGACAAGAGTAATGCGAGGCGGATGAAGAATAAGAAGATACCATTACCAGACAGCCGAAGGATAAGACTTACAGGCAAGATAAAGAGGTACGCAAGTACAATGATGTCATCTCTTACAGGAGATGGCTTTGACTTCAAGTTTTGGGTCAGAGGACATTGGCGTATGTATCAAGATGCAAGATATAAATTAGCTAAAGGCAGAGTAGATTGGATAGAGCCATTTATGAAAGGTAGCGGGGAAGAGAAACCAATCGCATATAAGATTGTCCCGAAGAAAGAGGACAAGGCAGAATACAAGGAGAGGTTTATGTTCATGGACGATATCAAGCCATTGGACAAGCCATTACAAAATATGAACGACAAAGAAAGAAGGAGGAAATCAAGATGAAATCAGTACAATGGATAACACAAGATAATCCAACAAGCCCAGATTATTACAGCAAAGAACACCTTACTAAAGATAATGAGTGGTGTTTATGCGGACAGCCTATTCCGAGATTGGCTAAGGCAGAGTTTAAGGATTTCACACAAAGTGTTAGTGAGCTACTCGAGAAAGAGAAGAAGAGCAGAACCGAGAGAGGTACAGATATGCAAGGACTTTATTGTCTTACATGCCTGAAGAAAGCTCTAGGCAAGAAGATTAAGAGATGCCATTGCTTCACTGAAGAAGAAAGAGACCATATAATTAGCTGTTGCAATAAAGGTAACAGGATGGGCGTTACTAGAGATGGTCAGAAGTTTATAGCAGACAAAAGAATCAAACAGATTGAATGGGATATTTACAGGAAACTCACAGATTTTCCATTCAAGGGGGAATCAAAATGAAAACTAGATGTCCCAATAATTGTAATGGTTGTTGGAGATGTGATGGCAAAGGATTCATAGAAGAGGGTGAAACTCATATGAAATCAAGAGGAAACATTATCCACAATGGAAATGAATTAGAATTTTGGATTATTACAATCTTACAGATAGTTACAATAATCCTTATCCCCGCAGGGATACAGAACATTGTAGCATTTATCAAAGAGAAGCGAGGTAAAAAATGACAGAAAAGAAAGAAGAAACAAAGATAGTGCCGTTACTCCCCGTAGAACTTAACAAAGTTGCAGGGAAGAGGGTAGTATTAGCAGGACTGAAAGAGAAGAAGGCAAAGCTTATGGAGAAATTCCAAGAAGATAACAAGCCTCTGTTCGAAGAGATTGCCAAGACACAAGAAGCTCTAGAAGAAGTAGAGATGAAAGTCAAGGAATTAGCTCTAGCAGAATACAAAGAGACAGGAGAGAAGAAACTTCACGGCGGAATAGGAATCAGAATAATGCAAAAGCTCGATTACGAAGAAGAGAAAGCGTTTGAGTGGGCAAAGGCTCATAAGATATGTCTGAAGCTCGATGCAAAAACCTTCGAGAAATTAGCAAAGGTAGAGGATATAGATTTTGTCAAGAAGTTTGAAGTGCCAAGTGCAACAATCCCTACAAAATTAGGAGATGATTGAAATGACAAACCAATTCATAGGTCATTCAAAGAGAGAGAAATGTTTTTGTGGTTATGAAGATACCCCGCAAGGTATGAAAGAACATGAATGCGAAGTTAAACAGGAGGACTAGAAGATGAAACAAGAATTTGAATTAGACATAGATTTTCACCAACTGAATAAACAGATAAAGGATTTGTTAGACAGCAATATTCAAGAATCAAGCAAAGCAGGATTACATAATCTGTTGGGAGAAATCAAAGACCAAAAGATAGAAATTCCAGAAGCAACAAAGGAAGAAGGCATAATTGCAGAGCTAAAGAAACTCAATGAGACAATGACAGAAATCAGTAAGGGAGTTGGCAGGTAATCAAAATGGCAGATGAAATGATAGAATTTGAAGAGAAGAACGAAGCATGGCTTATGCCAAAATTCCTGGAAAAACATGGCGAAGAGTTTGAGAAGTTTCGAGACCAGAAGATAGAAGACAATTATGAAAAGTGGGCAGAAGAGTTCAGAGATGAGAACCGAGATGACTTTGATGATTTTATCAATGAGCAATATCAACATTGCCAAGCAGACCACAGCGACCAAGCTTATGAAGAGATGAAAGACAGGCAGATGGAAGAATCCATGCCAGAACCAGAAGAATTAAATAAGCAGGATGGCTAATATACTATGAGACACAATGATATCAGGCACAATAGCATTGAATATCGGAGTACTTCTTGTAGTAATTGGCTATATAATGTACCTAAAAAGGCGGAAGAAGTGTTAACCCGCTTTGGTATAATCACAATCATCATGTTATTGTTACATGCATAGGAGGAAATAAAATGTTTGATGAAGAACTAAATGACAGAATCAAAGAAGACACAGCAAAGATGAAAGAAGGCATAGATGAAGATGCAAGTAAGATGTTAGACCACGAAGCAGAAGTTATGTCGAAACTAACATCCCCATTTGTCGGCGTTATAAAACAAGCATATGCACATCGTAAGGAAGCAGGGAATGTATTGTTCGGAAGCATAGTATTATCTACTTTGATAGTTTCAAGTGATGGCGATAGAGACATTGCATTAGGTAGGCTCGAAGAACTCTACAAGATTGTGAAAGATGACCTTATCGAGATGGATAAATTAGTTACAAAGGGTGGTACTGATGTCAAATAATCTTATGGAATTTATCAAGCACAATGACCTAAAGGGGGCGATAGGTTATATCAAGAGAGAGAATGAGAAGAATCCGAACTTATGGAAGGTGGAGATGTTTCTCATCAAAGCTATAGAAAAGAAATAGATGCGAGGAAATGAAGATGAAAAATCAAAAGCTTACAGATACAGCAGATAAGAGAATCAAGAAATGGAAGAAAGACAGCCTTAACAGAAGTAATGTTTACATCGCTGTAGGTGGGCGAGGCTCAGGAAAATCATGTTTATCTTATGCAATGTTAGAATGGCATTACATGGAAACAGACAGACCGATATGTGTGTATAAGTTTCCCAAGCCAGAGTTATTGCCTAAGTGGATAAAGAATGTTAATGATTTAAGTACAGCTCCGAAAGGGGCAGTAATTCTAATTGACGAGGGCGGAATAGAGTTTAGTCAGTTTACATCAGCTTCAAAGGGCAGTAAGGATTTGGCTAACAAACTAAAGGTAGCACGACATAAAGACCAGAGCATTATATTTATCAGTCAGAGTACAGACACATTGACAAAGGATGTGAACCGATTGGTCGATTGTTACCTATTGAGGAAGCCAAGTACAGGACAGATGTATAATGAGAAACCAATGATTAAGAAGATGTATGCAGATTGTGGGGATAGATTCAAAGACCCAGACATGGCATTAAGAGGCTTCTTTATCAGCGACATTGGAGAGATGGCTAAATTTGACTTACCTACATTTTGGACAGATGCAATCAGCAAGGCTTATGATGGAGAGGTGGGGGAAGTACCGAACATCAGCAGGACAGTAATCAATGTTCATGGATTTGGAGATAACAAGAATGTTGACATCACATGCCCAGAATGTAGTGAAGAATACACTATTAAAGCCAATGTAAGGGATTTGAAGAGGGGTTTATCTGTTGGGTGTCCTTTCTGTCAGGAAGAGACTACGCTTAATATAAGCGAGATAAAGCCCACAGAGATAGAATTTCTATGCCCAGAGTGTGAAGGAGAGAGTACAGCAACCCTATCAAGGTTTGCAGTATGGAAGCTCCAGAGGGGCTTTAAGGTCAAGTGCGATTGTCCGCATTGTAACCATGTTGTGACGATAGTGGACATCCCTGAAGAAGAACCACAAGCTTTAAATAATATACATGATAGTAGCATACTAGCAAAAGAAAAGGTGGTGTCACAATGATTAAAGATGAAAAAGGGCTGTATTTTGCAAGTTCGAAGATTACAGGCGAAAGACAACTTACAGCTACAATAAGAAATACTGATTGGAGACATTTTCCAGTTGGGAGCAGGGTCAAGGCTGTAAGCAATGAAGGTATGGAGATTATGAGAAAGGTAATCTCTATGGGTAATGGTAGACAAAGAGTAATAACCATCCCTAAACAAGACCAAGATATATTTGAGAAGGGCGAAACTGTAAGGATTTACCCTGTCAAGCAACCAGATACCAATAAATAAAGAATCCTTACATGGGATTCATGGGGAGTATAAGATGGAACAGATGAATATATTAATCTCAACAGAAGATGGATTAGCTTCATTTTCAGATTTCTTCTTCGATGAAGACCAAGCAGATAAGATGAAAGCATTTGCCGAAGGGTTAGGCTACAAGGTCACAATCGAAAAGACAGACCAAGAGTTTTGCAGTTATCTCAATCCATTAAAGAGACAGCAAATAAGAGATATCGATTGGCAAGATTACAGGAACATTCTATACTTGATTAAAAATAGAAATAAGTCAGATTATGATATTACGAAGGGGTTGGGTTCTGAAGGTTCAGGTATGGCAGTCTTATCGAAAATGCGTAAAGTATTGGCAGAATATACCACCTTCACTGAATTGGAAGGGAATAACATCACAGAAGAACAGCTAGAAACATTTGCCAAGAGCATGGTAAACAAGTTTCAAGTAACAAGTTGTCAAGTCAAGAAGAAGATAGAGAAACTAAAGGGCAAAGGTTGTAGTGTTGGGTCGGCAGATGAATACCCTGAGTGCCAAAATGGATTCCATAAAGACTGCTTTCTATGTCCGCATAATAAAGATGCCAATTCTCCCATCAAGAATGATGTGGATATCAAGAGATTCAATGAGGAACTGAAGAAGGATGGAACTTATCTAATCAATAAATTCAAAGATAAAAAATAAACGAGGTAAAAAAATGTCAGAGAAATTTCGAGGAAAAGTCAAAGGAGTAGATATTACAGAAGGAAAGAAGCAGAACGGACAAACATGGAAGAGGGCTTCCATCAAAGTAGAAGGCGAGAACAACACCATTACAGTCAGTACTTTCGATGAAGGAGATATCAACATAGCAAACCAGAACAATGGTTCAGATGTTGAGGTAACTTTCACCAAGAAGGATGATAAATACAACAACCTAATCAAAGGTGGAATCAAGCCATTGAATCAGAAGCTCAATCCACAAGAAGAGATGGTCGGCGAAACTGCAAGTGGTGTTCCTACAGGGGCGTCCCATAGTGCTTCAGAACCTAAAGCAGTCCTATCTGATGGTGGACCAGTACAACAACCCCCTTCTAAACCAAAAGAGCCAATAGTTGATACCCAGAGACTTATCGTTAGACAGAACTCATGGTCACAAGCTTTGAAGTACATCGAGACATGCATGAAAGATGATGAGAAGAAAGCTCAGTCTTTAGAGTATGTCAAGAAGATAGCTCACGATATTGAAGAAGATATAATGCGGAGTGGCTGAAGATGAGTAATGAAGAAGCGGGTGCATTGGTAATCGGAATATTTCTTGGGCTCATCATAGCAGGAGTAATTCTTGGTTTAACAAGTATGAATTATGAAGTCAAAGACAACGATTTGTTAGACGAGACATGCAAACAATTATTCGGAACGGTCTATAAGTATGATGAATCAAGCGATATCAGAGACATCAGTTGCCATGATATCAATGGGGACAGCAAGATGGTTTATGTGAGAGACCACCAGAGGAAACTAAAATGACGGAACAGAAGAGCAAGAAAAGAAATTGTGAATGCCCAGGCAGTCACACTAAGGAAGAGAGAGATGCTATGTTAAAGCAGATGGGTGAGGCTCAGTGCTTTTGGCCAGAATGTGAAGAAAAGAACATGATGCATGTGGCTATACCAATGGGTCAAGTTCTAGAAGGTGGCAGAATAGAAGCAAGTGAAGGGATGTCCCTTACAGTGCCATGTTGCATGTATCATATGCTAATCGCAGGGAATGGTGATTTCTGTCTCATTGAACAAGATGGCAGACAACAATTACACGGGCCGATGGCACCATTAATGTTAATGGAGAATGTAATCCATGCTATGATAATCTCAGGCAAGATGAATAAACTTCTCTTAGAGTACAAGAAGCAGACTGAAGAACATCAGAAGATGAGAGCAGAGTTGGATAAGAAGAAGCAAGAGACAGATAAAGTCATCGATGAAGCAGATAAACAAGCAGAATAATAACAAAACGAGGTAAAGAAAATGGGTGAAGACATAGAATTTGGGAGACTACAGAAGTCAGATAAGACTGAAGTTGTCGTAAAGATGACTGAGTACAAGGGCGAGAAAGGAATTGACATCAGGGAGTTTCTTTCAAGCGAGAGATACACAGGACCAACAAAGAGTGGCACAAGGATTCCCGAAGCAAAGTGGGAAGAGTTCAAGGCCATCATTAACAAGGTAAGAATATGAAGTGGGGGGGAATTAATATGACAGAATATAAAGATAAAGGAACTTTTTGGAAAGATGATTGTGACGAGCCAAGATGGTTGAGATTAATTGTTGCAGTCTGTCTTGCAATAATAGTAGTGATTGCTGTTTGCATGGCCGTATTTCCTAAATATGGCGTATGGCAGAAAGAACTGGCTGGAAAAGCAGACCTGAAAGAGGCTGAATGGAATAAAAAGATTGCTATAGAAGAAGCAAAGGCCGAACTTGATAGTGCGGAATACAAGAAGAAAGCTGAAATAGTCAGGGCTGATGGTATTGCAGAAGCTAACAGAATCATTGCTGGAAGCATAACCCCAGAATATCTGAAGTACAAGTTCATTGAAGGACTGAATGATGGGAATACCGAGGTAATCTATGTTCCAACAGAAGCTAACCTTCCAATACTGGAAGCTGGAAAATACAGGCTAGAGCAAGGATGAGCAGGATTAAGGTAACTATCAAAGAAGGGGTTAAATTTTACCACTTCAAGACAGAAGAAAAGTGCGTAGTTTGTCCTTCATGCAAAACCATTTATGTTGCCAGAAAGTTTTGCCTCGCATGTTCGAAGAAGCTGGGCAAGAAGATTGCGACCAGACCCGAGACAAAGGTAAGGGAAGGCAATATCACTAAGGACTTCAAGCTCTTCAACTGTTCATGTGTGTTTTCAAGTTGGTGGAGATGGGGACAGCATTGGACTGAGAACCATCCTAAGTCCCGTTGTAAGCATGCGAAGTGGGCTATGAAGAAGATAGAGGTGATGAAACATGACTGATGATGAAGAAAAATATTATGATGAAGATGAAATTCAAAGTGAGAAGGTAGACGAAGAACTCACTAAAGAAGAATAATCTGGAAGGTGTTGACAATGAATGATAACCCAAAAGACTATTGTGCTGAACCAGGCACAGATAACAATTTACAATCAATGGCAGATGACTGCTATTGTGGTAAACCAAGCATTGGAAGAAGTATTGAAAGACCATATTGTGAGTATTGCTTGATTGATTATTTGAATCGACCAATATTCCTGCAGACACTTGATGTTATTGGGAGTGGAAGGTTTATGGGTTCAAAACATTACATAACAGACAGAAAAGACAATGAAGGAACAGCCATTAGTCATTCGATAGGTGCAAGGGAAGCTGATGAAATGGAATTTGGCATTGATGGGTATATAGAAGATTAAGATGAAGATAGCAAAAATAACCGACACTGAAAAAACACTACCTTTTGATATGAATAGTTTTCTAGCTACAAGGGGACTTGTGATTTCTAATTCTGGTGGAGGCAAATCTTATGCTATCAGGAAGATTTTAGAAGAAACACATGGTCATGTGCAACACATAGTATTAGACCTTGAAGGTGAGTTCAGCTCATTAAGAGAAAAGTATGACTATATATTAATAGGTAAGGGAGAAAATGTAGATGTCCTTATTGATATAAAGACAGCGAACCTACTTGCAAGGAAGCTTCTGGAATTGAATGTGTCTGCAATCATAGATGTATCAGAGCTGAAGAAGCATGAAAGATTATTATTCGTAAAGAGATTCTTAGATAGCTTGGTGGAAGCACCAAAGAAATTATGGCACCCGTGCATGGTAATTATAGATGAGGCACACCAGTTCTGTCCAGAGGGCAAATCAGGTAAGGCAGAATCTACATCATCAGTTATAGATTTAATGACAAGAGGTCGGAAACGAGGGATGATGGGACTTCTCGCTTCTCAAAGACCTGCTAAACTAAACAAGGACGCTTCTGCAGAATGTAATAATAAATTCATAGGAAGGGTCAGTCAAGATATTGATATGAAAAGATGTGCTGAAGAGCTGGGGATTACATCTAAAGAAGAGATGAGGAAGTTAAGAGAGTTAGAACCAGGAGAGTTCTTTTGTTTTGGACCGGCATTAATTAATGTGCCAACTAAAATCAAAATAGATGAAGTGCAGACTGCACATCCAGACTTAAACCAGAAGATAGGATTCACATATGCTCCCCCTACAGATAAAATAAAAGGAATGTTGGCTAAACTTGTTGACTTGCCCCAAAAGGCTGAACAAGAACTCAGAGAAAAGGCTGACTTTGAAAAGGAAATCAGAAGTCTCAAGGCACAGCTTGGAGCTTCCAGAAGAGAAGCACCATCAACCAATGGTACAAAAGAGCATTTAAAGACAGCTCTCTCTGAAAATGAGAAGCTAAGGAGTTTATTGAAGAAGGTACAAGGAGCATATGTTGATTGTCAGAAGAACTTGGATAAAGTCAAGAACCAAGCAGACGCAAATCTTAAAGTGTTAACAGACATAAAGGAATTAGCCAATAAGAAAGTCACATTGACAAAAGCATATAGGCTCACAAAAAATATACAAACAGAAACGCCTGACCAAGTAGTGCCAGTTAATCATCATAAAGCTGTTGGTGAAGTGCCATTAGCAAAGACACCAAGACCTTACTTTGAATATCCTGATGCAGAAAATGGTGATGCTCCATTGTCATTATGTGCAAGGAAAGTATTGGGATTCCTCAATAAGAATCCAGAAATGAGATTCACAAAACAACAAATAGCACTCATCACCGATTATTCTGCAAGGTCAGGCGGGTTTGGGTCAGCAATATCTGCCCTTAATGTAAAAGAGTACATACATAAAAATGGAGATACGATATCTGTCAATTTAGATGCAGACTTCCCAGATGATATCTTGATGGATGCAGCAGAATACAATGTTGATTCAATAAAACAAATGCTTGGAAAATGTCCAAGAGAAATATTAGAAGTTCTCCTAGATAGTCCCACCCTTGAATTAAGCAAGGAAGAACTTGCAGAAAGAACAACAACCCCTTACTCACCAACAAGCGGGGGTTTTGGGACAGCAATAAGCAAACTAAATATTCTTGATTTAATAATAAAAACAAATGGAAGAATAAAATTAAATCCAAAAACACTGGAGTTGATGTAAATGGATAATATCAGAGTGGTACAGCTCCTTAAAGGGGCTAAAGAGAATGAGAAGTTGATAGCTGAAGCTCTTGGAGCTCCTGACATGACCATGGAAGAAATGAAAGCTTTTGAAGAAGAGAAATACTATGTAGCCAGGGGGATGATGGCACATGATTGCAACTTCTTCAGACTATTGGGGGACGCATTAGCACACGCAGATATTCCTAATTCCAAAAAGATACAGGCTGTATGGCCACAGCATTGGAAAGAGAATCATAAGATAGGTAAGGAAGCTTATGATAGGGAGAATCTTTGTTGAGCTGGAGATGGAGAGAAGATAAATGGCGTTTAAAAAAGACATAACAATCTATGAGAGCCCCACTGTAAAGGTCTACATCAATCAGTGCTATAATCCTGGAAAGAAAACGAGGTCCTTTGCTGTCAGAAGAAATGACAAGACAGGTCTTGCACATTATATAGGTGGCATTGGATGGGATGGGGGATGGAGGCAGTATGTCTTTGAGCCAGAAGCAAATACTAAATGGAGTAAGGGTTGCATGCAGGGAATCATTGACTTCCTGGATAAGATTAACAAGGAAGAAAGAGCCAAATGGAGTAAAGGTTAATGGAAAATATAGCGGAAATTCATATTGGGTTGTGGACGAGATTCAAATTATTGATTTTCGGTCTCAAATACACAATAGAGGACGGGCAAGTACAATTCAATAAGCCAATACCTAAATGGTTTGGCACAGTAAAAATCGAGTATATATCTAGGGTGCCTTATGTCCCCTGAAGAAAGAAAGGAAAGGATTGAAGAATCCAACAGACGCATGATGACTTCGATGTATGAAGCTGCTGATTTAATCATGCATTGTCCACATGAAAAGGTATCTGATAGGAAGGGCAGGGCGTTATGCTTTGCATGTGGGAAGAATATTGGTCGCTATTGTGCTGTTAGTCCTGTTGGTTACTGCGAGCTGGATAAAGAAACAGAAAAATGCATTTATTGTGACAAGGCGGAAGAGAAAATAATACCGCCAAAACATAAACGAGGAAAAGAAGATGGCTAAAAAATTCAAATGGAAGCACAATGAAGAAGGAGATGAATGGTATGCTTATTATGGTGATGAGGAATTAGGATACATTGAATTTTATGATAATTGGAAGAAGTATGTTTGGAATCAAGGAGAAGATATAATCATGTCCCATTCCTGTATCATGGAAGTTGCCAAGAAATTGAAAGAGCTTGAAGATGGAACTCAGGAAGATTAATTTAACTTTGCAAGAGACGCTTATTCTTACGCTAGTTATGATGATGTTGTGTCTTATGACAACATACTTCACAAAAGAAATAAATTGGCTCTATGCCTTTGTTATGTTCACATTATTCTTTACAGGAATTGCATATACTATATATAAATTGGGGGTGGGAGAATGACAGAACAAGAATGTGAAGGTTGTGGAGAAGATAAAGAAGAAGTATTCAAATGTAGAAAGGTTTGTTTATGCCAAGAATGTATAGATAATATTACTACTGCTGATAATAGCATTATGTGGAATCGTCTTGAGGCTCAGAGTAAGGAAATATTAGAACACGAGGAAAATGTACAAAAGGAGATGTTAAAGAGAATGCAAAGAGGAGAAAAGGTTACAGTTAAACTTGCTCTTGAGGCTCAGAAGAAAGAAATAACTAAAGGATTATTTTTTACTTCAAGATGTAAATGTTGTAATAATAACGCAAAACATCTTAATGGGGTGGGAAAATGATTGATGTTATAATGACTTTATTAATCATATGGTTGTTTGCATTGATTATAAGTATTATGTGGGCTAAATTATTAACTATCGGGGTGGAAGAATGAGAGAACTTAGTGATAGAGCATTTATAATAGTTGGAGTGTTCATGTGTTTGGCAGCAATGGGGCTGACTATTGCATTATTTATCCACAGATGGACCATTGGAACTTTTGAGGCGTATCCTGCATGGTTCATAGGGTTCATATTGATGTTCTGTGGTGGGTGTGCTTGTATTTCGGAGGGTCGATGATGAAAACAGTAGATAAACCATGGGGCGAAGAAATATGGCTTGTTGTTACAAACAAGTATGTTATGAAGCTCCTGCGGATAAAGAAAGGTCATCAATTCTCCCTGCAGTACCATGAAGTCAAAGATGAAGCGTGGTATGTGACAAAAGGAAAGATTAATATGACAAAGGGACATAAGAAAGATATACTCTTTCCAGGAGATGTTGTCCATATCTCACCAGGAACTATTCACAGACTGAAAGCAATCGAAGATTGTGAAGTGTTCGAGGTTTCTACACCAGAGCTGGACGATGTAGTAAGAATAGAGGATGATTATGACAGACCAAAAAACGACAGAGGATGATGATGAGGTTGTAGCAGTCGGCTACAAGCTGAATGACCCAAGGTTTGAGCCAGACTTTGACCAAGGGAGAATCATGCAGTGTAAACATTGCAAGTGTGATGTGCAGTTCAGCAAGCTCACTTCAAGTAGACTAAACAGGTTTAAGAAGAAGCTCACTGCTGTATGTTTTGAATGCTTCAAGTTACATGCAGTACCAGACCCAACCATATTGAGACCTACAAAGACAGAGATAAAAAAGTTCAGGAAGAAATATCCAAACAGATTAGTAGATGAGCAAGCTGTGAGAAGCTTCATGGCCAAATTAAAAGCAGATGCAGAAACAGGGGTGGAAGAAATTGCCGAAGGACCTACACATAAAGAAACCAATATCGAACTCAGCAAAGACATTGATGGCGAAGATTCTGGAGACGGGCAATGAGCCAATCACTTTAATCTATTATGCAATCAATGAGATAGCAAAGAAATATGATATGACATTTGAGCAGGTGATGTCTGTCTTAACTAATTATAGAGAGGACCTGCACCAGAAAGCATTGAAGCAACCATTTGTTGAGCCTATTAATATAGACTTAGAGGTGAATAAGATATGATAACAGCTGATTATAAATGCCATGATTGTGGTAAAGTTCAAGCATTCAATATAGAAACCCACGGCAGAATCAAAAAATGTAGGGGTTGTGGGTCAGACAATATTTGGAGATTAGCTTGGAGTGAAGGAACTCTACCTAAAGGGGTTGATGATGGAAGGCAAGTGCAAGAGATGTAAGAAAGCCATCCCTGAAGGAAGAATGTGTCCTGAATGTAAGGAGCTTGATTATCAAGAGAAGTTGGATAAGAGAAAGAATCGCCAAGAGGGGAAACATAAACAGACCAGAGAGTATGGCATAACACAAGTTAAGAAGTATGCTGAAGGGCGAACATGGGCAGGTTCGCACTGTAATTCTTTCAGAGCCACAGTCAGAGGCGGAAACGCAGCTGAGTCTGAAGCACACATCAGAGCTAAGTTCGAGAGGTGGTTGTTCCATAGACAATTAGGTCGTGATGTATTCTGTGAATTACCATTAAAGCCTGGTCTCGGCAGACCTGATTTGATTATTGTCGACAAGGGATTCATATGGGTCGAAGAGATAGTCATGTCAGAGAGTGAGAAAAGCTTGATTGATAAATCAAAGAAATATCCATGGCCAATAAAATCCTTCATAGCGAAAGATTTAAATAATCCGGAAGATTTACAATAAATTGCTTACAGAAGAGGGGATTATTTGTGACTGAAAAGAAAAGAATATCGCAAGATATAGAGAAGATTGAAGTATCTAAGAAGGAAGGCATTTTCTGGTATACTGGCACCCTTAAAGATATTGGCAATGGCTGGGTAGAGATAAACACAACCCGTGGAGAATGTATGCGATATAGAAAGGAGCAGATAGAACAACGGCTCCCTGTCAAAGCAAAGAAAAGAAAAGAAGGTGATTATCGTGGTCAAGGATGAAGTCCTACACACAAGGGTAGATACAAGATTATATGAACTTGTCCGGAAGAAGGCAAGTGAACTCGGCATTGAGAAGGCTGAGGTCGTCAGACAACAGCTCAGACTATTGGAAACAGACCCAGATATCTTAGAAGCAGATGCAAATGCATATGATAAGATTGCTCAAGATAAACGGATAAGGGCTAAGAAGATAAGAGACACTATAAAACAGGCAGATAGAATCCAGAAGGCTGAAATTGAACATAAAGATGCACAAAGGGAAAGAGAAGACAGGATTAGTGAAGCCATTAAACCAATTTGGAAGAAGATTACAGACAAATATGATGTAAGCCCAAGGGCAACTTGCCAAACTGATGCAGATAAAATACAGAAAGAAATTGATAAGATTATAGAATCGGCAAAAATACCCAAAGATATCAAAGAAGAGGTCGTTATGAAACTTAAACAAAGCATCAGGAGATATATCTCCAACTGTGATGTGTCGTAAACATCGTAGGTTATCGTAAACATTGTATACATTGTATCACAGCTCATCACAACTCATCACGGGTTTTTGCTTATACATATGTTGTTGTTGTTGTTGTCGTGATGTGATGTGATGTGACGAGAGAGAGAGAGAGAGAGAAGAGATATAGCATAAGGAGGCATTAAGATGGAAGAAAGCACCAAAGATATGATAGAACATTTGGAAAAGATTGAATCAGAAGCCAAAGAGCTTAGAGAGAAGATTGAAGAGAAAGAATCCAGGAAGACAGTTACCTTAGTTCCTAAGAGCATTAAGATAATCCACACCCCTGATGTTGGGGATGGTCTCGGAATAGCATTCAATGAAGGCAAACAGTTCCTATTCCATGGCAAGGAATATTATGAAGTGTGGGGAGTAAATAGCAGAAACCCCATACAGTGTAAGCTTATCCCTTGCAAGAAGGACGACCTAAATGTTGGAGATACTGCATTCTGTTGTGGTTATACTCCTAATTTTGCTGATTTAGGCGGTTATTGTAAGATATTGGAGCTTGGAAAGTTTGCATACATAGATGGTAATGAGGCGGTCCATGTTACATCTTGTGAAGTGGAACACTGGTGGAAGGTCGTGAAGGAGACAGAAAAATGAAAACTGATGAAGAAATGAAGGAAAAGCTGGGCAGACCCACTTACCTAGGTGCATGTCAAGGAATCGCTATTAGGATTGTCAGAGAGAAACATCCAGTATTATTCAAGAAGTACATGGCTGAATTTGAGAAACAACAAGAAGAAGATGAGAAATCATTGGAGCCTAATTATAAACATTCTGCACGGGACGGACACCAAACCATCCCAGACCAAGAGGTTCATGCAACAACAGAAGACTACAAGGAACTTAAAGACTATGAATCTGAATACAAATCAATGTTTTGGCTTTTAATCATAGTTGCCGCAATCTTCCTATGTTTTACAGTATTGGGCTTAATCAAGACCGGAACACATTATGGGTGGTGGTGAAGATGAAATACGAAATCACACAAAACGATGAAGAGTTATTCATCAAATGCGATAGCATGAAGACTGCAAATATGATAAAGGCACTCTTCACTGCAAAGGGGGCTGTTGGGAATTTTATAAAAGACCGCATCTTTGGTGCAGATGTTCCTGATGGACTTGATAATAATAGGGAATGGCTCATTGCAATAGCAGACAACACCAGAGCTTCAAAGGATATATTGATGGAGATTAATCTGGAATTAAAATCAATGAGGGATGGACCCGTTGGCAAGATGCAGAATTTAATAGAGAGCCATCAAAAGGCATTGAAAGAATTGGGGTGGAAACCATGACTTGCTGTAAGATGTGCAAAGAAAAAGTAGACAAGCTTGAATCTGAAATAGAAGATTTGAAGAATAAGACAAATATGCACTATGCCATGATTAGTATACACACAAAGAGAATCGATAATGGTGTTAGAATAATGAGACGCATTATGGATTATGTGGGGATTCAATGGCGGGAAGTAACCACAAACCCGACCAAATTCCAAAGGATATGTAGATGGTTGCCACATAAGATTCGCACATGGGGGAAAGATAAAAAATGAAGAAGGACAAAATAATTGCCTGTTTAGAAGCAGCGATTGAAGAAATAAAGGAAATCCCAAGCTATGAAGAGATAAGGGTATATATTCACTTAGGAAGAACTGAAGGGCAAACTGATATAGAAGTTGGTGGGAGACATAAATCAATGGGGGCAACACCATGAAAGAAATCAAAGATAAGATAGTCCTGCAGGCATTGAAAAAGCCTGAGAACTGGAAACCAGACCTTTCAAAGATAGCAGAGATTGTGGATATGCCCATCTCTACAACATTTGACAGGATTAATAGGGTCAGACCTAAGCTGGAATTGAAGATAAAACCCAAAGGCGAACATCTTACTCAACAGAAGGTGTTGAAAATATTAAATGGGCTCCAACAGACCATTGGTAAGTCAGGAACTAACATCGTATGTTATGAATTGATAGAAGAGAAGAAGAAGGAGTTGGGATTATGAATTACGGCACACAATTCATAATCATTGGGCTCGTACTCATCGGGCTTGCATTGGGTGCCATTTGTGGATGGCACTTCTTCAACTATGTATTGAAGCCATGGTTTGTCCGTAGAGATAAGCAATACATCTGGGATTTTGATAATCTTAATTATCATAGGTTCGAACAGAAGTATGGAATCATGGCAAGAGAAGCTGAGAGGCGATATAAAAGAGCAAAGATAAGGGTGAAACTATGAGAAAAGCACAGCTGAATTTGAACATGGTTGTAATTGGAGCAATCTTCATCATTATATTGATAGTAATTGTGTTGATGTTAAGTCAACAAGCTCCAGAAGAAAGGGGGGAAATCCAAATAACAGATACTCAAGAATATATTGATGAGAACAACAAAACATATTACGAGGTGACAACCGAATATGTAGATGCTCCAACAACTGGAGAATTTGAATTAGAAGAAGCAATAGATGTGGTGATTGAATAATGGCAGATAATAAACTCACAATCAAAGACTTACAGAAAGCAATGGACGACATCAAAGAGAGTGCTCAACCTAATAAAACCATAAAGACTGATTGGGGGTGGGTAGAAACAGACAGTCTTGGATGGCCAATAAAAATTGGATTGAATGGAAAGTACGCTAATGCAGTCAAGGAAATATGTGAGTTGCCATCAATAAGCATAGTCCACAAGGATTTGAAAATAGAATCCTTCGATGGCATACCTATGGTTGTTGATAGTGGAAAAATGGGTGAAGAATAATGGATACAATAAAACAGATAGAGATAGCAAAGGAGTTCCTGAATACACATTATAAGACAGAGCTAGAGAAGAAGCCGAAGTTTGTAGAGGTAGACTTTAGGAAATTAATGAAGCATGACCCAGAATTAGCAGACCTTCTTCTCGAGGAGTTTGAAGAGACAAGCAAAGCTATAGAGATTGCATGGATGGACTTGACAGATAAGAGGAAAATCCAAGTATTATATACAGACCTTCCAGATGAATCAGAGTTACCATTGAGTGAAATCTCAAATCAATTAGGGAAGTTCCTTTCTTTCAGGGGAAGCATAATAAAACCTTCTGAGATATTCTTGAAGTGTAAGATAGGAAAGTATGAATGTCCGAGCTGTGGCAATAATATATCGGTGCATATGCTTGGAAGAGAATGGAGAGAGCCTACAAGATGCGGTTGTGGAAGGAAAGGCAAATTCAAATTATTAAGCAAAGAGCTTATCAAGTTCCAGAGATTTGAATTGGTGGAAGTTCTTGATAAAATCCCAGACAGACCTAAGAGGTTAGCAAAGAAGAGTGTATTCGTTGGAGATAATCTTACAAGGAAAGACCTCAATGATAGATTGCAGTTGGGTCAGCTTGTGATGGTGCATGGTTTCTTGGAAGAAGAAGAGATTAGGATAAGGGGCATGAAGTCAGCAAGCAATGAGTTCAAGACTAATATAATCGCAAACAACTGGATTCCTATTGAGACAAGCTGGGATGCATTGAAGCTCACAAAATCTATGAAGGACAAAGCAAAGGAGATGGCACAGAGGGCAGACTTATTGGATGAGTTTGCCCAGAGCCTTGCACCAAGCTTTGAAGGATATGAAGTTGTCAGGAAGAGCCTTATCTTACAGCATGTTGGCGGTAAAAGAATCAAAGACCATGATGGTGGATTAGAAGAGAGAGGAACCATCCATGTATTATTAACTGGTGGGCCCGGTACCGGCAAGACATATATTATGAAGAAGAGTGTCAGGATAAGCCCATTATGGAATTGGACAACAGGAAAGGGCATGACTAAGGTCGGTCTTGTTGCATGTGTTGTCAGAGATGAATATGGCGGTTTCACTTTAGAAGTCGGACCATTGGTTATGGCAGATAAAGGAATCTTAGGTATTGATGAGCTGGAGAAGATAGAGAAGACAGACTTTGGTATGCTCAATAATGCTATGGCTGATGAACAGACCAAGATAACTAAAGCGACCATAGACCAGACCTTAATGACAAGGACTGCATTGTTAGCGACAAGCAACCCTACACATAAGACATTCAATGATAGTACTGCAATCATCAATCAATTCGCACCAATCCCTAAAGACATACTGGATAGGTTCGATGTTGTATGGGCGATGAGAGAAAAGATTGACCAGGATAAACTTGAGAGCAAATATATGGCTCGTCATAAGCAAGATTCTGGAAGAATTAAACAGATATGGTCTACACTGCAGATGAGAGAGTACATTGCATATGCAAGAAGGCTCAATCCAATACTTACTGATAATGCAGTAATCAAGCATTTCAATGAGAAGTTCAGAAAGCTCACAGGTAAAACGGTAGATGAAGATGGAGAAGAGAAGTCATCCCATAGGTTAAGGGGTAATATTATGAGGTGGGCTTATGCATACACCAAATTCCATGGGATTGGTAAAGAGAATGCAGATGGGGATATTCCAGTATCAAAGAATGCTGTTGACTTTGCATTTAGTATCATGCGACACAGCTTCGGACTGCTGGATTTGATATCTAAAGAGGGTTTTGTGAATTATGAAGACATGGAAGAAATCCCAAAAACGAAAGAAGTAAATAAGTATTACCTCATAAGAGATGTATTGAAGGAGCTTTCAACCAAATTCAAGAATGTCGTTCCAGAAGAAGAGATTGTCAGGGAAGTCTTCAACAAGAATAAAGAGATTGACAAAGACATGGTTTACACAGAGCTAGAGAAACTATCCAAGAACGGCGAAGTCTTCCAACCCAAAAGGGGAGTATGGGGTTTGTTATAATGGGGCATTGTTTATGGAAGCATTGGTGCCCGTCAGGGAAATGTGGCCAGAGGGTCACATACACCCAAGGTAAATGCCCTGAAGGAAGAGGCCACTACAAATGCAGTGTATGTGGACGAAGACCCACTAAGGAAGAAATCAAAGAGGGAAGATTCAAGGAGGATATAAAATGAATAGACAAAATATCAAAGACTTAATCGGTTCAGCTGCACTCTTGGTTATTTTAGTATTTTTAATCCACAACAGTCTGCAGGATGCACCAGATTGTAATTGTCCAGACCCAGAGATTACAGTAATGCCCAGAGTATTTGTGAATGTTAGCGACTATCTACCGGAACCATACATGCCAGAAACAACAGAAATAGAAGCACTCTATCTTAATTCAAAGGATAATCCATATCACGATGAACCAGAAGCCATAATTGATTTAGATGGTGTCACATATGAGATAGTTGATTCTGATATGCAACCATTACCTACTTATCATGGGGACTTTGTGCCAGAGAATCTGACAGACCCAGACTATATAGTTGGAGATGGTAAGGGTGGCGATTGGGAGTTGGAGAAAGGATGCAAACCAGACAAAGAGTATCTATTCAATCCATTGGATTATGTCTATAGAGACATCTCATGGTTTGGTGGTTCAAAGAAAGGAAACCCTGCAGACACATGCGGTCTGACAACAACACATCTAAAGCATTGGTTCTTATCGACAGAACATCCACCAAATATCGCAGGACATCCTCAAGATGATTACAGACTATTGAAGTGTTGGTTCGGGTGTGAAGAATGAAGAAGAAACTAAAGTTCACGAAAACAGAAGCTCTGAAACAACTCAAGAGCATGAAACCAATGCAGGTTATGAATTACAAATGGGGCGGTAGAAAGAGAAGAGTAAAGCTTTATTCAGAAACACAAGTTAAATTACTCATCAGTTGCTTCAGGACAGGAAAATGAGTGATGTAATAAAGACCAAGATGACAAAGAAAGAAGCATTAGCTTTTGCTATTGGGTGGATTGAAGCCTGTTGTAAACATAAACAGATGAAGTTTCCTAAACAATTAGAACCATTCAGAGGTGAAGATGTTGATGCTGATTAGATGCCATCGGTGTGGAAAGATTCAATTCAGGATGGGGAACATTCCTGGCTTCTGCAGTCGATGTGACTTGCAGTTCATCAAGATGAGAGGAAGGAGATGTAGATATAGGAGGGGATACAAACGGCTGATATAAAAAGAACAATCGAATGCACAAGATGTGACATTGAGATTAAAGTCACTAATAATTTCAGCTTCAGGCGGAAAGCCTTGAAGATGTTTGGAATCAAGCTAAGAACCCACTACCCATTCGGTAGAAAGAGCAGAGGAGTATCTGTTCTCAACTGCATGTGTGGTGGAATCTTTAAAGATAAGAAGAAGGAGGGATTTACATGAGAAATAAACTAATCGCTATCCTTGTGATAGCTCTATTGAGCATTCTGGCAACAGGGTGTGAAGATGATATGACAACAAGTGGACCAGTTCTAGATGCTGAAGATGTCTATGGCGACCTGTCATGGATATGGGTTATTGAGACAGAGGGTGCAAAGGTAATCAATGTCATCATAGATGACCCAGAAGTGCGAGATGCATACAAGAAATTGTGTGGAGATGGCACCTTACCTGCAATCAAGAATACAACTATCACTGATGGCATAATGGATATTCATTTGAAATGTGATGGATATGTTCCACCTGCAGTCAATAAGAGTCTCAATGTATCAGAGTAAAGATGCCACCACCTCAATACTACCGGTACAAAATCCGGTTCAAAGAAGACGGCATGCAGGATAAGAACTGCAACATGATAACTACATCAAATGAGGATGAAGTTAGAAGTCTCATAAATTATGATGCAGAAATAGTCCGTGTAGAGCCGTATAAGGGCAAGATTATTTAGATGGGTAAAGCCCCGCTGTCTCGTGGGGAGAGATAATCTCGGGGGCTTTTCCATCATTAGTTTAGATATACTACCCATTATGTCTTTTTTAGTATATAAATATTTCTATATTTACCCAATTATAGAGTGGTAATTGTAACAAAAGATTTATATAGTTATACTATATCTTACATAGTATGGTAGAAAAGAGGGATTATTCTACAGCAAAGATAACGATAACATTACCGAAGTATCTTATTGCTAAACTTGAAAAGGTTAAGATGTATCCTAAATGGAAAAACAATCGTTCTGCAGTTGTCGAGGCTGGTGTATTAAAATTATTTGAAGAAGAGGGGATTATAAATGAAGCAACAAAAAAAGAAACCAAAGTCAAGAGATGAAATAGCAAGAGAGAAAATCAAGAGAAGTAGGATAGCTATATATGGAGCCCCTATTACAAATTCTACAGGCAACGGAAAACTTATCCTTGCCATGGCTAAAGCATTCAGAAGTGCAGGTCATACAGTATTCACAATAGGTCTTGAATACAATGGTGTCCAGACCTTTGTAGATGACATCCCCGTATTGCCAGGATTCCATTGTGAAAGATGTGGCAATTCTGATAAGGGAAGCCCGTCAAGAGTGAAGAAGATGGCGGATTACATCAATGGTCTCAATGTTGATTACTTCATATGTGTAGGCGACCCTTACCATTTCCAGCAAATGGGGGTGGGAAATCTGAACTTCCCAGAGATGCCAGGCAGAAAAGCTATCATGTATGCAACTATTGATTCTGAAGGAATGTTCTGTAATGACAACCTTCTTGATGAAGGTAAAGGAGATTATCTCAGCGTGTGTGATAAGGTTGTATCAACAGCTGTATTCGCACAAAAGATGTTCAAAGAATGGCGGGACTTAGAAACCCCATTGATACATGAGGCAATAGACCTAAAGATGTATCAGCCAATCACAAAAGAAGCAAAGGTCGAACTGAGGAAGAAGTACCGGTTCAAAGAAGATGACTTTGTAATTTATTATGGTGGCAGGAATCTTATGCGGAAGCGTGCTCATACCCTTTTGGACGCAGCTGCACAACTGATTTGCGAAACAGATAAGACATATCTCTACCTTAACATCCCTACTTATGGCAAGGGGAAGTACCCGGATTCACTTAATCCTGCGGACTTTGTAAGAAGAGTCCTCAAGAAGAAGTATGGGCGGGACTTGCTAGAAGAAGGGAGGATTATCTTTGTCGAGAGGGGTGGTCTCGGCTCTAATCAGATAGGTGAAAAGGAGAATGCAGAACTCTACCAAATCGCAGATGTGTACGCCACAACTACAGGTGGAGAAGGCTTCGGGTTGATGCCAGTAGAATCAATGGCATGTGGCGTTCCAGTTATCGTGCCGAACAATTCTACTGGTCCGGAGACTATCGGGCTTATAGGGGAGACAGTGAAGCCGCAGGATGGGATTGGATTCCAGTTTGCAAAGGGTGGACTATTGACAGATTGCCCGATAGAACAATGGGTAGATAATGGTCTGAAACAACATTTGACAACAGTAGAGAATACACACAGTGCCTTGAAATACCTACATGCAGACCAAGTACTGAGAGATAGTATGGGGAAGCAGGGAAGAGAGTATGCAGAGAAGATGTTTGGCTTTGAATTGTTCGGAAAGAAATGGAACAAAATCATTGCTAACACCTTGAAGAAGATTCCTAAGAAGGTTGAAGAGTTCAAGACCTTAAAGGTTGGAGATGAGAAAGATGGCAATGAACAAGTACCGAGTGAAGTGGCAGACCCCGATAAACGTGATGGGGATAAAGAGACAACCAAATGAAGAATTTGAGGCAAGTCCTGCAATACAGGAAATCAAGAACCTCACTAAACAAAAATACATAGAAGAAATCAAAGGTGAAGAATAATGGGAGACTATAAAGGATATAAACAAAAAGAAGCACCAGTGCAAGTAGATGATGAATATGAAGTGACCATCGAAGCTACTGGAGCAAAAGGGGATGGCATTGCAAAGATAGGTGGCTTTGCAGTCTTTGTACCAGAGGCTCAAGAAGGAGACCAACTAAGAATCAAGATTACAAGAGTAATGCAAAAGTTTGCATTCGCAGAGATAGTTCAAAAATGACGAGGTGTCAACAATGACAAAGAAAAAAGAAACAAAAGTAGAAGAACTCAATGCAGTTCAAGGTGGCGTATGCCCTAACTGTGGTAAGGGAAAGCTTACCAAGAGAGGCAATACCTTAGAGTGTTCAAAGTGTTACGCACATTATCCAGAACACACACCAACACCTGCAGAGAAAGTTGCTGAAGCAAAACGACAGTTAGCTATAGCTGAAGCAGAAGCCAAAGCTGAATGAAAATGATGCGGAAAGAAGAAGGGGATAAGGATTTCAAGAAGCAGTTACAGAATCCACCAAGACCTCAACAAACTGAACCTTCACCTGCTTTCATCCAACACTTGGATGATATGCAAAGCGGGAAGCTGAAGAGTGAAGAAACTCTACAGAAGGAAGCAAGGGCAAAACAGATGAATGAGAATGACAGTAAGTATTCTCTATTCTGTCCCCATTGTAGAAGGCCAACTTTGAAGAGAAGAGGTCCAAATATGTATTCATGTGGATTTTGTGGGTTAGACACAACAGCCCCTTTGAGGATGGCAACATCTGCAGAAGACCAAAAGGAATCCGAACCTGATAAACAAGCTGAAAATGACAAAGACGATAGCGTGGATAAATGATTTCAAGATATCTGAATTTGTCGGTGGCTGTAACATAACAAGTGAAGCCATGATAAAAGCAGGTAGAGCTTTAGGTCATAGAATTGTCCAGTACTCTGCAAGCGACTTCAAAGATAAAGAAGACAAGGTTGCAGAGATGCTCAGTGGATATGACTTATTGGTAATTAACAATATCAGTATGTTCCCAACTGACATCATTGAATGGGCAATCAAGAATACAAATTACATCTGTTACTGTCACGACTATGCTTTCTGTGAATACAGGAGTGCTCAATGCGAGGAAAAGTGCAAAGAGAAATGCACACCTGGCAAGATTTTCCGGGACCTATATGCAAACAGCAAGTTAAATATCTTCTTCAGTCCATTACAGTTTGGAATACATAAAGAGTTCTTCGGAGAGATGATGAGGGATGCTATTGTGCTTCCTGCACCTTTAGAAGAAGGAAAGTTCTATCCAGATAAGAACATCCAACAGGATGCATACTTATTCGCTGGAATCATTGCAACACATAAAGGAATCCATCAGATATTGGATTATGCAGATACATTGAGAAAGGATGGGGTGGTCTTCCAATTTGCAGGAAAGGCTGTCAGCAAGTCTGCAATGGAACGAATAGAGAAAGACTATCTGTATCTTGGAGAGTTTGCTCCAGAAGATATGCCTAAGCTCTATAGAAAGTACAAGCATTTTGTAATCAATCCACAGATGCCAGAGACATTCGGTCTTGCAGTTGTAGAAGCAATACTCTCTGGATGTAATGTTATCAAATTTGAAAAGTCCCATAAGACGGGCATGGAAAGCTACGGGTGGGGTTTCAATGAAATCTTGAAGAGATGTTATGAATCACCTACTGAATTTTGGAAAGTCATAGATAAAATAAAAGATGAAGAAGGAAGAAAGGAAGAACCAAATCATCAACCTACTGAAGGAGCAAAGGAAGTGTCTGAAGACCGGCAAGATAGCCCTAAAAATTGATTTAAGCACAGGATACATAAGGAAGCTCCTTGGTGAGATGAGGAAGGAAAAGAGAATTGGCCTCTACAAGAATAGATATTGGGGCATTGGTATTTAAAATGACAAAAGAAACAGTTGTTGCAGTATCAGGCGGATTCAGTATAATCCATGTTGGACACATCTTTCTATTTGAAGCTGCAAAGAAGCTTGGAGACAAGCTCGTAGTCATACTCAATAATGACAACTGGCTCAAGAAGAAGTATGGTCAGGTTGTTGTCAAAGAAGAAGAGAGGAAATTAATCCTGGAAAAGCTGACAATGGTTGATGAAGTTGTCCTAACTGGACATAGTGCAGACCCAAAAGATATGTCTGTGTGTAGAGAGCTAGAAGACCTTAATCCAGACATCTTTGCCAATGGCGGAGACAGACATGACTATAACACTCCCGAATACCAAACATGCCTAAGTCAAGGGATTGTTATGAAGTTCAATGTTGGTGGCGGAAAAGTCAACAGCAGCTCATGGATAATGAACAATGCACAAAAGCCTGTTTAGATGTAGGCTATGTGGTCGTTCAGTGGCAAGTGAGTTCAGACCAGAAGGGAATTGTTGTGCAATGACATTCCCCACAAAGAACATGATGTTCAGTTCACAAGTCGTGATGTTCTGGGAGTGGCTAAAGCAACAAAGAATATTACATTTCAAAGATTCATGGGAGAGATTATGATGGAACCAACAGGACAAAATGCATTTGACCATGCTTATGAAAAGGGGAAGGAAGAAGGCAAGTGTGATAGAACAAAAGAAATAAGGGATTGGTTAGACAAGAGTGGATATTTCACACCACTTTTTTTTGAGACATTTGATAAGAAATTCCCGCCAGGTAAAAAACAATGATTAAATTCACAGTTTACGGAAAACCAACAGCAAAACAAAGACCAGTAGTTACACGCAAAGGTTTCACCTTTACTCCAAAAAAGACACAGGAAGCAGAAGAAGATTTCATATCACAGGCATGTAAGCATAGACCAGAAGAGTTATTGGATGGGGCTTTGAGATTAGTTGTCCGGTTCTATATGCCCAAGCCAAAGAGCAAACCTAAGAAGGTCTACTTTTGGATAACAAGACCTGACTTAGACAATTATGTCAAGCTTGTGAAGGATGCATTGAATAAGGTCTTCTGGAGAGATGACTCACAGATAGTTGACCTCTATGCATCAAAGAGATATGGGGAACCTGCAAGGGTTGAAGTGACCATCTATAAGATGTATAGTGAAGAAATCATTGGTATGGGTGGTGAGAAAGTTACGGTTGGGAAAATAGAAGGACCGACCCTACCAGAAGATTTAGAACCGGGGGAGACAAAATGACTGATGAAGATAAGAAAACAAAGCTAACAAAGATGACAGCACCAAAAGGGGTTGCTGCAGATATGGAAGTCTGTTACCAAGGAAGCAAGATAGAAGCTAATGTGACAAGCTATAAAATCGAAGTGAGTGCAAATACAACACATCCTGTCACAAGGAAGCTCATTGAGGATATCAAGAATGAAACTAAGACAAAAGATAAAGAACCGGCTGTTCCTGTGGAAGCTAAACCGAAGGATTAATCCACTTGGTGCAAGAGCATTCTTCCCATCGGAAGATGTACTGCAGATACAGATGAGGAATGATTCTGTCCAAGTAACATACAGCTTTTATGATTCAATACGGGAAAAAGTATTTATAAATTACATAGTTGATGAAGTCCAGAAGAGGAGATTTCAAAAGGGGAATAAAAAATGATAATAACTCATATAACAGACAAGGAAGATTACGACTTGCTTGAACTGAAAGAAGTCTGTGATGATTTGGGGATAAAGTTTTCTATTCATGCTAAACCGAATAGAAGTGCGTTTAAAGACCTAATCTATATCTCTGATGGGAAGAATCTTGTTGAAGCAATCAAGAAAGGATGCATCCCAATACTCCGGCTAAACAGTGAGATGAGAAAGAACATCAAAGAAATCTGCGGTACATTCCAGATTGACACTGTAAGGAATAAAGAAGAGCTGAAGAACTGCATCAAGTATTATATGAATAATGAAATCTCTGTGAAGATGACCATAAAATCAAATAAGGCTTGGCTAAAACTCGCAGCTAGGAAAGAGATTAAAGAGATACAATCAATTCTGAGTTCACCTATGAAAGAAAACCCTTTAGTCAGTGTTGTTGTCCCAACATTCAACAGGAGAAATAGAATAAAATTGGCAATGGAATCACTCCTAGACCAGACTTATGATAACTTCGAAGTGATTGTTGTTGATGATGGCAGTAAAGACGGAACACACAGGGAAGTTGCCGAATGGATGAAGAAAGACAGCAGGATAAAGTATTACTACAAGGACAATGGTGGTTGTGCATCTGCTCTCAATTATGGAATTAGTAAAGCAAGAGGGGATTTGATTTCCTGGTTAAGCAGTGATGATTGGTATGAACCTAATATGCTTAGGGAAAGTGTTGCAGCTCATATGAAAGACCCATCTATTGGAATGACATACACTGATTATAATATCATCTTGAAGGGCGGTATAAAGAAATTGTATGAGAGTTATCAGCCATTGCATAAGAAAGATGCAATCAGAGAATTGAACAAGCATTGTTACATCAATGGTTCCTCAATGATGCTGAAGAAAGAAGTCTTCACAAACATAGGGAAGTTCAATGAAGCATTCCGTTATGCACAAGACTATGACTTCTATTATAGAGTTCTTTGGAATTATCCTGTCAAGCACATAGGATTGCCGTTATTGAATTATCTTGACTGCAGTGAGCTTAAAGACCCATCATGGTTAGGTCAGGAAATCCTTGGTGGCAATCACACAAATGAAGGTGTCCCTTGCAGAAAAAGGTATGCTTTGATGTTCGATGAGAATAGGCAGAAAGTCTGTGCAATGATTTGTATGAAGAATGAAGAAGAACTCATTGGACAATGCTTAGATGATTTAATCATGTATGTTGATTACATTGTCATCTTGGATGATGGCTCAACAGACAGAAGTGTTGAGATAGCAAAGAGATACAAGAAGGTTGTTTCTATAATCAAGAACAAACCAAAGGGCAATGTCCGGTATGAAGGGAAGGATAGGCAGAGATTATTCGAAGAAGCAAAGAAGACAAAGGCTGAATGGATATTGATGATTGATGCAGATGAAGTTATGGAAGACAGATTCAAGACAACAATATTTAATGAGATGAAAGATGAAAAGGTCAATATGTATCATTATCAGTCTCACAATTTCTGGAGAAACAAGAAACAATACAGAGTAGATGAACTCTGGTATAAAGGATGGTTTGCTAAACTATTCAGGAATCTTCCAGGATTACATTACAACACTAAGGTCAATGAGCATTGCGGGTCTGTTCCTTGTAACATTCCAGATGCACCTCAATGGTTCAATGTGCAAACAAGCAAGAAGGCACGAAAGAGTAAAATCAGAATCAAGCATTATGGTTATGCTGATTGGAACAGGACTGAAGAGAAGTATAGACATCTTATGATGAGAGATGATAAACCGACTGAAGGAAGGCATGCAAGATATGATAGGATGGTCACTGAAGACAAGATGGTAAGAGACCAATGGGAAGAAAAGCCTTACTATCTGGAGAATGAAAAATGAATATCCTACACTTAGCTTTGGGGTATGACCCTGCAGGAGTCGGGCAGTTGTTATGTAACACCATCAATGAAGATACTAAGCACACATGCAAGTTCATCTTACCTACTGGTTCTATTATGACTGAAATGGATAAACAGCTCAATAGATTCAATCTATTCCAGATATCTACTGGAGAGATTCAGCGGATGATAAAGGAAGCAGATGTAATCCATATGCACCAACTACATCCTTGGCAAAAAGATGAGATAGGTACAGCTGCAAATAGATGTTCAATGCAATGGAATAAGATACTCGCAGACAAGCCTTGGATACTCCATAATCATGGGGGAGAATTTCTGATTAACCCACCGAAGTTTATGAAGTTCATAGAACATTATAATCCAAGACTGCTTATCTGCAGTCCATTGAGTGAGATTGTAATACCTAAGTCAACATGGCTACCTAATCTTGTGCCACTTGATGAACCATTATACAAACCGATTGTAAGACAATGGAATCGTAAGATGGAGATATGTCACAAGATATGGTTTCCAAGCACAGGAATGTATAAGGGGACAAAGGTCTTAGAAGAGGTCTGCAAGTTATTGAAAGATAATGGTTACAACCTCAACTTCAAAGTCTACCATGGCTTGAATATCGAAGAGTGCCTAAAGCAGACAGCTAAATGTCATGTCTGCATTGATAACCTTACACAAGGATTTATTGGCATGAGTGGATGGGAAAGCATGGCTAAGGGTCAAGTTGTCATAGCAAGGTTAGACCCGCTAGTAAAGAAAGCATACACTCTGCTTGGGGAAGGAGAACCACCACCAATAATCCATGTCACAGGAATGGATGAGCTCGGGAAGGTCTTGAGAGAACTGAATAATGACAGAGAGAAGCTCAAGGAATGGTGTGACAAATCAAGAGAGTGGATGGAGAAATATTATAATCCGAAGAAAGTTACACAGATGTATATGGACTTCTATGAAGAGACAATAAGAATACACAAGAGGGGTGAAGTTCCAGTGGAACCAGTTGTAGAGAAACCTAAAGAGAAAGCAAAAGCTGAACCGAAAAGCAATGACAAGATAAAACAAATCCAGAAAGAATTTGGAGTTGTTGGACCAAGATACAATTTTGAGAAGCTACCACATGAGGATGAAGAAGTGCGTCTCAATGGATTGATGGGTTCAAGTATGCTCAACACATATGAAATAGATAAGGTTGACGAGTTCTTCAAAGAAGTAGGTCTTATTCATAATAGAGTATTCCTAGATTGTGGGTGTGGTGTTGGTAGATTGACACCAACTATATTAAAGTCACATCCAAAAGAATACATTGGCATAGACTTCAGTGGTAGTATGGTAAAGGAGTTCTCTAAGAATTTCCCTGACCTCAAGAGCTATCAGCAGGACTTAGCCGACCTAAACAAGTTCAAAGATAATTCTGTTGACACAGCATTCATTATGTATATTTTTATACATATCTTAGATGAGAAGAAAGGAGTACTCCATGGAAAGCCAGTTATCAGAGAGAAGCTGAAAGAAGCAATCGAAGAACTGAAGAGGGTCAGCAGACAATACATAATTGTAGGGCATGATATGACCATTCCAGAAGAATGGCAGAGCAGGATATCTCCTGATATTTGCAGGTTCGTTCCAAAGGAAATGCTGGAAAAGCTATTCCATCCTTGGAAGGTCAAGTACTGGTTCCCTAAATATTACCAGTTGTATAGTCCTTATGATGATGATTTGGATTCAGCTACAAGCTTTATTGTATTTGAGAATCCTGAAGGGGTTGCCCCTTTACCAGATGAATTTAGAAGGTGAGACAAATGGAAGACAGCAAATGGAACAAAATTATAAAAGAGAATCAACAAGAGTTTACTCCTGTTATATCAGACCACAGGACTAAGATGATGTTAAAACATATTCAAGGGTTAATCCCTAAGTGTGCAAAGAACATCCTAGAAATCGGCATAGGTGATGGATGGTTTATGAATGAATTGAGAAAAGCCTACCCTGATGCTAAGATAACTGGATTGACACTCGGTCAAGCAGAAGTTGACTTTGCAAGAGACAAGTTTGGTCTTGGAACAGAAAGTACACCATTATTTGTTGGGGATATGCATGATATGCCTTTTGATGATAATACATTCGATTGCATAGTCCATAGAGATGTCCTCGAGCATTCAGTAGCACCATATCCATTGCTTAAAGAACTCAATAGGGTTATGGACATAGGTGGCACAATGGTATTCGGTATCCCATCATATGAATGGAGAAACTTTGATGCACATTATAGTGTGATGTGTCCTGACCAATTATGTATCTTAGCACACAAGGCTGGATGGAATGTTAAACAAATCCAAACCCCTGTATGGATGTTTTGGGGTATGACATTCGGATATCGTTCATGGGTCTACACAATGATGAAGGAAGAGGAAGATGATTGGTATTGGGAGACTGAAGAGATGTTCAATAAAGCAACAAAGCAATCTGCAAAAGAGGTTGCGGAGTTACCAGAATGATTAGCAAATTCAAAAGAGCATTGATTATAGCTCCCCACTTCGATGATGTTGAATTAGGGTGTGGTGGAGCAATCCAGAGATTAGTCTGGCACGATTGTGACATCCATTGTGTCATCGTTGCAAAAGATGATGTGAGGAAGAAGGAATTTGAGAAAGCTGCAGAAATACTCGGCATAACCAGTTTTGAATACCTTGACTTCCCAGATACATTCTTAGATACAAAGAGACAAGAAATCCTCAATAAATTCAGAGATATAAAGAACAGGATATGTCCAGACATTGTTTTCTGTCCATCAGAGAAAGACTTGCATCAAGACCATGCAACAGTTGGCAAAGAAGCAATGAGAGAGTTTAGAGATACAACATTGCTTGCTTAT
>JAAGZO010000824.1 GCA_024206195.1 bacterium | reverse complement strand
CTACTCTTTCTCTCTCAGTCTTTCTAAACGATTCTGAATTAATTGAAGCAGCCTTATTTTCTTTCTTTAGGTCTACAATCTTCTTATGCCTAACCAGAACTGTCTGTAAATGTCTTGGAACAATTTGCTTTGTCTCAGGTAGGTTATTCTTGTTACTCTCCTTCTGTTTTTTCTCTAACTCCTTAGCTTCTTCTTCATTTTTATCTATTGTAGATCGAAGTGCTTCAGCCATTCTCCAAAGTCTGACTTTTCCCTTTTCATTACCGGTAATGAATACATACTCATACCTATTAAAGGCAATATGGTTAATTGGGATTTCCTTATACTTTTTCTCATGAATAGCCTTCTTTCTATCCCTATTTAAGTCAAAGAATTTAATATCTCCTTGCACAGTTACACAAGCGAAGATGACAGAGCACCAAGGTGACCAAGTAACATCTCCAACTGAGTTTTGTAAATCAAAGATGATTAAAGGAGTAAGGATATTGTAATGCCATATCTTCACAGTCCAGTCTGCTGAGCAACTTGCGAAAACCTTCTCATGGTAGGAATTCCATGATACAGTATACACTCCCATAGTGTGGCCTTCATAAGATTGGATATAGTGACCTCTATGTTTAACTGAGCAAAGGTAAATATGGCCCTCTTCTGTACCCAAGACGAAGAGATTTTCATAACCTTTGTGCTTGTTAAAGTCAAAGCACATTCCGCCAGCATTACCGAAGGTAAAAGTAGCAGAGTCTCCTTCTCCTCCTTTGTTTGAGTTAATGTTGTCAGTGCCTCCTGACATCAGTTCTGAGCTTTGATTCTCAGTGTACTTCAAAGTTATAATCTCCTCTGATTCTAAGGTACTCTTATTAGTAAAGAATGACCATCTATTAATTTTACCATCGGAGCTGATTGAGTAAAACTCATACTCACCAGGGTTGTAGAGATGGTACCATCTAACTTGCCAAACAGGATCCATATGACGCTGAGTTCTAATATCACAGGTAATGAGAGGTCCTTTACTCTTTTGCTTGATGTCAAATACTGATATCGTACCATCATACATACCTGCAACTAAAATTGAAAATTCATTAGGATGGAAATCTAGACATAAAACACCTGAGTCAGTTGTGTACCTAACTTCAGGGTAGTAGTTGTTCTTAATTGAGAAGACATAAATATACCCATGCTCTAAAGTGTCATCACTTTTCTCATTGGTTTCATCACTCTTCTCATCTCTCTTCTTAGGGAAATTATAGCTGCCATAACCTACTGCGAAAAGGTCCTCATAAAGTGGGTTCCAACACAAAGCTGTTACAGAGCGATTTCTTACATTTGCGTTATGAGGGAAAGCAAGAAGCATGAAAATCTGCTTGTTATCAATGAGGTCTTTTTCCTTATTCCATTCTCGGTAGTAGTAATAAGCTTCTCCGTTCAAAATCTTCATAATCTGCTTCTCTACGAGTTTTAAAGTCTTAAGAAGGCTACTCCTGGACAATGCTCCTCCTTTTTCGTCATCATTTTTCTTCTTTTCCTTGGGTATGATCCTACCATAATTCTGCAACATTTCTTCTCTTTTTCTTTTCTCTTCATTAGCAATGTAAATGGCAAGGTACTTATCGAAGATATCCCACTTGTGTAGGATTCCTGAGTGGTTATTCTTCTCCAACTTTAATGTTTCAACCTCTCTTGAAATAATTGGAGGGTTAATACTTTGGGAGGTTCTTTCTGCAAAAGTAAGCTGGTTTCTCATAGATCGAATGGCTTCTTGATCATTATCAATAAACTCTTTACAGTCTTTCGTAAAATTCTTCTTTACTTTGTTTTTCTTTTTATGATACTCAACCAATTCAGTGTATCTTTTTTCCTCTCTAAGCATGACAGAGGACTCAAGATCAAGCACTGTGATATAGTTTTCCTCTTCTTCAATTGCCTTGTATCCTAATTCATAGTAATTATAGAAAACGCGATTTTTTCCGTACGAAGGATCTTTTAAGGTAAGGGTTTTGGTAACTTTGTCTTTAAGATTGATAACTTCTTTTTCCTTCTCTTTCTCCATGTGGCTTTCTGTAGGGCGATGAGAAGCTCTTCTTAATGAGTTTGACCTTTTTTTCATATTTATTTGTTTTATTAATAATGTTTAATGTTTAAATATCCACACACCGAAATAAGCAATACAAATAAGGGGATTGGGGATTGGGGATTGGGGATTGGGGATTGGGCCCAATCCCCAATCCCCAATCCAGAGCGGAAGAGCG
>JAAGZO010000823.1 GCA_024206195.1 bacterium | reverse complement strand
TATATAGCCCTGAAAATCCACAAGGTGGGTCAACTGAAAGGGAGACCAATTGTCTCAAATGTCGATATATATTGTGATAAACTTCTTTTGCATCTCAAAGATATTTTAAACTTAGTATTCAGAAGTTTGCATTCTGTGCTCCACTCGTATGAGTTTGTGAACAAAATAGAAGAACTGGAAATTCGACCAACGTATTGTATGGCATCGTTAGACGTTGAATCCTTATTCACTAAAGTTCCTGTCGAAGAGACAATAGATATTGTAAAGAGAAGATTAGAAGAAATGAGGCAGAATCAAGAAGAGAATAGAAAATTAGAAGAAATTACTTCCATGTCAAATTTGGCCATTATAACCTTACTGCGCTTTGTAACCAAGGACTTCTATTTCTTGTGGAGCGGCAGCTTATATCGGCAAAAACAAGGTTTGCCGATGGGAAATCGCCTGTCGCCAATTCTGGCGAATATTTTTATGGAAGCTTTTGAGATTTCAGTACTGAGTAAATTACCTGTACCTCTGATATATTATACTCGGTTTGTGGATGACCTGTTTGTCATATACAATGAAGAAATGACAGAATTAGAAGAATTACTAGCGCAATTTAATCGAGAACATCCACAAATTAGACTAACTTGTGAAGAAGATGAGAATTTAGAGCTACCGTATCTGGACTTGCGAGTACATGGAAATAGAAGAAGGCTTACGGTTTCAATCTATAGAAAACCGACACACTCGCACAAATATCTACACTATAAGTCCAGTAATCCGTTGACTCAGCAGAAACATGGACTTCGTGGCCTATGGTTACAGGCCCAGAGACTGTTGAGGCATAATCCGGAAGAACTTCAAGCTGAACTGAAATATTTACTGAGAACTTTCACAAATGCTGACAATGGATACCCTAGAAGATTAGTCCAAAATTGGATGAATAATTTCAACAGAGAATTAAGAGCAAATCCACGTTTACTACAGTTTCGAAGAGATCGACAAGAACTAAGACAAGAGCAACAAGAAAATGAACAAGAGGGCACAGAGGATCAAGAGGCGGATTCAGAACTTGAAAACGGAGAAAACAATAAAAAGAGGATTCTATCGATTCCATACGTGCCGGAACTCAGTGACCAATTGGCTAGAATTGGCAGAAGATACGAGCTTGTACCTTGGTTTTCGTTCAAGGGTCAAATAGGAGATGAACTTAGTGGGAGTTATAAAGACACCATGCACATCTCTAAGCGACGGTACGCAGTTTACAAAGCCTTTTGCAGCTGTGGAGCACAGTACATAGGCGAAACGGGCCAAAATTTAAAAGTTAGAATATGCGAACATAAGAAAAGAGACTCTCCAAGCGCACTTAGTGTACACT
>JAAGZO010000822.1 GCA_024206195.1 bacterium | reverse complement strand
TCCCAGAAGGTGGTGAGGACGAACTTACTTCTGAGATAGTATCAAGACTTCTTAAGAACGTATCTAAGAACTCAAGACTTCAAATCAAACAGTCTGAACAGTTCAAGAACGGGTCTATAGGTGGCATGTGTTTCATAGAACCATACATGGACTATTCATTCGACCTTATTAACGGGGACATGAAGTGGAAGAAGATCAGTGGACGTGATATATACCTAGACCCTGATTTCCAAGAGTACGACCTTAGTGACTGTAGGTTTGTAATCAAACTCACTAAAGACTTAACAAAAGATGATTTAATAACCCTGTTCCCTGATGACGAAGCTAAGATCAATAAACTAGAAAGCGGTAAAATTGACATTAACAACCTAGGTGATGGTGAGGTTTCACGTGAAACAGACGATTACCCTACGAACCAGGATGGTGAGACACTTGAGTTTGAACCTAATGAACGATATGATCTTATAGACTATTTCTATAAAGAGTTAGCTACTAGGTACTATGTAATCATTCAAGAACGAGGGATTGTCAAGGAATTTGAAACAATAGAAGAAGCACAGGAACTCATAGCTAACGTAGGGTCTGGTGAGATAATGAACCGTAAAGTACCTGTAATCAAGCATGCACAGGTAGTAGGTAGCACTGAACTATACAACGATATAGCTTGGTCTTACCCTAAATACAAGTCTTACCCCATAGTTCCTTACTTCGCAGAGTTAATCACTGAAGATTTAGGTGATTTCTCCTTACAGATCCAAGGAATAGTCCGAGGAATCAAAGATTTAAACATAGAATATAACAAAAGACGTACTCAAGAGCTAAGACACCTTAATTCTTCAGCTAATTCTGGGTTTGACATTGAAAAAGATCAATTAGAACAAGATGAACTACGTAAATTAAAGAAATATGGATCATCCCCTGGTTTTGTAGTTCAACGCAAGAGAGGAACTCCTCCAATAGCACGTATTTCACCAATGCCATTATCACAAGGTCATGCACAAGCAGCTTTAGAACATGGTCAAGACTTAAAAGAAGCTTCTGGAGTTAACCCTGACCTCTTAGCTAACGATTCACAGAGCCAGTCAGGTAGAGCTATCCTGTTCAAACAACGTCAAGGTCTACAGATGATTCAAGAGATGCTTGATAACTTCGGTGAGACTAAACGGTTAACAGGTAGATTCATCTTATCACAACTACCAGACCTGTTCACAGTAGAGACTGCTATGAAGGTTATAGGTGACGCATTCATTGCTGAAAACTTCACAGTACCTGTTGCTCTTATTAAAGACCGAGCTTTAGGTAAAATGGCAGAGAATCAAGATGATAAAATAACAGAACTTGAAAAGTCTATATTACTACAATACCCAGAATCACCACAAGGTGAACCTATAGTAGACGAACTTAACCAACCAGTAACAACAGTTGATTTTGACACTGCTATTTTACTTATAAACAAGATATTAAGTGACACTGAACTTAATAAGTATGACGTAGCTATTGGTGAAGGACCTTATTCAGAAACAATAAAGCTAGCTAACTTTAACGACCTTAAAGAATTAGCACAACAAGGAGTTCCAATACCTCCTCAAGCTTTAATAGAAACTTCAATGTTGCCACAGGCACAAAAGAAGAATATAGTAAGACAATTAGCAGCTATGGCACAAACGTCACAAGCAGAACCAGCTAAATAAAGGAGCGACAAATGATTCAAAGTTATTCTCAAGATTGTGATTATCTGAGAAAGAAATTCAATCTACCTGAAACAGTAAACTTGTATGAACTAGTAAGAGTAACAACAGCACACATTCAGCAGATAGATGCTGAAGCAGAACTTAAAGAATTAAACAAGATTAGTGAAAAACCTAAACCTATCTCAAAGGAGAAGAAACGTGGACGACCAAGAAAAAAAAGACCAAGTAGTAATTGATGATACACCTGAAGTTGAAGAACAAGAATTTGATATTGAAGGTCTTAGCGACCAAGAAGTAAATATGGCTAAAGACCATGGGTTATATAAAGAACCAGAGGAGCAAGTAGAAGAAAAACAAGAAGAGGAGCAAGAAGATGGCGAACACGACGAGCAGTCCGAGCCTAAGACCGACGAAGATAGTGACAAGGAAGAGAAAACCGAAGAAGAAGAAATAGACACTGATCCTAGTAACTTTGAGAAAATGGATGAAGTGTTTGAAAAGAACGAAAGTAAATTCCATGAGAAATTCACGTCTAATGCGAAAGCTCTTTATTTTAAAAATAAGGTCGAGAAGAAGAAAAGGCAGGAGGCACAGAAAGAGAGAGATGAGTTAAGAGAGAAGTTAGATACACTTAAAGACTCTTCCTTATCTCAGAAGAAGATAGATAAGATTACTAAGTTACTTCGAGAAGATACGGATAACTTAACAATAGAAGCTTTGAACGGGATTATTAACGAACAGGTTGAAGTTAAAGAAGAACCTACGGTAGATACGGGGAACTTACAACAAAAGGTTGCTGCAAAGGTTACATTTGCTGAAAAGATGGGTAGAAGCCAGTACGAAGATTTCGATGATCTTGTAAAACTTGCTGGTGAAGTATTTAACACAAAAACAAGGTATCAGAAGCAGTTTGACCTAATGCTTACTGACGATAATATAGACGAACTTGAAATTGTTGATTTTGTAGTTGATATAGCAAAGTTGAACAAAAACTATGGTAAGAAAGAGATTAACCCTACGGTTAAAAAGAAGGTTGATAGAGTCCTTAATAACTCTAAGAAGAAAGTAAGTAGTGCATCAGTATCTGGTGCAGGTGGTCGTCGAGTAGTAAGTGAAGACGAATTAACATGTGCTGACGCTCATAAATTGCCTCTAGCACAATGGAGTAAACTTAAAGATAGTACAAGACAACGAATATTACAAGGGATAGACCCTTAATACAAGGAGTTATACAATGGGTAATACAGTAAGTACAGATGCATTGCGCCCAGAATTATGGGGAAAAGAAGTATGGAAAAACGTAATTGATGGAATGTATTTCACTAATAACGGTTTAATGGGTACTGGTGAAAATAATGTTATCCAGATCATGGATAATTTAAAGAAGTCTAAAGGTGATACTATTACTGTTCCTTTAACTGCTAAGTTAACTGGAAATGGAGTTAATAATGATGCTGAACTTGAAGGTAATGAAGAAAAGATTAATCCTTACAGTGAATCAATTAATATTGCTAAGAAGAGATTTGCTGTACGTTTAACTGGTACTTTAGATGAACAGAAGAACGCTTTTAACATGAGAACAGATGCAAAGAATAAACTTTCTATGAGATTGCAAGAGTTTATTGAACAACAAGTTTTCCTTAAACTAGGTGGAGTTACTAATACAACTTTAACTGACGTTGCTGGAAACGTAGTTGGAACAGATTGTGCATGGTCTAATACACCTGCTTACGTACCTGATGCTGATACAGCAGCTGGTTATGGTGATAGATACTTAGGTGCTGATTATTCTTCTGGAGCTACATCATTAGCTGCTGCTGATCAATTATCACCAGAATTAATCTCAAGAGCTAAGACTAAAGCTATGCAAAAACAATCAAGTGGTATGCCTAAAGTTACTCCTTTGAGAATTAATGGTGAATCACATTATGTTATGTTTATACATCCTTGGCAAGCATTTGATCTTAAGAACAATGCTGTTTTCGCACAAGCACAAAGAGAAGCACAAACTCGTGGAAGAGACAATCCTATTTTTACTGGAGCATTAGGTATTTGGGATAATGTTGTTATTAAAGTACATGAATATGTACCTTTCTTAGATGCTTCTGTAGCTGGTAATTCTTTCAGAGGAGCTGCTACTGGAACTGACTTTGCTGTAGATGCTTTCAGAGCATTGCTTTGTGGACAGCAAGCTTGTGTTATGGCTAAGGCTGGATCAAGTGATAAGATGGTTGAGAAGTTATTCAACTATGATGATCAAGTTGGTTATGCTGTTAGTTTCATGGGTGGAATTCAGAAGATCGAGTTCGATAGTAAAGATTATGGTGTAGTTGCTGTTGATACTGCTGCTACAGCTTTAGTATAAATTAAGTAAACATTGTTTATAAGGAGATATAAAATGGCTGCAATAACAAATCCAGGTACAAATGTAACAGAGTTTTCAGGAAGTTATAAATTACTTTCTTTGTATAACTTGTCACTTTCTAGTGCTTCTGATGCTTTAACTCTTAGTTATACTGATAATGGTATTTCTGAGATCCAAAACGTAATTGTTGGTACAAACGCTGGAACAGATGCTAATTTCCAAACAGTATCTGCTTCTTTTAGTGGTTTAGTAGTTACAGTTACTTCTGCAAACGCTTCTGGTGTAGAAGCTACAGATTGGACAAGCGCTACTTGTAACATGATAGTAATTGGTAAATAAGTTTTATCGGGGGCAAGGTATTGTGCCTTGTCCCCTTGTCTGACAATCTACGAAAGGTAGAAACAATGGAATATATGATAATAATGCTAGTTTGCCTAGCAATGTATTACCGTTCTTTGAATTACCAACCAGTTGTTGATGATATTGCGAATAGAAAGAAATATAATAATCCTGATTTTAAACCTAATAAACTATCTATTACTTCAATAAGACGTAACTTAACTGGTGAAGATCCTATTAGAAATGTACAGATAGATAGAGTATTAACTATATTTATTCATACAATAACTTGTATGCTTATGTACAAGGCTTTTAACTCTTTACCAGCAAGTCTGTTGTTCGCAGTTAATGTAAGTAACAACCAAGTAAGTCTCTGGTTAAATGGAAAAAGGTATGGTATTAGTGCTATACTTTGTTTACTTTCTTATATACTAGCTCCTGTTGGAATAGTTTTCTGGTTCTTTACACCGTTCTTTCAAGCTAGTGCTTTTACATTCCCAATAGTTCTTGCTTTTAAAGGGTACCCGTTATTACTAATGTTATCACCACTGGCTTTTATATTAGGAAACCAATATCTAGCTAAATGGATTAAATTACGAGCTGATAGAATCAACACTGTTGAATTAAAGACATGGAATTGGAAGAAACCAATTCTTATGTGTAAAACAATAACTTATTACTTTATTAGAGGGTTAGTTCCGTATATACCTCTTATGTACCATAGATACTTAATGCACTTTGGATGTACGGACAAAGATTCCAAGGAAGCTTATAAACCAGATTTATTATTTATTATCGGATTATTACTTGTTCTTTTGATACCTACATTATATTTTATAAACCCTATAATAGGGTTTGGATTACTTTGGTGGTTAATAACTATCACAGTATATAGTAACTGGATAACATTAACTGTTCCTATTGCAGAAAGGT
>JAAGZO010000821.1 GCA_024206195.1 bacterium | reverse complement strand
TTAAAAAGAAGTTTTATAGGTAAAGTGTTAACACCTCTTAAACGAAAGTGTATTGAGTATTACGATAACTTTCGAATGTGTGAACTAGGTTATCGCATGAATAACTGTAGTTATGGTATTGTCATTGACAGCTTTGAATCCTTCTCTGATCAAGTAGGTGAGCCCACAGCTAACAGAATCTTTGAGAATATCATAGAGGAATGTTACACAGACCCTCATAGGTATGGTGAGTCCTTAGATAAGGAAGGTGGTAATTGGTTATTTACAAACTACCGATATTTCTGCAATGACCACCTTTTACTGGAAGTAGAGGTTCAAGATGGAAACTGGAATGGTACTGAAATAATTTCGTTAGAGGTGACATATGAAAATTAATCCAAAAGATTTCCGTGTAACAATGTGCAATGCTGATCATCAAACACAACAAGGAAATTGGGGAATGCAAACACCAAGTGGAGTTGCAATCTACCATAAACCAACAGGTCTTTATGTGGAGTGTACAAAGCATCGTTCGCAGCATAAGAACAAGGCAGATGCTTTGGATGAGTTGATGTTGTTGATTGAGAAGGAAAGAGGTATTACCATAGGAGGTGAAGATGATTAACTGTATTAAAACTTGGATTGCTTATAAAGTGGCTGGAGACGAGCTTAGAGAATTAGTAACCTTAAAACGTAATATTGATGACTTGAAGGTTTGGTGTTCTCATAATAAAGATGTCAGTGTTGCTGCAGAGTGGTTACAACACCCTACAAAATACCCTTATCAATCTTTTGGTTGTCACGGTAGTATAGAAGATTTTAGGCGATATCTTGATAAGTTAGATAAAGGAGAGTTTGATGAGTAAAACAAAGAAGATTAAACGTTTAGAGCGTCAAGTTAAAGCTTTGAATAACAAAATAAGTGTATTGGAGTTTTCCAATCAGAGTTTACTCAGGGAAGCACATTATACTATTCCCTCAAGACACTATACACCTCGTCCGGTGTTCAAGTCAACTA
>JAAGZO010000820.1 GCA_024206195.1 bacterium | reverse complement strand
ATCGAAGGTACAGTAGGGTAATTTCCTACATAATGGTGTTCTCGGCTTATTTATGCACAAATTTACCAAAGTTAGCCTAAAAAAAAATGGAGTCAGAAGAGGAGCGAATAAAGAAGAGCGTCCGTCATTTGTTAAATTTAATTAGTGGTCAGCGAGGATGAAAAGAAGACACCCGCCCTTATCTCAGTGAACTAGAAGGTTTCAAGCTTACAAAGGAAGAATATCGATTCGGTTTGGCGGAGCTGATCTGTACGCGAGAATATACAGATCCGGAACCTGGGGTCAACTGGCACAAAGCAAATTTCGAAGATTTGTTTGATGACGAACCAGGCAAGCCACCGATTCGAGAAGAAATTACTAAGGAGGCAGAAAATCTGGAGCAACAAGAAATGGCGATAAAAAGACGAGAATTTAACGAAGCTGACCGAATCGAAGCTCAGGATACATGGCATCATGTAAATAAATATTTGAATGTTGCAGTGGTGGCATATAAAGTGTTACCTAATAAACAAGCGATTGAAGATATGACAATCAAAGAGAGGGCAGCCGAATTGAATCGCTGTTTAGGTAATAATGAGCTCTTCAAATTCTT
>JAAGZO010000819.1 GCA_024206195.1 bacterium | reverse complement strand
GTGCTATACTGTTGTTAGAACTGTGCTGAGTTCTATTGCTTACTTTGCGCTCATGAGTATGGATAATATCTCGCCTGTGAATCTGAGCCGCCTGCTGAGAGTGATGTGCATTGCCAGCTTTTCTATGTCTTCCCGATCAATTGTCTGATAAAACTAGTGATGTTATTCCGCTCATAGTCTTTCAGCTACTACCGTAGTTTAGAGTTCCGTTCTCAATCCATTACACAAAAACGCCATAGACACCATTGTCAATCTGACTTTAGTTGTGAACACGCTGATTTGATTTTTATCTGATGATGTTGCTTCACTTTTCCGCTTTGATTTGCACAATAGTCCTCTGTCTTAAGGTGACTTGACAATCCTTCGATAATTGCATCGCCGCCGAGATCATGTTCTATAGATAAAGGTGTTAGCTTCAGGTTTAGTTAATTTATTATTATGACACACCATAGAAACAAATGAAGTAACATTGTAAAATCCGGTGACATGACTGAATAATGAGGTTAAAAAGCTAATAGATCAGGTACTAACTAGAGCTTTAAAACCTGTGAAAATCTGAAATTTCCGTTTGCCATAGGAAATGGCCCCATTTCATTAAATTTGTTTCTAAATTGTTTCTAACAATTAATATGTTAAAGTGCCTATTTGATGCAGTTATAATTCATCAACCTTTGGCCTAGAGTAGGAATAAGATCTTAAAAATATTGCTACTTG
>JAAGZO010000818.1 GCA_024206195.1 bacterium | reverse complement strand
TGTACATCTACACAGAGAGATTAATTATCAGTATACAATATTACAGTAGGAGCATAAGACAGACATTACTCACAAGACATATCACAAGACAATAGGTATTCTATAGTCACACCACCCTCGCTAGTCTCAAGCTCCTGGGGTTACAAAAAGTTTGTTGATCAGGTATAAAAGTAGTTGCTGAGTGAGAGTGTCAAAAACATTCATGTTAGTATTAGCAATGTACAAAAATTTTCTATTAGTTGGACTTGTAATCTTCTGCTCTGGTTCCGTTGATATCAGCTTCCAATTGATCAGTGTCCGAGATCCTTGAATAATTTTTTTGGGGAGCCTAACAAGGCATCCCTGGGTTTTCTGCTGAATGTTTGTGGAAAATGAATATGTTTGATTGAATAGGGATTCAGCCATGCAGTGACCCATGTCCCCTGCAGGGATCCCAAAAAGGAAGGTCTTTCAATCAGTTTCTTGGATGACATGAAAGATGCTCTGATTTTGTCTCTTGAATTTTCAGAAAATGGAGAAATAACTAGTTCAGCAGTGAATGAGGACAGAGTTCTTTAGTCGGGGACCACTGAAGCAAGACTGGAGGTGTTGCAGAGCTGGAATTGTGATTCAGATGTCTTGATTTGGAGTTTTCCACCATTTTGTAGTTCTTCTTGCACCATTACTTAGTTATAGTTATATAAAGAGAGCAGTGTGACGTACTAAACTTGACAATCTACTATATATGAACACAAATACAGAAGCATTTGGATCACAGCACAGACTACAAAACACACAGTTTCTAAGCTTATGTTCCTAGTCAATCACATTGTCCGACCTAGTATTGCAGCTTATACATGAATTCTCAATCAAGAAAAACAAGTCAAACACTAAAAGCTGAGGTACTAGCTGGGAAAATGCATTTAAAGCTTGTTTTTAAATACCTATTCATTTCTCTTACTCCTTAGTTGTAACGTCTCCAGTACCTGAATGTGTGTAAGTCATATCTCGTTGGTGCCTCCATTCTTAATCTGTCCTGATTCTATCTCAATTTCCAAGGCACCGGCGAGGTACTCAATATCACACACTTTCCTAGCACTGAGACACTATCTGATGGTTCTAGATGTCCGTTCTACATTTCTAAATCATAATTGCAAACTATGAAATATTATTAGTTAAATTTGATTTTTGATAGTCACCTGGACATCTGGACATCGCTATTCCCTTTCCTTCTTTATTTTAATT
>JAAGZO010000817.1 GCA_024206195.1 bacterium | reverse complement strand
CTGCTATAGCCAACGACATGTGGTAACTCGATTGGGTGGATGGTAGGTACGTCGAGTCTTGTATAGTGTAGATTCTTTTAGCACCCTGGAACTTCGTCTCGTGTGCACCCGATATTGTTCTTTCGTAGGAGCGAAGAGTGATTAGTTCCCGCTGGATTCCACTTCCGGGCCCTGGTCACAGAATGCAGAGAAACTATTTACCAACATCATTCCATCAGAGATATTCAGGCAGAACCTGTGAAGCAAAGAGAATTGGTGATACGTAGGCTAGTCAGTAACAGTTTTACTCCTCCTGCCTTTGATAAAGAATTGTGACAACCACACGTTAGAATGCACAGAACAGAACTCATTTATTATTCATGAAATATTGATGGCCGCTGTCGATCAATCAAGTAAGTTCGTCTTGTATGGAAGTATCGTAGGAAAAGGCGGCGATTTGAATGACGATAGAGTTTTCTCTTCCAACACAAGAACAAATTGTAAATCATTAGAATTGCATCAAATAAAGAAAAGCAAAGATGGCAAATTTGGTTTCTGATGGTAAACGCTATAACCTAATTATCTTTGGACTGACGTGAAAGTCCAGGAAGGCGTAAAATTGAGCAGAAACAAGGTCTGTACTTGATTTTACTGTCTTAAAATATCTGCAATACAGCTACAGCTTCATTACAGAGATGCCGGCAGTTAATAAAGTGTTCATTCTTGCAGAATTTTTCACGGGAAAAGCGCTGATGCAAGAGTATTTTCAATTCTCTGTTCAAACGGGCAAACGAAGGACCTTTAAGGGCCTTTGATGCTTGGAGACCCTACATATCCTTTGCTTAGTTGACTCAAGAAGCCATTCCCTAGGTTGGGCTTGATAAGCGAAGGTGCCGCTTCAATTTCTGCCAAGGTAGCACAAGGATGGGTCTATGAATGGGATGGGATGGGTGCAGAAATTGTATCATTGATCACCTGATGGCAATATGAAACATATCACTGCGAATTTATCACAAACACAAATAAAAATTGCATAATAATCAGAGAAACCATGCATTTTCCAAGTATTAAGTGTGCTAGAAGCGTGCTTACTCAGAAAGCAATGTGAATGAATGTATGGCAAGTGTGAATGCATGCATTTTCAAGCATGCTTCAAGTGCACTTGAAGAGCGCTTATAGTGTGAACATGGCTTAAAGCGAACTCGACCCCTTTTATGGAAGCCTTTTTCGTGGTTATATTATTGAAAAAAGCTTCCATTGTCATG
>JAAGZO010000816.1 GCA_024206195.1 bacterium | reverse complement strand
TGCACAGGTCCTTTTTTTTGGTTACATTGGACACACTGGTGGCAGTAGTGTGCTATTTGTTTTCTCATATTTGGCCAGAAGAAACGTAACCGGATTTTATCTAGAGTTTTACTGAAGCTGTGGTGACCTCCAAAGACTGAGTCATGATAGTCTTCTAGAATTTCACTTCGAAGTTGGGTAGGGATAACGATTTGGTCAACGAATTCTTGACTACTTCTGGTGGTCCAAGGGGTAGGGCGAAAGAGAATGTTATCTTTTAGATAGTAGTTTTTGGCTTGTCGCATAACCCATTCTGCTTTCTTAGTATCTTCAGGTAGTTGGTTATTAGCTAAGTAATTCATAATGGGTTGTAGTGAGGAATCTTCCAATTGTGCTTTGGCTATACTGGTATAATTGACAGTTGCAGAAACAATTGCTAATCTAGAGAGAGCATGTGCATTAGTATTTAGACGTCCTGATTTATGTTTTATTTCGAAGTTATATTCCTGAAGAGTTAAAGCCCAGCATTGAAGTCTACCCGAGGAATGAGAAGTAGTCATTAACCAGTGTAGTGGGAGGTGATCAGTGATAATAGTAAATGATCTTCCATAAAGATATGGCCGCCACTGTTTTACAGCCCAGATAACCACCAAGGTTTCTTGTTGTATAACTGAGTAGCATCTTTCAGCAGGATTAAGGGTTCGGCTAGCAAAAGCTACTGGTTGATCTTTACCATCATGGAGTTGACTGAGAATGGCTCCTAATCCTACTCCACTAGC
>JAAGZO010000815.1 GCA_024206195.1 bacterium | reverse complement strand
AGTAAAGCCTCCACCTATTGCTTCTTCAGGCAGATTAGCTGCTATCCAACTTGGCGTAGAAGCAAACAAACAACTAACACATAGACCAAACAAGCTATCATGTCCCTCCCCACTCGTCTCATATTTCCACTCATCATGGGAATCAAAAAGATCAGTAAGGATTTCTATCATAGCCTTGGGATCAACAGCAAGGAAAGAACTTAATTCCTTACTAATTAAGGCTAGAGGACATTGTGCCTTTTGCTTGTCTTGGTATGTAAAATGACTCGTCCGACTTAACTCATGCATAGCTTTAGTCATAGCTCTCTTCGTTGGGCTGTCAGCAAACACAGGTGATTCTATATCATAGAGCATCTTCTTAGCTAACCCTACAGGAGCACCTTTACGACAGACTCCAGGTTCAGCAACTATCATCAAGTAAAGATTAGGATATAGATTATCCAAGCCAAATGGAAACCATATCTTTCTCTGGACAGAAGCTCCCAACGTGAAGATACCTGACCACAACCAAAAATTGCGAGGAGACTCAGTTTCCTCTACGTAGCTTGCAAGTGATTTAAGCCAGTTCTTACATCTACGTTTCTTTGGTGTCATCACTTTCCTCAACGACCATAGTTATTGTAGATGGCCTACATTTTATCCTAATAATTTGAGTATTAGGTCTGATACCTTTTTTGATCTCAAAGAAAAGACAGTTTGAGTAACATGGTCTACCTTCAGTTCCAGGACATGTTAATCTCATCTTATTTCGTATTAAGGTATAGACTAGGTAGCCTGTAGGTATGCCTGCACTATCCTCTGCTTCAACTAATTGTAAATGTATTTTGGTGTCGTAGTCTATCATCATCCCACCTCCTCATATTTAGCTAAAGCATCTAGTATTTGATTTTCACATTGGTTATGCCACATCCTTATTGCTTGTATAAAAAACTCTTTAACAGAAGGGGCATTTTCAATTGCTTGTTCTGTAAATACTCCATCGCCTAAGCGTATTCTATATGTTCGTGTATAGGAGTCAGCTTCAATTAAGTTAGCTTCAATTAAATATTTAATCTCTGGTCTCATCATCCCACCTCCTTCAGGTTTCCCCAATCATCTCCAGCTTTAAAATCACAAGGAATAACTAACTCCCTATCATTAATCAACAATGGAATCTCCATCCTTTCTTTAATATCCTTCATTGCTCTTTTTCTATCCTTTGGTCTGACTTGGACAAGGACTTCATCATGGATATTAAGGAGGACTTCGAGATAATCACATTCTCGCCAGATTCGTTGTATTGCAACCTGGAGGATTTCTCCCACCGTGTTTTGGGGAGAAAAGGCGTAAGCAGTTCTGAATAATTGTTCATTAAGTCTTGCCATGAACTCACGTTTTCTACCATACGAGCTGATGATAGTTCTGTTGGCGTGGAGTTCCTCTCTGATTTTCCTTTTCCATTCCGCAAGCATAGGTCTAGCCGCTTTCGTAGTTTCGAGTAAAGCTTTGCAAGTCGCAAAGGGGAAATGGAACCCATCCCTGGAAAGGGACGCTTGGAAGCCCATCGGTCCCATATCATAGTTTGTGGCATGAATAATTCTTTTTCCGAGATCGCGATAAGTTTTAAGACTATTTTCGCCTCCCGTAAACTCATCTTGAAACTTAATTGTCGGCTCATAAGCTGTCTCCTTTGGTATTCTAAAGATTTTTTTAGTGTTTTCCCAATGAATATCATACTTACCCTCGGTGAACATTTCAATAAGCTCAAGGTCATCACTCTCCCAAGCAACTACTCTTGCTTCTGCTTGGCTTAGGTCACAAGCAAGGAATTCCCTTCCTTCATCGGGGATGAACAAACTACGAACCATCCTGCCTTCCTCAGATTGGACTGGAATATTCTGAAGATTTCCACCACTGCCAAAGGGGGACTCTGAGGAACTGAGTCTCCATGTTGATACCAGTCCGTATGAAGTATGTACTCGATTGTCAGTGTCAATTTCCATCTCGGCATAGGTGCTGTTAAGCTTAGAGAACTTCTGGAAATCCAGAATGTGTTGGAGGATTTCTTCTCTCGGATGTAGCTTTTTGAGCTTCTGGAGGGCATCTTTATCGGTGGTAACTTTGCCAGTACTTCTGTTATATTGAACTTTGAATCCGAGGTATCCATAGAGCAATCTACGCTTATCGTTAGAGCTGTTAAGGTTGTAGTCTCCTCCTGCGCTTTCATTGACTGCCTCCTGTGCTTTTTGGGCTCTAGCCTTGAAGTCCGAACCAAGCTGAGCCTTACGTTTTAAGTCTATCCTCACTCCCCTAATCATCATACCCAAGAGTGAGGGCTGAATTGACATGGATCTCCTGTATCCGTCCCAGGTGCTGTGGTTTCTTGCGTTTCGAGCAACGATGGGAAAGATTTCTCTAGTAACGCAACAGTCTTTAGCATTGTAGATAAACTCTGCCTTATCGCCTCCTCGTGTCTTGCCAAGACCAACCTTTCCTTCATCCTTGTAGTACGGTTCCCAGGTGTATATGGATGTAAGGACTTCCAAGCCCTTTTTAATATAAGGATAGCTTGCATGATGGCAGAGCATTGTGTCCTCATAAGTTCCATCTGCAAGTCGTAAACCATAATATCTGCCGAGGATGGACAAGTCATAACTACCTCCTTGAAATACCTTCTTTATGTGTGGGTTAAGAAAAACTTT
>JAAGZO010000814.1 GCA_024206195.1 bacterium | reverse complement strand
TAAGTTTTTGTAAAACAAGCGATTATCTTGATTTTGAGATAGTCGCTTTGTAGTTGTATTAAATTCAATTTTTAGATATTAAAATTAAATCAAGTGGGGAAAGCAACATGAGAAAATTTTATATCATTATTACTTTTATTATCTATTTTTTATGTAGCACAAGTTTGCTATTTGCTGATGTTAGTGTAAGTATACCTGATACCTCCGCTTTTACAGGAGATACTTTGTATATTCCTCCAACGGTTATGGCTAAAGCAATGAGAGTTATTAAGCCTGTGGCAGATCCAATAGGAACAGCATCAGGATTAGGACGGACAGTAGTATCACCGTTTTAAACCAAAATAATTTATTTTGATTCTTGGTTAATGTGAAGATAGTAAGGTTACAAAAAATGTAACCAAAAATACAAAACAATAAAAAAGGAATTTTATTATGGCATGGGTACCAATACAAGAACAATTATCAGGAACACCAATAGTAGCAACAAGTGCTGCTAGTGGAGTGACATATACAGGTTATGCAACAGCATATGAAATAACACATACACCTATTGTACAGACATTCTCTGTATTTTTGAATAGTGGTTTCCAGAGATTAGGTATAGATTACGAACTTAATAATACTACACTCTCATGGACAACTGCAATTCCTACTGGTGACAATGTATTTGTAACATATTTCTATGATAATAGGCAATCAGAGCCATTTAACCCCGATTGTCAGGATCATGACCCCGTAACACCTGCTGGTGTAAGAGGAAGTACAACACTTAATCCTGTTGTCACAAGTTACGAGCTTCTATCCGAACGTATTAAGATGCAAATTGGTTGGCCTATGACAAATATAGAGCTTTGTGATGATCAAATATATGATTTTATAAACCAAGCAACTGAATGGTATTCTAAATATGCCGGATTTATCGAAGAATATCTTATATTCGATTCTAATGCATATGAATGTGGTAGAGGAATGAAGGTTGATACGATTCTTAATAATATTGCTGACTTTTATTGTCCTTGTAGTTCTACTCCTCAACCTAGTGTCTCAGCACAGTATGTAGATTGTGATTTAAATAACTATAGAAAAGTAGTTGGAATCTTTTCGGTTGATCCAGCCGGTGGACAGGGTGGTAGTTCTGAAGTATTGTTCAATATGGATTACCTTTTTGCTCAACAGGCTTATTTTGGTCAGATGATGGGTGGTTTCGGTTACGATATTACAACCTGGCATATGCTTAAAGAGTGGATGGACTTGAGAAAGAAAATGTTTGCAACAGCAATCGATGTTATTTTCAATCCAACATCCCAAACCATAAAACTAATACCAGAACCACAAGTAGGTACTAGTGGGGGAAGGTATGTTGGTGTTATTGGTTGTAGGATGGAAAAATCTGTTGCAGAATTAGTCCAAGAACGTTGGGTTCAGCGTTATGCACTAGCATTAACCAAGATAGCATTAGCTCATGTCCGTGGAAAGTTTGGTCAAGTTACACTATTTGGTGGTGGAACTATTAATGGTCAGGACTTGATGACACAGGGTCGTGAAGATAAAGCAAAATTAGAAGCTGAAATACAAGATGGGTATGGTGAAGCCGAACCACCTCTATTCTTCATAGAATAGTAGGAAAAAGGGTAAATATTTTAAAGTTTATAACTAAAAGGAGATTATTATGGCAAGAAAAAAGAAAACATTAAAGGAATCTGTGTTTGGAACTTCAGATTTTTCAATAAAAGCGGCTACTACCGGTACAATAGATGTTGGTGGCGTTTCAGGAAGTTCTCAGGTTGGATTTACTACAGATTATCCAGGTTCTGCTGAATTAACTATAACAGAAGTATCAGCAACAGTCACAAACATATCAGCAGTAGATGTTACTGTAGATTCGGGGAACACAATTGCAATAGTTTGGACCGACCCAGGTACATTATTGGCTGGAACATCTGGAATTGATTTTACTGTAACTAATGTAGTTGCAGGTAATGTCGTTGCTGGAAGCATTGGTACGGCAAAGGCACAAATTACTTTGAATGATGGTCTTAGTGCATCAACTGTATTGACATCATCTGAATTTACACTTTCCGCTATAGGTGATGGAAGAATGTCACCATACGCCCCAAAAAGTCTTGCATGGCGTAGTAGAATGATTGATGAAGGTATAATTTAAGGAGAATATTATGAGAGATGCAGATACTAAATTATTAGAAGAAATGGTTCAGGAAAAATATGCAAGTATTTTCTCTGGAAAACTTGAAGAGGATGAGGATACGTCTCTCGGTGCTGATTCAGAAGACAAAGATGAAAAAGATGATAAGGAAGAAAAATCAGAGGATTCTGATGACTCTAAGGATAGTGATTCTGAAAAGTCAGATGATGACTCAGATGATTCTAAAAAGTCAGATGATGACGATGACTCAGGGGATAATCCTTTCGCAAAAGGTGACTCAGATGATTCCGATGATTCCGATGATTCCGATAGTTCCGATGATTCTGATTCCGCTGGCGGTGACGCTGGAATCCAGAGCAAAGTAAAACAACTCCAGAAACAGTACAATGACCTATTGGTTGATGCTTTCGAGAAGTATGCAGCCGATTGTATTGAAAATGCACTTGATGGTGTTGACTCTAGCTTTGGTGAGAACATCACAGACATCCTTGATACAGCCCTTGCAGAACTTAAAGGTAAAATCCTTGGTGACCTCGGTGTTGAAGATTCAATGGTTCCTGCTGGAATGGGAATGATGGGAATGGATGGTGGCGAAGGCGGTATGGAAATGGAAATTGGCGGAGAACCAGAAGTAGAATTTGGTTCAGAAGTTGGTGGCATTCCTACTATAACTGTCGATGACAAAGAATCTGAAGAAGATGATGAAGATGAAGTCGAAGAAGAAGCCTGTGGCGTAATGCACAATAAGAAAAAGAAAATCGTGAAAGAGTCTACTAAAATTGCTAATTTTTACGGACTTGTTTAAATAAATTAGAACTTAATAGCCCCACTTTGTGGGGCTTTTTTGTTTTCAGGCTAAATACTTTCATGAAGAAGAGTTATAAGAAGTACAAACAGGGTGTTTTCAATCCAATCCATAAAAATAAGTATAAAGGTAGCACACCAATCGTTTATAGAAGTGGATTAGAGCTTACATACATGAGATTTCTTGATAGTAATAGTAGTATTGTCTCATGGGGAAGTGAATCTATAGTTATACCTTATATTAAACCAACTGATGGCAAACTTCATCGTTATTTTCTTGATTTTAATTTTACTATTAAAGATATACACGGAAAATTACACAAGTTTATCATCGAAGTTAAGCCTGCAAAGCAATGTAAACCACCAAAGGCAACTGCCCGTAAAAAGAAGAAAACTTTACTATACGAACAGGTAACATGGGCTACAAATACCGCAAAATGGAAAGCAGCCGCTCAATGGGGCAAAAAACATGGGTATAAGTTCCAAATAGTAACGGAAACGGATATCAAAAAGCTCGGAAAATAGTAAATAATTACACATTAATATATAGGAGATTTATAATGAACCAAAACGCACTAAACTTGTTGGTTGAACAACCAAATTACGATATTAATTTACTTGTTGAGAAGGAAGGCCCTAATAAACCAGAACGAATGTTTTTCGAGGGTATCTTTATGAGATGTAGCGAAAAGAACAAGAACGGTAGGTCTTATTTGGAATCAGAAATGGTTAATGAAGCCAACCGTTACACTAAAGACATGATTGAAACTGGTCGTGCTCTTGGTGAACTCAACCACCCAACTAGTGTAGAGATCAATCCTGAACGTGCATGTCATATTGTTACTAAGATAACACAAGAAGGTAATAACTTCTATGGTAAATCCAAAATTCTTGAAACTCCTATGGGACAAATCGTAAGAACACTTATGATGGACGGTGTTAAGCTTGGTGTTTCCTCAAGAGCACTTGGTAAAGTAGAAGAATCTAATGATGTTAAGAACGTTTCCGACTTTAGGCTTATCTGCTGTGATGTTGTTCATGACCCATCAGTTGATACTGCATTTGTAGAAGGTATTTTTGAGGCAAAGCAATACATCCTTAAGTGTGATGGTACTGTTTGTGAATTCGTAGAAAACATCTACGGTAATTTAACGGAAAATCTTTGTAGTCTTCCAAAGCATGGTGATGCAAAACAAGAAAAGATTTCAACTTCTGTTATAGCATTCATTGATGCAATGAAGAACATGTAAGGAAATTATGAAAGATAAAGATACTAAAATTTTAGAAGAGATGTATAACAAACGTTTTGATGAGGCTATTGCACCTAATGGTAATAGGAATGGATATCAGGTTTCTCCTACTGCCGCTACAACTAATCCAAACACAGGTAGGCCACGTCCAATACCAGACCCTGTATCATCTTCACCAACTGGAACACCACCAGTAACTCCTAAAGAACCTAATAAAGCAGATGCACAGATAAAACAACAGGCAACTAATCCTGCTGCTCAACCTACACAAAGTACACAAAGTACACAAAGTACACAACCAGCAGTTCAGGGTGATCCAAATGCACAACCACCTGCTGTTGATCCACAACAGGCTGCCGATCCAAACTCTAGTTATAATCAGATGATTGCAGCAATGGAAATGGGTCATGATGTTAGTGCTTGGAAAGCTAATCCTATGACAGGACAACAAATAACTCCAGACGAGATAACAGCAGCACTAGCTGCCTATAACCAAGGAATGTAATGAACGATAACGATACAACTCTACTAGAAGAAGCCTATACTAAGATGTATACCGAAGATGTCGAACAAGATTTTTGGAATCACTTTATACAAAATGCTGATGTTAGTGATGAATCCGTATCTAACAGTATTAAGGTAGCAAATTTTGAAACGTTTGTTCCAAAACAAGTAGTAAGAGATTTTCTACAAGAGGCTAGAATCAATATAAATGAGATCAAAGGTTATATGGAAGATGTCGATGATATTCTTTATGAGATTATAGCTAAAGTAGCCTTTTCTTCTAGAGATGATGGTGGCAATACACCATTGAGTATCGAACTAAATAATTTTTATATAAGAGAAGAAGGTGATTACGTAAAGTTTCAAGGAAAGATCGTTGTGGAATATGAACATATGGATGCTCCAGAACGTGATTGGGATTTTGAACGTAAATATAGAATGGAGAATCCAAGATAATGCCTTCTAAAAGCAAATCACAGCAAAGATTTATGGGAATGGTACACCAGTGTAAGAAAACTGGAAAATGTGCTTCAAAAGAGGTCGCTAAAACAGCAAAGTCTATGAAAGGTAAAGATGCCGAAGATTTTGCATCAACAAAACATAAGGGGCTACCTGAAAAACAAAAATCTAAAAAGGTAAAGGAGAATAATATGAAAGTACAAAATAAATTGATGGCAGAATTCATTAATAGTATTTGTGAAAAGAATTATTCCGCAGCAAGAACAGCTCTTGCAGGCGTTGTTGATGAGAAAATTAAGGGTAGAATTAAGAAATCTGCTGAAAAGACTAAGTAGAGTAGTCAAAAACTAGACAAAATAGCATAAAATATTGTAAATAATTATGATTATAAGGAGATTATAAAAATGACCAAAAAGTTTGAAGAAATTATGAATACTGTAGACAATGATGTTCTCAATGAGAACTCTAAAAAGGCTATAGTTGAAGCTTTTGAAACCGCTGTTAATGAAAAGGTCGATGCTAGGGTAAAACTAGAAGTAGAAGAGGCTGCAATACAGCTTGACGAAAGCCATGCTGCAAAACTTCAAACACTTCTAGAGGCCATTGATACCGATCATGTTAACAAGCTTAAAAAAGTTTTAGCTAAAGTAGATGGCGATTACGCTGAGAAGCTCGAACAAGTTATCGAGAAGTATGAAACTATGGTTCAAGAGGAAGCTATTGAATTCCGTGACCAGTTGACTAATGAGATGTCCAATTTTATGGATATGTATCTTGATACTATGCTCCCAGAAGCTGAAATTCAGGAAGCTGTCGAAAACACACAAGCTAAGAAGATTGTAGAAGCTGTAAAAGAATTAGTTTCAATTGACGAAGACTATATCACTGATACTATTCGTGATGCACTCAAAGATGGTAAGAACCGTCTTGATTCACTTAGTCAGGAACTTAACGAAGCTGTAAAGGTTAACATTCAGATGAACCAAGACCTTAAGAAGACTAAATCTTCTTTGGTATTGGAACAGAAAACTGCTGAATTTGACGTGAACAAAAAACATTATGTAATGAGGGTACTCAATGAGAAGTCCCCTGATGAAATCGAAGAGAATTTCGATTATGTTGTAGAGATGTTTGAACGTGACGAAGCTGCTGAAGCTGAAGTTCTTACTGAAAAGGCCACCAAGGCTGTTCAATCCAAAGTGGTTGATACACCGGTTGCTGAAAAACAGGAAGAACCTATCACAGAATCTGCACCAGTCGCTCGTGAAGAGGCTAGTGTTAACGGATATCTCAGTGTATTAAAAGAGCAAGATAACTAAGCTTGCTGAAAAGAAAATAAAAGGAGAATATAAATCCATGATAAAACCTGGACCAAATTATATTAACAAAGATAAAGCTTCAGAGCTTGTAGAAAAATGGGGAGACATCCTTGATTACAGTTCTGATAACGTAAAAGCTATTGGCGACGACCATACTCGTCTAAACACAGCTATCCTTCTTGAGAACCAAGAGAGATGGTGTATTACTGAGGCTAATGTAGCCGCAGATGGTGGAGTTTTCGGTGCTTCCCTTCAGGGTTCCCCTGGACAGGGTGGAGCAGTTGGTAACTCGGACTTCTATGCACAGGGCGATGCTCGTTTGCCAAAAGTTCTTATCCCAATGATTCGTAGGACGTTCCCAGAACTCATCACGAATGAAATCGTAGGTGTTCAGCCTATGAGTGGACCTGTTGGTCTTGCCTTCGCATTGCGTTACAAGTACCAGAAGGACTCACTCGGTAATGCCGGTGCTTGCCAAGATGGTGGCACATGTACTTCCCACGGACCTAACGGTGGAGCAAAGCAATTCGAAGGTGTAACAACCTGGTATGGCAACTCTGCTGAAATGGGCTACCAGAATCTTGACACAAGATTCACAGGTGCTTCTTCTGCCGCTCTTAGTGGTCTTGGATCATCTGGTACAGACTTCGACTTTATTGGCGAAGACTCTGGTGTTGCTGACATTCTCGCTAACTTCGAGTTTACATCACAGATTCCTCAGATGGAAATCTCTTTTGAGAAGACCGCTGTTGAAGCTGGTACTCGTAGATTGGCTGCTAAGTGGTCAGTTGAGCTTGAGCAAGACATCCGTAACATGAACGGTATTGATATTGATGCAGAATTGACTAACGCAATGAGTTACGAAATTCAGGCTGAAATTGACCGTGAAATGATCATGCGTATGGTTCAGGTTGCTCTTAAAGCCGGTGCTTCTCAGGGTTACTCACTCTGGTATGCTGCTTGTGCTGATGCTCGTTGGCTTGGCGAACGTAACCGTGACTTCTATGCCAAGGTTATTGTTGAAGCTAACAGGGTTGCTATCCGTAACCGTAGGGGTGCTGCTAACTTTATCGTAGCTACACCAAGAGTATGTGCTATGCTCGAAATGTTGCCTGAGTTCAAATATATGGACGTTAATGGTAACGTTAACACACAGCCAGTTGGTATCGCTAAAGTCGGTTCCGTTGGCGGACGTTTCTCAGTTTACCGTGACACTCGTACAGAGGCACAGTGGATGGTTGGAAAACGTAGTAACCTTGAGTACGCTCTCTTGGGTTACAAAGGCAGCGAATATTACGATACCGGAATAATTTACTGTCCATACATCCCAGTGATGGTACAACGTACTATCGGACCTAATGACTTCGCACCACGTGTAGGCTTGCTTACTCGTTA
>JAAGZO010000813.1 GCA_024206195.1 bacterium | reverse complement strand
TGACAATTGTCGCAGCATATTCCGGCAGTGAGGCAGAGATCTACCACATTACGCTGTCTCTGTCCGGACTGAACGGCACTTATGATACAGTATCAATGAGTAAAGGGGATGAACAAACTTCAGGAACTAGTGGTGGCACCGTTACTTATATAGCATGCCAATAGAAGAGAACAGGGTTGCGGGACATCCATAAGTAACTAAGTAACTCATATTAAGCTATAATAGTAGCATAAAAAGAAAAAAGGGATCAAGTCCTAACGTTACCCTTACTCAGAAAGAGGTCAAATAGACGGATGACTGTTGCTGGTTATTTTGATGTAGACACTTCATGTCGAAAGCACCAGGAATTGATATTCAACTGCATGGTATCACGTGATGAATCGTGGTAGGCGAGGTGAAAAGATATTCACAACAAAGGAAGACCATTTGTTATTTATTGATCTTCTTGAGAAGCTTAATGAAAACGGGTACAAAATTTAGCTGAAAAAACCCGCAATTGGGGGTCGTACCACACTAACTGATTCACATTATACTATATTTCGCATATTTTAGTGCCTAAAAAGGCCTTAGAGTGCTCTTTTTGCGTATAAAAAGGGCCTTTCAAGTTTTGAAGATTAAAATGGTTCGATCAGTAAGGCACTACATCCCAGGTTATGTATGGAACCCCCCGGTTAAATAGGCTATGCATTTAACAGGGCAGGTCACGCATCGCTGTCATAAGAGAGAGTTTTTATTAAAGTTTCAGAAAGATGCCCCGGAATAGGTGGCCGGAATCAAGATGATATCCTTAAAACCACCTTTTTACCTGCAAAAAGGTCCTTTTAGGGGCATCTTTAGGGCCATACTTTAAGAATAATATAGTTAATTTAATAGGTTGGCGTGGCACGACCCCTGCCAGCCTGCTAGTGCTAGACCTGCTAGCTACGCTAGCTAGTAGCTAGCTAGTGTTATGTCCCAAGAATAGCTTGAATAATTAATAATTGTATGGTATGCTTCTCCTAAAACGAAAGGAGAAGCTCATGACTCGTGGAAGACCCCTACAACCTATTGATTTATCACAAGATGTCAAACCTCAACTT
>JAAGZO010000812.1 GCA_024206195.1 bacterium | reverse complement strand
GCAAAGAAAAAGAAGAACCTTTTGCTCATCAACCATCGAAAGTATGAAGTCGGAGGAAAAGTCTCAACTTTGAAATCCACTGGGAAACCAATCAATGATAGCTCTTATCCTTATTTTGCTTTGATTGATTTATGGATTGAAGTACTCGGAGATGCTCCTGAGGAAAGTCCATTGACTCCTCAGCGCTGGAAAAAGACGAATGAAATAGTTTACAATAAAATTCCTCCAATTTCCAGTCATCTTTGCAATACTAAAGATCGACAACAGATTAAGGCAGTTTTGTTAGAAATGATGCAACTCTTTATCCTTCATGGAGCACAAGACGCATCCATGACTCTGTTCGTTGCAAGAGCAGTGGCCATTATTACTCAAAACTTGCCAATACCTACATCCGTATCTAAAGATCTGGTATGGATTCAAGAATTTCAAAGAGACACTCTGGAAAGAACACAAAGACCTATTATCAGTTGCCCAGAAATTACTCGAGCACCAGAATTGGAAGTCACTAAAGAAGAATGAACGGGATTTAGTCAAGCCTGCCTGGAGAAAGTACATGGATACTTGCACTGAGTGT
>JAAGZO010000811.1 GCA_024206195.1 bacterium | reverse complement strand
CGCATACGTCTTTTCAGGAGCTGCAGCTTCCAGTAACACCTTAAACACATCATCAGTAACTATCGACAATTCAATACCTGTCTCTTTATATCCTGCCTGTATTGCATTTTCTTTAAGTGCATTTAATTTACTCTCATCATTTCCACTCTGAGACTCAATCAACTTACCACTCTTCTTGTCTATACAAACTCTCATATCCTATCCTTATGCTAAGAAAATAGCTTTAAATGTAGCTGTTCCCGTTTTAGCCCCTATTTTATTCCATTGTATTGTTATTCCGTCTGCATCCCAGGAGCTTATATCTCCACTATACGCTATAGCGCCTGATTGCCATATATAAACAGCATTTCCCAACACTCTATAACCACCCCCACCACCACTATAATCAGACATGGAAAAAGCCACATACCCTGATACGGCAGCGCCCCATGAGACTTGAGTAGTATATTCAATACCTCCCAGGATGATCACTCCTCTAGGCTTAAAACCAGCTCCAGTTATTGCTTGGGTTCCTGTAGCCGTTGAGGTATCTCTTGTAAAAGAGACGGAAGAAAAAGTGCTTCCCCATTCAGGAAAGGTTCCCGCAGCATTCATGCGTAATACTTCATTAGCACTCCCTTTAGCTAGCCTAGCTAGGGTATTCGCTGCGGAAGTATACAAAAGGTCCCCAGAACCACTCATCGCCGTTTTAGCAAGATCTGCCACAAGCCCAAGAGCTTTATCTAAATCTGTTAATACCCAACCTCCGGCAGCCCCATCTAAAGATGCATCATAAAGCATATGTGTGTACTGAGCTGCCTTAATATCTCCAGCACCTAAATGCTCGTAAGAAGATCCATTTTTCCCATATATCTTCTTAGCTCCTAAAGCATTCACATTAAGCGTAACTGCTCCTGTGGACAAATTATTAAACTTCAGCTTAATCTCTGTACCTGTCTCGAGACTTGTAAGCGCAGGATCAAGAACCGCAGCATAGGTATCTGTTCCTGTAGCAGCCCCATAAGCAATAACTCCTTTCTGCACCTCATCTTCTAATTCATCCATTTTTCCCGCAGTTAGAACAAGAGCAAAATTATCAGCATTACTCCAAGCTTTTGCCACCGTCCCCTCTTGCGCCCTAGTAATTGTGAAAGTATCCCCAGAAACAAAAGTGGCCTTAACAATTTCTCTTAAAGGATCTAAGGCAGGGGACGCATAAGCAGAACCATAAATAGCTGCCATAAAAAATCCCGTACTAGGAAATAAACTCCCATCACCCGCAGTCACATCTAAACTAGAAGCGCCGATCAAGATATTGCCATCTAATAAGGAAAAAGCATAATTTTCATTTTGTAATAACATAACAACCCCTTATTATAAATCCTCTCCAGTGAGCATAATATTGGAGACTGTTAAAGCAGCTCCATCAGCTACAGTCTGAGTACCGCTAGCATCAATAAAAGCCATAATAGCATCCGTATAATCGTCACCTGCTCCAGTCGAAGTAGAATCATTAAAAATCAAAGCTCCCACAGTTTCTAAAGGACCTCCACTAGCTGTCCACTGAACAGTGTTAAAAGTAACTTCGCATCTATCTTCTGTATTATCTGTGGTAATGGCATCTAAAGTTAAAGATACGCCTCCCTGAGTATACCCATTACCTGTAGGTAATTCATATGCTGACACGTCCGTATAAGCATTATGATTATCCTTATCAAAATTATATCCCACATCCATTAAAATCATTTTAAAAGTGTCTGAAGCTGCTGCAATCTGACCTTTCCAAAGCATAGTCTTCATACTGTTAGTTACTGCATTTGCCATAATATCCCCCTAAGCATAACCACCATTAGGTGATCCAATAATAACCTGCCCATTAAAATTAAACATTGCCATTGCTGTAGGTACTGTTGAGTCCTCAGCAAAAACCTTCTCTTCAGGATTCCTTATAACAGAAACTCTGCCATTACTCATATAAATATAATCATGAGAAGATATTAAGCTCCACGTAGACCCTGCTAAGACAGTTAATTCCAGTGTTAGCGCATCATCTGCATAAGTGTAAATTTTCGTATCTGTACAGACAATAATTAAACTAGTCTCAACAAATATCTGTGGATAGGGAAAAGAGACAGACAGTTCTACAGTCCTTGTTAAGTCCGTAATCTTTTGTAAAACACCATTTTTCCCTATCATCCCTGCACAACTAATCAAAGTATGAGCATTAACAGGATTATTCTCCTCTTTCCGTAATCCCTTACTCAAAACATCAGCACCTAGCACAAAGGAAAATTTTCCGTTCCTAGAAGTTGCCATTACAATGCACCATTATTCCCAGTAAAATCTATATCTTTAAAATTACTCTTCTCTGCACATGAATCCAAATTCAAATTTTTTGTTATTTCAATTCTCTTTCTGATCTCAGGAACAGAATTATTAAGAACTTTGTCATAATCAGCACTTAAATCTTTTCCTTCATACATTTCCAAAACAGAGGCTATTGTGGCCTCATGTCCTACAAACTCTGGATGACCTTTAAAAAAATTGTCTTTAATCTGTTTATTGGAGCTGTGATTTGCCATTAAATTTCCTATAGTCTCAGGCATTAATGTTAATACCCTTTCAATAACCTTTTGAACAATTTTATCTTCCTGCTCTCTAGTCAATTCCATCACCCCTCCAACTGATCTATATCATGAGATTCTTCTTCTATTAGATCATAATTAATCTCTCTGACATCATCCCTAATAGCACTCAGCCAATTCTTAGCATTCTCAGTACCTCTAGACATAACCTCTAACTTATAAAGCGCAGCTCGTAACAGCAAATCGGCCTCTTGCAGTAACCAGTAATTCTCATCGCTATCTGAACTCAATTCAACCTGCTTAAACAGCCCATTAACTTCAACCGTGTAAGCCTTATCTGGCGGGGGCGCAATTATAATCCCCCTGTAATCGTAATTGGAATCCGTTTCTGCCCAGGTCTTATCTATAAATGTTCCCAAAGTACTCTTATCTGTGGTCTCTAAAGCCCTTAATTCAGCCAAAGCAAAGTATCTTGGCATCCCATTATCCACATCCCCTGCAATCTCATTATAAAACGCCTTCAATTCACTCAAAGAAACCTTCTCAAGCTTCCATCTATTCTCCGTATTATTAACCCAAACATCCGTAATCAGCCTACAATTATGCTGAAACGTCAGGCTATAATTACCAACAGCCAAAGGATAGTACAATTTCGCCCTACTCTCAGGAACCTTAACCATCCTATCTAACATATTCATTCCCGCATTAATATAAAAATCTGCTCCATTATCCACAAAATCCACAGCATCTACAATCAGGTCATACCTCCCAGAAAGCTCTATAAACTTAGTCCTTAATTGCAATAAATTCATATTTCACCTTTAAAAGAAGGGAGAAGCCGAAACCCCTCCCTTACATTCAATTAAGCACTAAACCACTAGCTAGCAGTATTAGCATCTCCAAAACCTGTCAAATAAGCAAAGCTTATAGGATTATGATACTCCAATGCTGCCTCAGTCAAATACAGATTTGTAATAGCATCTCGACTATTATATCCGGTATTATCCTTACCGATCTTCTCCTCAATAAACTTAGTATCTCTATTCCTTAAAGGACAATAAATCACTCCTTCAGGCTCAAAGATAACCATAGCCTTCCGCAGAGAAAACTCATAATTAAATAATGGATGAGAAATCAAACCCAAGCTTCCCAAAGGAGTTATCCACTCTCTTATCCTAATACCATAAACACTCGTGTCAGGACCCCAAGCAAAATCACCATTATTCCGGACAATCCTATTAATTGCCATCAAAACACTAGAACCGCAAAAGCACATTTTCTCTTTCTTACCATAGCGAAAAACAGCTTCCAATTTCTCGTTCAACCAATCTTCCCCGCCACTTAACCAACTCTGCCCAGCATAAGTACTATCAGTCACATAATCAGAAACCGTACCAGCATCTCCACCATGCCCTGTATAACCACCCCTGATAGCAGGAATTAAACCTAAAGTAGATCTTTCAGGCTTTCCATTATCTCCAGTAGTCTCACTGGGAACAGAGAATAAAAACGCCTTTTCCATTTCCACACTATGGTCTTGCAAACAATCTTTCTGAGTCTCAGCAAAAAGACCTGGCCGAGTCCTTAACTCCTCTTCCATCGCAGTACCTGTAATGGTCATAGAAGTTTTAAAAATTTGAGTAAGATTACTCCACTTAGTAGGATTATAAGCAATTGAATCAGGAACTCCAGCGCCTTCAGCATTCATATTACCAGTAACCAAAATCCTTGTAGCATCAGACAAATCATAAGTAGTGCTATTATCATCATCTTCAAGCAATACAACCTGAACATAACTAGAAGCCCCGTTATTATCCCTAGCCACAATTTTACCCACAACATCAACTGTCATATCAGTAGGGTATCTCAAAGTAACTTGATGACCAATTCTAAATTGCGTAAGGTCCGCAGCGCTCATTTTAATGTACAGAAAATCCCCACTAACAGCACCAGTTGTGTAAGCAACTGATAAAGAAGAGTCAGTGTATTTTCCAGTAATCGTACCTGCTTGTAAGGGCAACCCTTTAGTCCACCAGTTAATTGTGGAAGATGTTGTTACCTTTGGTTTCATTTTAGATAGCATTGCTGTTAAAGGCGCGTCCCCATTAGGAAACCACCGAATAATTGCTTCTCTCCAACTTTTAGGTGCTTGATCTGCAACAAAGTCACCAGTTCCTCTCATACCATAAAAAGCCATTTTTTATCTCCTAATTAAGTAGCTGTCCTTTGGACAACATAAGTTATTACAGCATCATTAGCCGTATTGGCAGCACTAAGAACAGTCGTTATCGTGTCCGTGCTAGCCGTAATTGATTTAATATAAGCAGCCTGTGTAGGGGCTGTCTCAATACTTCCTACAACTTTATCAGTAGCAGCAACCCCAGAAACCGTAGTTATCACAGTAGCACCACTGCCAGCCCAAGAAATCTCACCAGCATACAGTGTCATATCTGAAGGAGCTACTCCAGAATCTAAATGCTCTAAACTAACAACCCCAGAAGCCCTGGTCATACTGGCCTTAAAAGAACATCTAGTCCTAGTGCCAATATTCTCATACTTCCCTGGAGTCCCAGTAGCGACATTCTTATCAATAAAAATACACCCCTTAGCATAACCACTCGTAGCATCCGCAGGAACATCCGTCCCAGCCGCAATGAAAATATCCCCCGCAGCATCTCTCATCATTACAGTAATGTTAGCAGCCGTACCCGCAGCACCACTACCATAAGTATCTCCAACCAAAGCCAACTCTCTTATCCTATCATTTCTCATAACTCACGCTCCTTATTGAAGACCGCATTCAAAAGAGATCAAAGAAAGATCACCACCAACATCAGAATCATGCCTGAAATAGAAGAAGGGAACCACAACCTCTGCATCGTCAAAAGTGTATGCAGCAACCGTGCCAGGAGTCATACCATCAACCTTATAAGTCACAACACCCGCAGCGCTAACTCTAACTTCAAACTCATGAATCGCCAAATCAGCAAAATTCAACGTAGTATCCGTAGTAACATTAGCACCACCATTTATGATAGTTTCAATGTTAATGTCACCAGAGATGGAGTTCAAACAAGCCATCTCATCATAATCATCCAAACTAGCTTGATAAGCCTCAACCTTCCTAAAACCAAAAGCACATTCATCAAAACCGCTTACATCAGCAATAGAGAATTTCATCTTTGCATAAAAAGCAGCGTCCGTGCCAACAGTAAAAACACCTTTATTAAGTGCGTTTATGCCGAGACAGAATTCCGCTCCATCATTATTAGTCTGATCCAAACTAACATTCAGCCCATTGGTCCCATAAGAAGGTGCCACAATTGTTTGTGTCCCAATCATATGATACTCAAAAGTACTATAGTTAAGCTTCATTAAGTTCTCATCACCTCCTGTTCCTGTAGCAGCTCCAGCACCCAACTTAGCTACGCACAAAGGCAATGTGTCAAAATTCTCTCTAATAAAATTACCTGGCTGAAACTTCATTACCCCAGGAGTATCAATTCCCCCAGGAATATAAGTCTCAGAGTCCAAACCTAAAGTCGTAAAAAATTTACCTTCTCCAGACATATCACTTCTCCTTAAAAATCATCCAAAGACATTATGTTTGCAATCTGTCTCTGCATGGCATCCATTTTGGGAGCTTTCTTTCTTGCTCCGTTTGCAGAAGCAAAAGCAGGCTTTTTGCCCTTCTCGGCCTTATTACCATCTTCCTTAACTGCATCCTTTTTCTTTGCACCTTTCTTTATCCCCAAATCATTATAAGCCTTCTCAGCAATTGCACCTAAAATCTTATCCTGATTAACTTCACCTTTCATTGTAGCAGCAACATCCTTAGAAATAAAGGAAACATATTTTTTAACACCTTCCAGCTCAGGATACGTACCATAAAAATTATCGTGCATAGCCTTCTCTTTTTCTTTAGCGCTCATCATAGAATTCACAGTCTCAGGAACTCCCTTCACAGCATCCTTCAAAATGCTCGCCTTATTATACTCCGCAACCAACTTAAGAAAATTCTTCTGTGCTGCCTTATCAGCATCATCCCATTGCATAGCCTCAGCCAGCTTATCAAATGCCTCACCCTCTAAAGGATTATCCAACACAACCTCTTCCTTAACAACCTCTTTAGGAGCATTTTGCTGAGCAACAATTCCCATCAAAGTATTAACCTGTGCTTGTAAAGCAGCTAGCTCAGTATTTTGTCCAGCACCAGACTCCCCATCAGAATCAGCATCCCCGTCATCACCAGCACCACTCTCTTCATCCTCCTCAGCATCCTCCTCCTCTTCATCCCCTTCATTCTCTTCTTTAAGCTCTTCATCCTCAAGCTCCTCCTCTATCTCTTCCACATCCTCCTCTTCAACAACCTTACCATTCAAAGCATCTAAAAAAGATTGTGGAATCTCCTGACCCATATTTCTCGCAGTACTTTTCTTACCCTTAACAACGCCTTCACCACTATCCGCCATGTTTTCTTTACTCATTACTGTTCTCCTCAGCTTCCCTTACTTCCTGAAGCCCATTATAAATATCTTGGAAAAGCTCCCTTAACTCCAACAAATTTCTTTTCCTACCCCTAAACTTATCGTAATCCCTACCAGTATAAACTCCCTCAAAATCATCTAACAAATGAGTAGTCTCATCCAGCCTAACATCTATCTCACGTAAATAATCTTGATAAAGCGCACTATTAAGGAAGAACTTCACATCCTCTTCAGTAGCATTAACTTCTAACATTTGATCATCTTTTGAATATGTCATTAACTATTCCTTTGAATGGGAATTAAATTACCTGCCTGAACCTCTTGTTGAACCTGTTCATTGGGTGCAGCGCTTCCTTGAATATTTCCCCCTCTTCGTACGAACTCATTCACATTCTTGGCCCCCGCATTCCTTGCTATATGTTTAAATATCTTGACAACATCAAATTTCTGTGCCAACTCAGGTGTCTGAGCTAACCTATCAAACATCCGCATCCACACATCCGAACTATTACTCCCAGGAATACTGCCGTCCCGAACAAGCACATCATAATTCACATCCAAATCATATGGACTAACAGACATCCGACCCCTCTCAATTGAAGAAGAATATTCTTGTAACAATTCTTCCTGCCAACTCCCCACAACTTTAATATAAGCATCATCATCCATGATTTGCTGTGTGTGAGAGGCGAACATCTCACCTATGTCTTGAAACGCCTGTAAGCCCGTAATTTTAGCGATCCTCTCAAGCCTATTAACAGATCCTCCAGTAGTTCCTTGGAACTCTGCCTTAGTCAATCTATCAGGCCCGCCCTGCCTCAAATCACCCATCGTAGCAGCATCCGTCCCCATCAGAGTTTGCATACTGCTAATTATCCAACCACTATCAGCCACATTTCCCCTAGTAACATCAGCAATCTTCAACTGGTGAATAGCATCTCCCGCTCTTCCCTGCCCCCAAGCCTGCCGTCTTAACCTAATAATCTTCCCTGGCTTAGGATCTTTCAAATCATTCATATTAACCAAACTAGGATCTACAATCAACGTGTCATTAATAGCCTTACGAACATTAGCAATATGACTATTAAACAGCCAATCTAAAACCCCTTGCATCCCTGACAACACTTCCAGCCTACCAATAGGATTCGTACTATAACCATCAAAATCAGGTATTGCATTAGCCACAGGAAACTTCTCATGTTTGAAATCCGCGGGCCTAGCCGTAATTATCACTGAATCCGCAGCCACTTGAAAAAACCATTTCTCAGGCTTCTCAGAACTTCCCAACTTCCACTCCTTTGGAATGATCTTAATATACATAGGAATAACTGTAACAGGACTCAAAACGTCACTAACCCTGCTATCCACAGAACCCGCCTTAAAATTTCTGCCCGAGCTATCCTTAGCATAAATGCTCGTACTCTTATTTTCCATCAGCCCCAGATATTTCACATTGAACAGATCATCAGAATCATATTCTTCAGTAAGCAAGTCCATGTAGTTTGTCTCTTTGGCCCAAGCAAAATACTCACCATCCTGTATCTTATCCGCAGGCACATTGGGATCTCTCAAAACCTTATATGGATCAATATTGATAAGGGCATTTCCAGAAAAATTAGTCCCAGAATGCTTCCAAATAGGGGCCACATGGCCGGACCCATACGCAAAAGCATCCCGAAACATAGTATGCAAATTCAACATAACCTTATGCTTATTACAATGCAAAGCAACAACCTTCTCCATTAAAATACTGCCCACAACATCATCAGGCCCATGCCCCTCATACCTAAAAATAGGATCACGAAAAAAGGCAGCCATCATATAACTTAGCAAAGTCTCCAAAATAGCATAACTATAAGGAAAGATAATACTCACGGGCTTCCTTTCATCAACAGCCTTGACCCTAATCTCCTCATCATCTGGCCTGATATAAGCAGTCAAATTCTGGTCCATCTTCTCCCACCCATCAAACCTAGAAGAAATAGAACTAGCTGACGCAGAAGCCCTCTCCATAATCCTATTCAAAACATTCTTATGCAGTTTAGACCCAGGCTTCAAATCTAAGCCATCAGGATACTCATAATCAAAATCTGCCTGAGTCACCCTTAGCAAATCTTCATTTCCCTCAATATTCCCATAAAGTACTCTAGCCATTATATAATTCTCCAATCATCCTCTTCTAAAGGATCGTCCATTAATTCGTAAAATTCATCCTCGCCATCTTCATCATCTTCAGGGTCAAAATACAAATACTCATCATCTATAATCTTCGTAATATACGACATTGCGTCAATAATATCTTTCCTTTTACTCTTTGGGTGCCATCGGAGTTGATTTTCCGCAGCCTCACAATTGCTTATATTATGATAAATATACCCTAAACGATAGGATGGCGCAAGAGTAGAAATCCTAGTATCCTTATCCCCTTTAGCATTAATCTCGAGATATGTAGGATAAATCCCACGCAACTTCATCTGTCCCTTAATAGGCTGGCTAATAAACTCATGCAGCCCAGTAACCTCAACAGCAAGAAACCTAGCCCCATACATCAAAATACACCTAAATATCTCATCATATAGCTCATCTGGCCTAACCTTCTTACCATAAATACTACGTAAAAACAACTTCTTCGAGCGCCTATGCACACTAAAAACAACCACAGCACTTTCCGCAGCATGTAGCTTAACCGTCCTTGCAGGATCGACAATAACAACCGTCTCAAGCTCCTTAACAGGTATCCTTTCAGTAACCGTCGTAGACCTGTTGACACTTGTATCTAAAGCATCAACCTTTTTAGTAACAAGCAGCTCTGAACCCCCCTCCTCATAGTATTTGAAATACTCGTCCTTGAATATAGCATCCTTTAAAGATATAGGAATGTTCATATACTCCATATAGAACAAATCCGTCTTGCCCTTTTCTTTATGCTCCAGATACTCCTGCTTGATCTCCTCGGTTGTCATGTAATTAGGATCATACGTATTGAAATTATCGTCACAAATACTCAGCACATTATTGGGCGTATCAACAGATAACCAATCACTAGAATCCACAAGCAACTTTAAAAGTGAATCCTCATGCTTAATCGTGTCAATGTAAACAAATTCGGTAGGCTTTCCAAACTTGCTCTCGGTTTTCATTAAATCAGAGAAAAACCATGTTGACAGCTTATTCCTTTGTTCTTCTGAGCGAACTAATTCAGTATCTTCTAGGTCATCAATTACAATCAATCCTGGTCTATGGCCCATCCAGTTCTTTCCTCTGACTTGTTGCCCATTACCCCTAGGAAGCACATAAACATCTCCATAAGCCACCCAACTTTTCTTACTGAAGCCATCCTTAAACCCTTTCTGAGAACACTTCACATCTCCAAACACTGCCCTTAACAACTCATTCTCTTGCATCATCCTTTTAATATGCTCAGTACTCTCCTCAGCCGATGTAGCCGAATTGCTCAAATAAACAACAAAATTACTCTCCCGAAAAACAATGCCCTTAACAACTTTTATCTTAGCCAAAGTCGTTTTACCCATGCCCCTAGGTGCAGCAATACCCTTCTTCCTCCAGTCAGGATCGTCCATAACAGCAAATATCTTATCATGCAAAGGCGAAAAGTCCTTCTCAACCTCATGCGGAAAGAACGTCTTAGCAAAAACCCTAGTCGATCTCATACACTGTAAAAGTAATTTCTGTACCTCTGGATCTTTTTTATCGAACATAATAAACTACCATCCATATAATAGCTAAGATTTCATAACTATTTTTCAAAGGAAAAATTTGCTTGAAATAACCAAAAAAATTACTGTTATCATCACCAATCTTTTTGAAATAAAGGCTCAAAACATGCACTAACCTAACCAACAAAGTGTAGCTAAGATAACTACATGCCAAAACAGTTAAAAACGCATCTATCATGGTGAGAAAACCCTCCCTTGTGCTTTAATCCTGAATGCCAATAAATCCGACAAATTTCGACATTATTTCAACTCGATTATTAAGATTGTGCCACTAGACGCTTCATTGCCTACAATGTAAGGAGAAAATTTCTTCTTGCTGCCTTCCGCAGGAAATAACTTAATCTTACTGTCGTACTCTGTAGCTGCCTTCTCGTGAAATAGAAAACGCCCTGAAGCCGTAGTGTCACGGACAATCATTATATCATCCGTTGCAGTAGGTTTAAACTCAAAAGACTCTATGAGAAGTCCTTCAGGATAATCGGTTGTTGAATCCCATGGGGTAGACCCATCGAAAACAATGCTTATGCCGTAACTGCCTTTTGCAACTGTAAGTGCCATGATACACCCCTTTTATTAATTCTCAGGCCCATTTAGGCCCAAATAATTTAACTGCCGTATACATTGCCCAAGCTTTTCTTGAGCTAACTCCTTCATGCTTTAAAGCCTCATAAAACATCTTATGAACTGCCTCATGAGACTCTATCTTACTTTCACAATAAACATCATGAATCACTGAAGCCCTTCTGTAGAATCCTATAAAGGGAGGCCCTATGATTGAGTAGCAAATCTTAGGAATGCTCGCCCCATCTATCAAGGACCCTTCAGGAGCTAACCACTCCTTCCCCTTAGCATCAATAAAACTCACATCCTCCAACAGCCTCATGCGTCTTGGTTCATTCTTAACCCACTCAACCTTTACTGTATTGCTAAAATAATCCATTATGTTTTATACTTTATAAATAATGCTATTAAGGATAAAATGAAAGGTGTGATTGCTACACCTCCCAGAATAAGGTTTAACTTCGCCAAAATTTGCTCTATCTTTTTATTTTGCACCTCGTTCTCCTCTTCCACCTTCTTAATTCTAAACTCAACCAAATCATTTTTAGTCATTGTCTATGTCCTGTTCTGAGTCGTCCGATTTAATTTCTTTGATGTCTTTCAGATTTATTGTTTGGGAGGCTTGTTCTTTTTCGATTGATTTAGCTTGCTCCTTTAACCGCATAAGATCATCAGCATTGAAATGAGCTGTTATAGAGAGATCTACTTCAGGAGCTTTATGACCATTCCGATCTAAAACATCCTTAGCCACTTTGAAGCGAAGATTAGGTGAAATCTCACCGTCTTGATTTTCTAGGAGTTCTTCATAAGTTTCTAGGGATTTTGCGTCTAGGTCTGTGAGGCGTTTTCTTGTATCCAGGATTGCAACGTCTGCTTTATCTGATAGGCCATCAATGAAAGATTTGCACATGGGGTCACGCAGAATGGTATAGATGGTTTGAACGGGAGTTTCTGTTCGGGCAGATATTTCTTTAGGTGTGTATCCTTGGAAGGTTAAGCGAGCAATGTTTCTATGTTTTGATTTTAGATCTTTTATCATTATATAAGCCTTATAGATTAACGTTATGTATATAGTAACAAACCATGTGGAGGGTGTCAAATTGTTTGGAATTGAATGGCGCCATAGATTCTCAGAAATTATGAAAAAAATTTAGAAAAAATTTTGCAGGGGTTTGATTTGAGACATATCCAATCTAAGCCCCTTAACAGCCCATTTAAGCCACATTACAACAAAACCCATACCTTACTATCAACCAAAGCAATTTAAACACCTTAAATCGCCCGTTTCACTTTACGGCGTGAAGTGAGTTCTCAATGACTCCAAGAACTCAAAAACCATAATTTATGTACTGCTAGATCCTTATACTCAGAAAAACTTTTTACCCCCTTTTGTTTCTGACATATGAACTCATATCAACCTAGCCGAACTCACATTCTAACCCCTAAAACCATTATAAACATTTGATCTATCTAAGAAGGGTGTTATTTACCGCATACTATAACACTCGAAAACTCTGAAACAGCCATTTTGACACCATTCTGGGGGTAGGAATTACAGTTATCCATCCAAAGCACCTCATTTCACCCATTTCAACCGTAATCCCAACTACCCGAGGCCCATTTCATAGGGTTTAAGACATGTCATAATTCTTATCATCTGCTCGAACCCCCGAATCCCCGCCCCCATCTCCCAGAAAGCCACACCCAGATTTCCAAAAGAGTTTTAAATTTTGCTTGAAATCCATTTCATTTTTTCCTATTTAAGCATTTATTAGAT
>JAAGZO010000810.1 GCA_024206195.1 bacterium | reverse complement strand
TTTTGCAAAGTATACATTGTGTTTTTTGCGAATACATAGCGTATACATGAATAAAAACAAGAGTTTAACTCCCCCTGGTAGGCGCGAAATAACCGAGTGTAAAAGGAGTTCGCCACCTATGAAACATAATAAAACAGAAATATTTGGTTTTTCAATGTTCGGCGTCCGAAGGGGGACCACCTTAAAAGGAGGGAGTTATGACCAATCTGATTAATTTTGTAATCAAAATGGCCAACAAAGATTTATCCAGAGCTAATTTATCCGGAGCTAATTTATCCGAAGCTAATTTATCCGAAGCTAATTTATCCGAAGCTAATTTATCCGAAGCTGATTTATCCGAAGCTGATTTATCCGAAGCTGATTTATCCGAAGCTGATTTATCCAGAGCTGATTTATTCGGAGCTAATTTATCCAGAGCTGATTTATCCGAAGCTGATTTATCCAGAGCTGATTTATCCGAAGCTGATTTATCCAGAGCTGATTTATTCGGAGCTAATTTATCCAGAGCTGATTTATTCGGAGCTAATTTATCCAGAGCTGATTTATTCGGAGCAAACGGCATTGTGGCGATCCAATTTTCAGGATTCAGCGTTTACGTACAACGGCAAAAAACAAAAATTGGCTGTATGTATAAAACGCACGACGAATGGATGGCGGTTACAGAGAATGAGGCTATTGAATTCGGCATCAAAGCGGAGCATTTTGAAATTTACAGAGATGCGATAAAATTTGGGTTGAGAGTTTTGGAGGTGGATAAATGAAAATAAATTTTATTTTAATCGTAACGCTTTCCATCCTCACATTAGGAGTTATAAAAAACATTTCAACCGAAATCGATATTAGAACAATCGAAAAACAGTATCCGGCCTGTAAATGGGAAACGGGCGCACCTTATTATATAGGAGAGTGAAATGGAAAAGGATGGGAGGTGTAAAAAATGCGGTGCTCCAATGGTTATCTACTCATACAATAAGGGAAAAGAACAGGTCGATTATTATTGGGTTTGCAGAACATGTGGTCATAAGGCCAGCAGTAAGGTGGATCTATGACTTACTGTAATGTGTATTCAGAGCCTTGGTATACTAATAATAATTGTGTATGGGATAACAGCACAGGTGTGTGTCTTAAACCAGAACATAGAGTATGTCCGTTTGATTGGGAGGAACATGAACTATTGTTTAACAAAAATACAGGCCGCAACAAAGGGACTAACCCAAGAGGAGAGGGTGGAATTTAATAACCTTTTTATTGGTGCAGCATCCTGGGCAATCGATAAAAAAGAGATAGAAGATGTTCTTCACGTAGTTAAAGAATTAATGGGGAGGGAAGATGAGCAGATATTATGAATTTGACGATAAAAAATTACCGTCTGTTACAAGTATTATATCCTATTGTACAGATGAATTCGGGTTACGAAAATGGGCTGTGAACTGTGCCATTGATGAGATTCGAGAGTGGGCAGAGCAAGAATCTTTTGTTTTTAAAATAGATGATTTTTTAGAGGTATTGGAATCAGCTAAAGATGCGTCTAATCGTATTTCAAAAGAAGCGTTAGAAGTGGGGTCTGATGTTCATAATTATATAGAGCACTATTATAAAGAAAATAAACTCACATTTTTAAATAGTGAACAGACAAAAGATGCTATTTATGCTTTTAATAATTGGGACAAAGACTTTAACGTAACACCAATTGAAACAGAACACACTGTATACTCCGACCGATGGGCAGGAACCCTTGACCTAATATGTGACCTCACAATAAAAGATGACCGTAAAAGATACGTCATCGACTTCAAAACCTCCAAATCCCTTTATAAAGAATCTTCCTATCAGGTTGCTGCTTATCGGTCACAGTGTGAATCAGATGGATGTGCATTAGTCCGCCTTGATAAAGAAACAGGAGAGTATCAATTCAAAGATACGACCAAAACATACGAGCAGGATTTAAAAGTGTTTAACTTAATGGCTGAATTATTCCTTGAACGTCAACCAAGAGTTAAAAAACAGGTGTTAGGCTAATGTTTTATAACCATTTTAGAATGTGGTGTCAGTGTGGGTGTGACTGGAAAGTATCAGCACATACCTACCTTATATACAGAAACACCTATGAGTACAGAACGGGTAAATACACGATAGACCCTTGGGGGTATGTATTGGATAAAATTTCTTTAAAGGAGGCATTGAATGAACCTACAGGACTTGAAGAACCCCTTCCCTTTTAAGGATATCGAATGGAGGATACAGCAGCAAGGAGAGAAGAACGGTAAGCCTTGGGTTATGGTGTTAGCTTATATCACAAATCGAGCTATTATGGACAGGTTGGATGATGTTGTTGGGCCTGAAAATTGGAAAAATGAATTTAAAGAAGGTCCAGGTGGTGGGCTGTTATGTGGGATATCTCTTCTAACACCACCTGATGCTGAATGGGTCACTAAATGGGACGGTGCTGAAAACACCGACATAGAAGCCGTGAAAGGCGGATTATCGGGTGCTATGAAACGTGCGGCTGTTCAATGGGGGATCGGAAGATATCTTTATAATCTTGATTCTACGTTCGCTACAATAACAGATCAAGGGCGTTATCGTGGTTATATTAAAGACAAGAAGATTGCCTATAAGTGGAACCCTCCAACATTGCCACCGTGGGCATTACCGGAAGGCACAAAGCAACCTAAACCAAATGGCTATATGACAGACGGCCAAAGAAATGAATTAATTGACATTGCTAAAGCAGCAAATATGGATATGAAAGATTTCGCAGGAACCTATAATATCAGCAAAGAGACTAAGGCTAATTTTGCGGCATCACTAATTCAACGACTATCAAAGGAGTTATCAGCATGAGTGTAAATAAAGCAATTATTATCGGAAACCTGGGGAAAGATCCTGAAGTTAGATATACTCAGGACGGTAAGGCTGTGACAAGTTTTTCCATTGCAACGTCTGACAAGTGGAAAGATAAGGCAACCGGAGAACATAAAGAGAAAACAGAGTGGCATCGAATTGTAACATTTGGACAACTCGCAGAAATTTGTGGAAAGTATCTTGTTAAAGGTAAGCCCGTTTACATTGAAGGTAAGCTCCGTACAAGATCATGGGAGAAAGACGGTATGACCAGATACACAACTGAGATTGAAGCAAGAGAAATGCAAATGCTTGGCAGTAAACAGGATATTGAAACAGCAACGAGCTATCCTGAAAGACATGATAATAAGATGCCAGAACCACCAGAAGACGACATACCATTTTAAGGGGGCAATATGACACCACAACAAGCGATGGACGGACTCACAAAAAAGAACAGAGAGATTACAATACTCAATGATTCTATACCTGATCTAAGGTCAAAACAGGCGGCTGCCGAAAGAGACTATCATATAGCTCTTGCCACTAAAATAACCAAGTTGAAGATAGAGAGTCACCCTGTAACCCTGATTCCAAAATTAGCGCAAGGTGATAGGATTGTGGCCGATCTGAAGTATCAAGCAGATGTGGCTGATGGTGTCTTAAGAGCATGTTTCAGTAGTATAAAAATAGGCACAGAGGCAATAGGAACATATCGCTCAGTTCTGACATTCTTGCGAGAAGAAATGTTCAATTCTTGATTACTTAAAATTAGTAAAAGGAACCGCATGAACCCACAGCCGAAGCAGAAACGAGTGAAATTAAGTAGAAATAAATATCTAAAATTAACAATCGATATGCTTAACCGTGACAATCACTCTTGTAGATATTGCGGGTCTTCTTTTCAGCTACAACCACACCATAGGAGATTTAGGTCACAGGGTGGAGGTGACACATTGGATAATTTGGTGACACTTTGTGCTAAATGTCATAGGGCTGTGCATGATCGTAATATAAGTCTGGGGAGGGGCAATGGAACCTGATTATTGTAATAGTATGCATTGCTCTAACTATGGGTGTGATTACTGTATGAAATGTTCTCACTCTTTATATCTTGGCAATGGGATAGATGATAACGGGAAGCTGTGGGAATGGCACTTTAGCCCACATTATGGACCTACATTCTTAAAAAAAGACGGTGAACCAAGAAAGTGCCAACCGTCATATGAAAAGCATCCAGCGTGGAAACCGTTTGAAAAATGGTTAGAGGAAAAATTTTAATGGAGTATGAAATATGCCCAATCTGCAAGAAAGTACATGTTTTTTTAATTACCTATAAAGGCGAGCGTATGTGTGGCTCTTGTTATGGTACTTTAATTTCAAAAGAGATTATGGGAGAATAAATGCATTGGTTCAAACATCAAACAGCATCACATGATAATCCTGATATTTCAGATGCGATGGACGAGTTTGGGGATGCTGGTTATTCTGTTTTTTTTATCCTGTTAGAGATTTACGGGAAGGAATTTTCAAGGCTTTCTGAAGGAAAGTTGACCGTTTCCTTGAAGTTTCTTTCACGAAAGTTGAGGAAAAGTTCAGGCAAAGTTAAACAAATCCTCAACTTTTATTCAAAAAGGCAAAAGATAGTTTACGAAATCGAAGATAAATATGTCACCCTCGAAATACCAAAATTCTTAGAGATTACAAGCAATTGGACTAAAAGACAAAGCAACCAAGAGACACCTTTACCTACAGAGGCACCTACAGAGGCACCTACCGCTAGAGAAGAAGAAGAAGAAGAAGAAGAAGAAGAAGAAAGAGATAAGGGAACTAACGGGGGTGAAGAAAAACCTCCACCCCTTTCTCGTTGTCCTCATGAGAAAATTATAAAACTCTACCATGAGATATGCCCTCAACTTCCCAGGGTCAATAATTGGTCTGACCCATTTAGGGGGTATTTAAGAGCAAGATGGAAAGAGTATCCTGATTTAGATTTATGGGCTTTATTTTTCTGGTTAGATGTTAGCAGTTCTGATTTCCTTATGGGCAATGCGAAGGATTTTCAAGCCAATCTTGGTTGGCTTGTTCGCAGATCTAACTTTTGTAAAATTACTAATGGTCAATACCGAAACCGTAAGCCACGGCCGCAATCACGTAAAGCTCAACGCAACGATGGGAAAGATGATCATAATGTCTTTTTACTCAATGACGGAGCCGCCATCTACAAAACGCAAGGCATTGACGCATTGAAATCATTCGCTGCAAAGAGAGGGCTATCTGACAATGATATTAAATCAATTACCGGATAAATGTTGTCGTACCTGTCGTTTCCAAATCTGGAAAGGTAAAAGCTGGTGCAAAATGCATGAAAAATACATAAAAAAGAGTTTGGCTAAATGCGATCAATGGCAAGACTGGAACCTAAAAGGGAGGGTGAGAGATGAGAGCAGTTAGACGTTGGAGATATTATTGTGACTATTGCAAGAAGTCCGGTGGTTCTAAGTATTGGATGAAACGCCATGAAAAAAGCTGTACGAACAATCCTGAAAGAGTTTGTAAAATGTGTATCTATGCCAATGGGGATCACCATCAACCAGGAGATCTGGTCGAATTAAAAGAAATTATAAAAACCTCAACAACATTGGATGCAGTAAAAATTTTTGGCACACATGGGGCTCTTGACTTTTGCGACATGTGGTCTTTCACAATTCCCCAAGCCGAAGTTTTAAAAAGATTATGGGAAATCACGAGTTGTCCTGCCTGTATCTTTGCAGCTATTAGGCAAAGTGGTCTTAGTTTTATGTTCGATAAGTTTGATTTTAAAAAAGAAAGAGATTCTGTTTTTAAAGAGTACAACCAAAATCAAGAACGGATTATGACATATGCCTAAAAAACTTCTATACACTCCTAATTCACGTATAAAATCTTCATTGCGTCAATTGTTTTTAAGATCCAGGGAGCACGCTGCTGTGCTAAAACGTGACAAATACACATGCCAAACGTGTGGAGCAAAGAAATCTGTTGCGAAGGGAAAAGAGGTAAAGGTTCATGTCCATCACAGAAATAACATCACAAACTGGCAGGAAATTTATGACACTATCAGAAAGCATTTATTGTGCGATCCTTCAGAAATGGAAGTGTTGTGTAAGGGTTGCCATGATTTAGAAACACATCACGCTAAACAGGATATAAGGGGGTTGTCATGAGTGAACAAGTATTATTTACAAAAAATGAAGGGGGAGAATATGTCTCATTTGAGGATAATGGTCAATTGTATGTATCGACATTCTCATACTATATCAATTCATACGGCGAGATGGTACTGGATAAAACAGAAACCAGAGAACTATATGAGGCTATGAAAAAATATTACGAAAAGGAGGATGGGTCAGATATGGAGGAAGGGAGAGTGGCGCATGGGTAAAGAAACATCAAAGGAGGTGTGAGAATTGTGAGAGCTTGCTTTTTAGTCATTGTTTGCCTCCTTTTCATAATGTTTTCTGACATAGTAATAGCGTGGGTTGTCAAGATATTTTTGAGATCTGTTCATTTCATAACATAATTGATATGCCCAGTCCTTTTCTCCCACCGCCTGGGTATGCGTCTCATCTACAACGACCTTATCGTCATATTTGTTAACTATTTCATATAGTTGTTTTTTCATGATTTGCGCTCCTTTCCGTTAATATTTTTCTTTTTCTATCAGGTAGACGTGCAAGGCTTCTATAATACCCTGCTTGATTGTCTTTATCTTTCTGTCTCGTTTGAGGTCCATCAGTCGTTCCCATAGTTTCACTGGAATGTTACAATTTACGTTTCTTGTTTCTTCTGACATTTGTTTTAACTCCTTTCATTAGGGAAGCATTACACTCCCCTGGTTTGTTTGATTATACTTTTGCTTCCCTATAAACCAAAAGAGTTTCATTGGTCGATGTATCAACCAGTCGAAATTTGTTTTTGTAACACGCGACTTTTTCATTAATAGATTTTCGCGCTTCATAAATATCATTGTGGATAGTTTCATTCTGCCATCTGCCTTTTGTTTTTCCCTGTACCAAGTATTGAGATGTTTTCATGATTGTTTCTCCCTTTATTTAATAGTTAGATTGCTAATTGCCTATTCCATTTTGTTTGAAGTTACATATCTATACTACAACATACATGCCAAGTTACAAACAAACATAATAATAAATCATAAGTCTATGGAATGATAAGAGATAAAAGTTTATTCGTGTGAGAATATAAAAATTATTGGCAAGAGATATTTGCCGTAGAATGTCACATATTAGCGTGATTTGTTGGGATATGTGATAGAATTGTGAGTGATTACAGAGTATTGACGTATAATGGCAGGTTTGACAAAAAATGGCATGTGAATGTATATGAGATTGTACGCCATAGGCTAAACATTAGTATTGACATCTAAAGTGAGTGTGTGTTATAAATAGTGCAATGAAAACTTGTGAAGAGTGTAAAAAAAGGAGTGATTGCACAGAGTTATGTGATAGGGTGGAGAAGTATATTAGTCAGGATTATAAATACCAAAGAGAATTGGCTGTTAGCGAACAAATAATTGATGCAATCTCACAAGGTGAATTAATATGGCCCGGCCTAACAAGTTACTTCCATGAATCCGCTGTTAATTTCCCGTTTTTAACTCCGCTACAAAATAGAGTACTTCATCAATTTCACTTTGAAGGCAAAACATACAAAGAGATTGCCATGGCTATGTCTGGAAATAATAAGTACAGGCTTAGCCGTAACGCTGTAAAGGGCCAAATAGCAAGGGCTAGGGCGAAAATTCGGTCCATTTATACTAGTATATAGAGGGGAATAAATGGATACTTGTTATAATTGTATAAAATTTGAAACAAAACGATGTGAGTATCAAGATAGACCTGTGTATGTCCATATTTGTGATGGTTATCAATTTGATACAGATGAATATGAGGAACCAGAGTATGAGGATGTATATGACTATATCTCTAACAATGACGTTATAGCTCCGAATGAGAATGAAGAGGAGGAAAAATCATACAATGGCGAATCGGTAATATATCAAAAAAGAGTATGCGGTAATTGTAAGCATGAGTGCAAGAGTCGTGGCGGAGCGTGGGGCTGTAGAAAATTCGAGTGGGACGATTAAGATGCAAATAATAGAAGAGACAGACGCTCAAACAAAAACATGCTGGAAAAAGTTTAGTCTGCCAAGCAATCAGCCAAAGAACTGTATTGGATCACAATGTATGGGCTGGAAGTGGGAAACGTCATCGACTGGACGTTGTAACGCAAAAGAATGTAAAGATAACAAGCCTTTACCGTATAATTGCCCATGACAGATGATGCATTAAATATAGTAATAGACAAAGAAGAGTTATTTATACGTAACATATGTTTAGGGTTGCCATGGAAAGAGGCTGCAAGAGAAGCCGGTTATAGTGACAGCATGGTCCAATCTGGTATCTACCAGAAAAAGCATAGTGTGAAATTTCTCCAACGTATCAGAGACTATGCTGAAGTGCGAAATATTGAATCTGTGCCGGTTATACTCAACATCAAAGAGAAGATGCTGTCCATGGCTCAAGACAACCTCAAATCAGAGAGTAAGGAAGATCAAGACAAAGGTTTTGAACAAGGTAGGAAGATTGAAAAGATGATGCAGAGTACGCTGGTTGATACAGGTGTGGCAAAGCGTGAACAAGAAGTAACACACCAAACAATCAATGTAAAAAACTTACAACAATTCATGGTTAAGGTAAGTGCAGAACGTCAAAAAGCTATAGAGGGGGAAGTCATTGAATAATTATTGTAATACATGTGTACATAGAAATGTGTTGGCTACAAGTGCTACAAACAATGACTAAAGTATGCATAATAGATGAATGCTCTGAATGTCCCAATCTGTCAGACTGCTATACATATTGTAGCATTGATCACAACATACGCAATATCCCACAAAAAGGCGTACCAGATTGGTGTCCCCTTCCAGAAGCTATAGACACGTTAGGTATGGAATGTCGGCTATGTGGAAGTATGCATACACAACTAATCCCAGGCGACGCAATAAAATGCTATGAGTGCGATGCTTTATATTTTCTCGGGGATCGGCCATAAGAGGATGACGAGGAGTTATGCAAAACCTGCACCCACACCCGAGCGTTCAAAAACTGAACACTAGACCAAATCAACCCCGTTTTTGGGCAATATGAATGATTTCAGGGTATTAGTCCGTACAGAAAGTAGCCTCGGCTAAGATAGGACAGGACAGACTGAGAGTAGAATACAAGATCTCTATATATAAGGTGTATCAGCCTACCTAATATCAAGCACTTACACCATATGTCTCATGTTACCATACTCTGATTATCTCTGATATGCTCGTATTAGCTCTAATTATCTCAATAGTTTACATAATGATAGTTATAGGACCATAGAGATAGGACACAGAACAGCCAGAGAGTAGCACCTGGGAGAGTAGATTAAGAAGGCTCAGAAGTCAAGAGGGGGTGGGGGGGTGTTCGGGGTCGGGGGTCGGTTATGTGTATAGTAACCACGCTCATCTTTTTTTTAAAAATTAAAAAGGGGGAAATTTGAACATACCGGACAGTATATCGATAAAATTAGACGCGGAATGGCTCACAGACACCCGTATAAAGGAGTGTAACAACACATACTGTCGCAACAATGAAGAAGATGGTTGTACCTTAAAGGGTATTGTTCTTACGCGAGAGGGCACATGTTGGCATCGAGTAGGGTTTGATGATTTTGAGATGGTTGAGAGAGCGATGGACGCCTTCAAACTAAGCTTCATCACACGAGTATTTAGAGTGTGAGTCAACATTCTCTACGGACTAACACACTGATTTTAAACAAATAGGGGGGAATATGCTATTTAGCCGAGATGTTCAGACAACAAGACAAGTCTGCGGTCGATGCGACCATGAGGATCAGGGACGGTGTAAAAGCGTAGGGTTTGTTACTGAGGCATCAAAACGTCTGCCTAAAGAGGGCGAAGATGAAGATTACGATCAATCCGGGGTTTTGTATGGGGTTGAGGTGGAGATAGAGCACAGGTGTAAGCGTCGGCATGATTTTGGATTAGAGCGT
>JAAGZO010000074.1 GCA_024206195.1 bacterium | reverse complement strand
CAGGTCGTATAGTTAGTGGGTGATTTATGCATACCACTTTTCTACAGCTTTATAAGCATTCTCTATATCTTTGTCGTTGATATATTCAATAAGCAAGTCATCTGCTTTAGCATGGTCTCGTTCAGTGTCACCACCAAACGCGCATTCTTTTAGTTTCTGTAATAATTCATCTTTTGTCATTCTCTACCACCTTAATTAAATATATGGAAAGGGTGGGAGTCGAACCCACGTCCACCGGTGCGATATCCGGTTGAGATTTGCGCACTATCCGAACTACTCACCTAGTATTTTCATTCGGTAGCTATACTCTAGCTCGCCACTGAGCTACCTTCCCGTATGAGTATTTCTTTTACAGTTGAAATACACAAACAATCTGTGCTGTCCTACATAACTGTTAAGCATCAGGCATTTACCACAATCTCAGCAACCGACCGGAATTGAACCGGATACTACCACCGCTAACCTTTGACAGTTAAACGGTGGTGATTTGTTATAGTTCGTCAATTTCAATTTCCCGTGGAGTAGGACAATGACAAACACTCCCTGTATTGAATTGCTCCAAAGGCTCCCAGTCGTCGATGTCATCTAAAGAAATCTTTTCAAATGCCTTACTTTTTGCTTGCTCTTCGCTTTCTGCTTCTACTTCTACGAAACAATGACCAGCTATAGGGATCATTACACCATATGTTTTCATTTTTTCCCACCTTTCCTAGATAGTAATAGATATAGTTACCTACTACTATCTTATTTTTATTTAAGCTTAATTACTTTGCCTTCATCATCAACGCCATAAGCAGTATTATCTTTATACTCAATTTTGATTGAAATGATAGCATCTCTAATCATCAACCCTTTGTTTTCAATAATATCAGTAAACCATTTAACTATCTCTTCTTCATCTTCATAATCTCTAAGATCTCCAAAGATTCCAACAGTATAAGCAGTCACTGCGCTATCTGATGGATTTTCCCATATAGATACAGCTATTGACCCTTCGCTACCTATAGGGACATTGCAATTATCCCAGACTGCACTATCATCTTCAAAGCTTGCAGTCTTAAATAATTCTTTTAAATTTGGTTGAGGCATTCCAATAATTCTCAATGCATCAATTCTTATTGATCCGTTTACATGTGTCCATTGACTCATTTCTTACCACCTTGACTACAGCTTAGAGTATATAGTTTATAGTGTCAAGTTAATTGTTGCAATTAAATCTATTTACATATATAATGATTAACATAGAGGTATTAAATGGAATTACAAAAAGCTTTTGATATGAAAATGGACTATCACGGGAAAGCAGAACCTATAAGAGTAGATGAGGAAGGATTTATTTGCTTAACAGATCTTAATAAATATTTCCCAACTAAAAGGGTTAGAGATTGGGAGGTTTTGGGATCTACTAAAGACTTTCTTGAAACGGTAGAGCAATATTTAAATAGCGAGGATTCTCGCAGTTTAAAATTGATAAAGAAAAAGAGGGGAAGATATGACGGTGGAACATATGCACATCAATTGATTGCTTTTGAGTTTTGTACATGGTTAAGCACTGAGTTTAAACTT